>NZ_CP013244.1:3345000-3645000 GCF_001679665.1 Candidatus Viadribacter manganicus
TGAAGATGCGGAGTTCGCGCGGCTAGACGGAAAGACCCTGTGAACCTTTACTGCAGCTTTGCTGTGGCGTTATCGACGATTTGTGTAGGCTAGGTGGGAGGCTTTGAAGCGGAGGCGTCAGCTTTCGTGGAGCCGCAAGATGAAACACCACCCTGATTTTCGGTGACGTCTAACCGCGATCCATTATCTGGATCCGGGACCCAGCATGGCGGGCAGTTTGACTGGGGCGGTCGCCTCCCAAAGAGTAACGGAGGCGCGCGATGGTAGGCTCAAACCGGTCGGACATCGGTTGTTGAGTGCAATGGCATAAGCCTGCCTGACTGCGAGACTGACGAGTCGAGCAGAGACGAAAGTCGGTCATAGTGATCCGGTGATCCCGTGTGTGGAGGGTCATCGCTCAACGGATAAAAGGTACTCCGGGGATAACAGGCTGATCGCCCCCAAGCGTCCATAGCGACGGGGCGGTTTGGCACCTCGATGTCGGCTCATCACATCCTGGGGCTGGAGCAGGTCCCAAGGGTATGGCTGTTCGCCATTTAAAGTGGTACGTGAGCTGGGTTCAGAACGTCGTGAGACAGTTTGGTCCCTATCTACCGTGCGTGTTGGAAACTTGAGAGGATTTGTCCTTAGTACGAGAGGACCGGGATGAACGCACCTCTGGTGCACCAGTCGTCATGCCAATGGCGCAGCTGGGTAGCTAAGTGCGGACGGGATAAACGCTGAAAGCATCTAAGCGTGAAACCCCCCTCAAAACTAGGTTTCCCTAGAGAGCCGTAGAAGACTACTACGTTGATAGGCTAGGTGTGGAAGAGCCGTGAGGCTTGAAGCTGACTAGTACTAATCGCTCAATCGGCTTGAACGATCATTGTTCATGCACGGCGACGACTGCGTCGCCACAAACAACGCAAACAGACAATGTCATCTCTTGTTTGGTACAAGAGCTTTTCGCGCGGGTCTTGCCGACCTGGCGGCTATGCCGGGGGGTCCCCACCTGATCCCATCCCGAACTCAGTCGTTAAGTCCCCCAGGGCCAATGGTACTATGTCTCAAGGCATGGGAGAGTAGGTCGCTGCCGGGTCTGCAAGATCCGCGTGAACGCAAAGTCCAATAGAACCCTCAAATCACAATGACGGCTTCGGCCGTGACGTCTTCCGGCCGCGCTAAACACGCGGCCGTTTGCGCATCAGAGATCAAAAGTTTGCCGCGGGATGGAGCAGCCCAAGGCCGAGCGAAAGCGAGGCCGTCGACCGGAAAAGACCGGGCTGCTACTCAAGCGTCGGAAAGTTTGCCGCGGGATGGAGCAGCCCGGTAGCTCGTCAGGCTCATAACCTGAAGGTCGTAGGTTCAAATCCTACTCCCGCACCCAACTAAGCAACGGCCCTGCTGGAAACAGCGGGGCCGTTTTGCGTTGTGGCGCCGGCATGCTTCAGCTAGCGCTGTCGCTTACTCCATATCGAAGAAGGCGCGCCGCCATGACCGAACTGCCGCAAGATAACCTGACCATGCTGTCGCTGGTGAAGGAGGGCGGCGAGCTTGAGATATCACTCGCTCGCTTACCGATGCCGCAGCCGCGCGACCACGAGGTGCTGGTGCGTGTGCTCGCAACTCCTATCAACCCATCCGATCTCGGCCTCCTGGTCGGCGCCGGCGATGTTTCGACAGCGCGCGCCTCAACGCGTGACGGTCTGCCGGTTATCACAGCCACCATTCCGCCCGCCGGCATGCGCGCTATGGCGGGCCGCGTCGGTGAGGCCATGCCGATCGGCAATGAAGGTTGCGGTACGGTCGTGAAGGTTGGCGCCTCGCCTGAAGCGCAAGCGCTCCTCGGCAAAACCGTCGCGCTGCTTGGCGGGGCAATGTACGCGCAATATCGCTGTTTGCCGGCCGCGATGTGTATGGAGCTTCCCGTGGGCACGGATCCCGCCGACGGGGCGTCGTGCTTCGTCAATCCGCTGACCTCGCTCGCATTCACCGAAGTCATGCGCCGCGAAGGCCACACCGCGATCGTGCATACCGCCGCTGCTTCCAATCTTGGTCAGATGCTTGTGAAGATATGTGCGAGCGACGGCATTCCGCTCGTCAACATCGTGCGCAGCGCCGAGCAAGTTGCGTTGCTGCAGGGAATTGGCGCGAAATACGTGCTGAACTCCTCGGCGGAGACGTTCCAAGATGATCTAACGGCGGCGCTCATTGAAACTGGGGCCACCCTTGGCTTCGACGCAATTGGCGGTGGCAAACTGGCGAGCCAAATTCTAGGCGCGATGGAAGTTGCTGCCGTGAAGCGCATGAAGACCTACAGCCGCTACGGCTCCGACACGCACAAGCAAGTTTATATCTACGGCGGACTTGATCTGGGGCCGACGACGTTGACGCGCAATTTTGGCCTTTCGTGGGGACTTTCTGGTTTCCTGCTGACCCCGTTCATGGCGAAGGCTGGACCTGAAACTGTTGGCAGGATGCGCAAGCGCGTGGTCGACGAACTCACGACGACCTTCAAGAGCCACTACAGCCACAAAATATCGCTCACCGAAGCGCTCAATCCAAACGTGTTGGCCGCCTACAACGCCAAGCGCACCGGCGAGAAGTATCTGATCTGCCCTTGATCGGCGCCTAAGCGCCCGCGAACAATCTGTTGGCGCGCATGAGTAGCGAAGGGCGCGAGCGTTTCGGCGCTAGCGCAATGAGTGCGCTCAGACTTTCGGCCAATATCCAACGTCCGGCGCCAAACGAGCGAACGCCGTGTGCGAAGCGCGCTCGGGCTTCACTGCGCCGATGCGCACGCAGGCGCGCCTGCCGCTTCTTCTTGCTGCGATGGCCTTCGCCGCCGATCGCGTCGATTGAGGAGGTATCGAAGATGTCGCGGCGCACCGGCGCGGGCAGCACGCCGAACGTATTCAGGCCCCAATGCCAGACGCGCTTGAGATCCTGATCGATCGGCAGGTCACGCGCCTCCGCAGCCAAGAATTTTTCCGCACCCGTGCGGCTGAACATCAGCGCGCCAGTGCTGCCTGGGATCGTTGAATAGCGCACAAGATCGTAGCGACCGCCGAGTTCAGCGAGAGGCGCTGCAACTTGCTTGGTGTCGTTCGAGAGCCGCACAATGTCCCAGTCCGCCGGCAGCGTCTGGAGCGTGCGCTCAATCAATGCGGCGAAGCCGTCGTGGAGCTCGATGTCGTCTTCGAAAACCAGCACCGGCGCTTGTAACTCGCCCGAGACGATGCGGCGGCAAATGGTGAGGTGGCTCGCATAGCACCCCGTTTCCCCTGGCGAGAGGAACGAGCGCTCTTGATCGCCGGCATGCGGGAAGTAGGCGCGCAGCTCCTCTTCCAGCGCCGCGCCATTGGCAGCGCTCAAGCGCATAGGCGAAAGTCCAGCTTTCGCGCACTCGCTTTCCATGTGCGTGCGTCGCGCCGTATCGCGATCGAGATTGATGAAAACGGTAGCGCCGAGCAGAGTCATGCGCCCCATCGTGATTGGCGGCGGTTGTGAACGGCAGTTTCGGCGTCACCCAGCATCGCGGCGCTCCTTAGAGGTGCGTTCGCAGACCTGCAAGCAGGCGACCTCGCGAGGATGTGTTCGCGCCGGATCGGGTTTGCCCTTGCGGGCGTCGCGGAAACAGGGCGCCGTAAGGTTGAGGCTCGTAAGTCTCGGTTTTCAGAGGGTTTCAGCCAACTTGCGCGGCGCCACGACGAAGCGACCTGAAATTGCGACGAAGGGGACCGTCAGCTGCAGTCAGCGACATCACCTCCGACTGGAACTTGATAGGCTGAGGGCATGAGGGAGCAAGCAGAAGCAGTGCAGGGCGCGACGCGGCCCCAAAGCCTGCTCGAGCACCCGGCCTGGACACGCTGGGGGGCTCATGCCGCTTTCTGGCTGATGTATCTTGCGATCCGCACTGCCGCCGCAGGCGCTGATCCGCCGGAGGACGTCAACGACTTCCCGTACTTTGTAAATCGCGGTCTCGTTGTCTTCACGTATTTTCTGCTGACCGGCATCCTACTCGCCGTTGTCGCGGGGCCGCGCGCGGCGCGGTCCAATTGGGCGCGCAACGTGACGCTGGTTCTGGGCGCCTTGGCGCTCGCACCACTCACCCAATACAGCGAGCAATTCTGGCCGCAGATGCTCGCCGGCTTTTCGCCAGAGCCCTATCCGTTCGTGATCTATCTTTTCCAGTTTGGTTGGGCGCTGCCGCTCTGGGGCCTGACGCAAGCGCTGTTGGGTTATCACTTCGAAAGCATCGCACAGGCGCGAGCCGTCGCGCGCGCGCAGGCGTTGGCTTACGACGCCCAGCTGCGGATGCTGCACTATCAGATCAATCCGCATTTTCTCTTCAACACGTTGAACGCGATCTCGACGCTTGTGCTCGAGAAGCGCAACGACGCTGCCGAAAGCATGATCCTGAAGCTCGCCGGGTTCTTACGCTATTCGCTTGATCGTCAGCCGACGGCGCTTGCCAATCTCACGGCTGAGCTCGAAGCGCAGCGCAAGTATCTTGAGATCGAACAGACGCGCTTCGACGACAAACTCAAAGTGCGGTTCGACATCGAGCCAGGCCTTGAGCACGCCAAGCTGCCGAGCCTCATTTTGCAACCCATCCTCGAGAACGCGATCAAGTACGCGATCACGCCAAGCGTTGATGGCGGTTCGATCAACGTATCGGCGCGCCGGGACGAGGGCGTGTTGCGGATCGTGGTGGAAGACGATGGCCCGGGCCTGCCCGGTGAGGAAATGCTGCCGCGCCGGCGCGGCGTAGGGCTCGCCAACATTCGCGAGCGTCTTGAACTGATTTACGGCCAGCGCGCGGGTCTCATCGCACGCAATCGGGAGCCGCATGGCTGCCGCATTGAACTCTATTTGCCCCTGGAGGAAGACGGTGTCCGCTCAACCCCTGCGCCTGCTCTTAGCTGACGACGAGCCCCTGGCGCTCCGGCGCATTAAGCTTGCGTTGCAGGCGATCCCTGACGTTGAAGTCGTGGGCGCCGCAAGCGATGGCGCGCAAGCGATCACGCAGATGCGTGACCTGAAGCCTGATGTTGTGCTGCTCGACATTAAGATGCCGCTGGCGGATGGGTTTGAAGTCGCCAATGCGGTCGAAGATTCCGGCGGGCCGGAAGTTATCTTTGTCTCTGCATTCGACTCCTACGCCGTGCAGGCGTTCGAAACCTCAGCTGTGGACTATTTGGTGAAGCCCGTTGAGTTCGAGCGTTTGGCTTCGGCGCTTGGTCGCGCGCGCGAACGCCGCGCCGCGAAAGACGCTGGCCGCCGCGTAGAAGAACTCGCCGCGGTTCTCGATGCCCTGAAGCGTGAGGCCGAGGACCGCGAAGGGCCGCAATACGAGAAAGAATTCTGGATTCGTGATCGCGGCCGCTTCTTGCGTGTGCCGGTCGCTGACGTTGAACGCATCGAGGCTGAGCGCGATTATGTCCGTCTCTATTGGGAAGGCCGCACGCTCTTGCATCGTGAGACCATGTCCCACCTCGAAGAGAAGCTCGATCCCAATTTGATGCTGCGCGTTCACCGTTCGGCGTTCGTGAACTGGAAGCGCTTGAAGGCGGTCCGCCGCGACGCCAATGGCCGTCTCATGGCCGTGCTCGAAAGCGGTGATGAGGTGCCGGTGAGCCGCGCTTACGCACAACGCGTCATGCAGGAAATGAAGAGCCGGAGCTGAAAAAAGAGCGGACGGTTTCCCGTCCGCTTGAGTTTCTTCATGCAACGATACGTATCGTTGCCTAGAGGATGCGCATCAGCGCGGATTTGGATGCGGACCCCGTCAGCACAGGCTAGAACGCCCCGATCCAGGAGGGCGGCGTGCAGGGTAAGGTCGTTGTTATCACCGGCGGGTTCGGCGCGCTCGGACGGGCAGCCGCGAAGATCGTGCTCGAAGCTGGCGCCATTCCGGTCCTTATTGATTACGCGCCTGCGCCGGCGGCAGCTCTCTTTGAAGATGTCGTCAGCGTCGGCGGGGCCGATCTCACCAATGCCGCCGCCGCTGCCGCCGCAATCGAAACGGTCTTCAAAGTTCACAGCCGCATTGACGCCTTGTTCAACATAGCTGGTGGTTTTGTCTGGAACGCGGTCGCCGACGGCGGTGTCGATGTGTGGGAGAAGATGTTCACGATCAACACCAAGACAGCCGTGAACGCGAGCAAGGCGGCGCTGCCGCATCTCATTGAAACCGGCGGCGCGATCGTCAACGTGGGCGCCCATGGCGCAGTGAAGGCAGGCGCCGGCTTCGGGCCGTACGCGGCTTCAAAGCAGGGCGTACACAAGCTTACTGAAGCGCTCGCCGAAGAGATGAAGGGCAAGGTGCGTGTGAACGCCGTTCTGCCCTCTATCCTCGATACCGCGCCGAACCGCAAAGACTTGCCGAACGCCGATTTCAGCACTTGGGTTCAACCCGAGGACCTCGCGCGGGTGATGTTGTTTCTCGCGTCACCCGCCGCGCGCGACATCACTGGCGCGTTGATACCCGTAACGGGCCGCGTCTAGGACGTTAGCTTGTCGACGATCAACGCAGCCGCTGATGCTGCGTCAGTGGTCGCCGTGTCGATGTGGAATTCCGGATTTTCCGGCCGCTCGTACGGGCTATCGACGCCGGTGAAATTCTTCAGCTGCCCCGAGCGCGCCTTCTTGTAGAGGCCCTTCACGTCGCGCTTTTCGGCTTCTGCCAGCGATGTGTCGACAAACACTTCGTAGAATTCGCCATCGCACATCAATCGGCGCGCCATGTCGCGCTCGGCGCGGAAGGGCGAGATGAACGAGACGAGCACGATCAACCCCGCATCCGCCATAAGCTTCGCGACTTCAGCGACGCGCCGCACGTTCTCAACGCGATCCGCATCGGTGAAGCCCAGGTCGCGGTTCAGCCCGTGGCGGACGTTGTCGCCATCGAGCACAACCGTGTGCTTGCCGAGTGAGTGCAGCTTCTTGTCGACCAGGTTTGCGATCGTCGATTTACCGGCCCCTGATAGGCCGGTGAACCAAAGCACAGCTGGTTTTTGCCCTTTAATCTCGGCGCGCGCGCTGCGCGTTACATCAATCGATTGCCAATGCACGTTTTGGGCGCGGCGTAGCGCAAAGCGAATAAGTCCCGCGCCAGCCGTGGCGTTGGAGGTGCGGTCGATAAGGATGAAGCCGCCAGTATCGCTGTTCTGCTCGTAAGCATCGAATGCGACAGCTTGATCGAGACTAATATTGCAGACGGCGATCTCGTTGGGCTCGAGTACTTTCGCCGCAAGATGCTCGAGCGTGTTCACATTGATCTTGTGTTTGATCTCCGTGATCGTCGCTGAAACGGTGCGCGCGCCGATTTTCAACCAATATGGCCGCCCCGGCAAAGCCGGTTCCTCCGACATCCAGATCAACGTCGTTTCGAACTGATCCGACGCTTCGGGCGGATCATCCGCAGCGGAGATGATGTCGCCGCGTGAGCAATCGATTTCATCTCTCAGAGTGAGCGTGACCGACTGACCCGCTATTGCCTCACCGAGATCGCCATCCTGCGTGACGATGCGATCAACGGTGCTGGTTTTACCTGAAGGCGAGACACGGATCGCGTCGCCGGGCTTGACGCGGCCGCTGACGATCTGGCCGGCGAAGCCGCGAAAGTCCGCGTTCGGCCGGTTGACCGATTGCACCGGAAACCGCAGCGGACCCGAGACGCGTCGCGCCTCATCGATCTCGACCGTTTCCAGCTGCTCCATCAGCACCGGTCCGTCATACCAAGGGGCGCGCCCGCTCCGGCTTGTGACATTGTCTCCGGTCAAACCCGAGAGCGGGATCGCCAGCACACTTTTTAGGCCAATCTGCTCCGCAAAACGGCGATAGTCGGAAACGATCGCGTCGAACCTCTCTTGGGACCAATCGACCAAATCCATCTTGTTCACCGCAAGCACTGCGTGCCGGATGCCCATGAGTTGAACGAGATAGGAATGGCGCCGCGTCTGCGTCAGCACGCCCTTGCGCGCATCGATTAAGATCACTGCAAGGTCGGCGGTTGAGGCGCCGGTCACCATATTGCGCGTGTATTGTTCGTGGCCCGGTGTGTCGGCGACGATGAACTTGCGTTTGTCGGTCGAGAAGAAGCGATACGCGACATCGATGGTGATGCCTTGCTCGCGCTCCGCCGCTAGGCCATCGACGAGCAACGCCAGGTCAAGCTCTCCACCCTGGGTGCCGACCGTCTTGGAATCCTTCTCAAGCGCCGCGAGCTGATCTTCGAAGATCATTTTCGAATCGTAGAGCAGGCGGCCTATCAACGTCGATTTGCCGTCATCGACGCTGCCGCAGGTGATGAAGCGCAGCAGCGATTTGTGCTGGTGTTGGGTGAGGTAGGCCTCGATATCCGAGCCGATGAGATTGGAAACGTGGGCCATCAGAAATAGCCCTCCTGTTTCTTCTTCTCCATCGAAGCCGCCTGATCGTGATCGATGACCCGGCCCTGGCGTTCGCTGGTCGTGGTCAGCAGCATTTCCTGGATGATGGCCGTCAACGTCTCCGCGCTGCTCTCGACAGCGCCGGTCAGCGGGTAGCACCCGAGCGTGCGGAAGCGGACTTTCAGCAGCTCCGCCTTTTCGCCCTCGCGCAATTGCATGCGCTCGTCATCGACCATGATGAGTGCTCCGTCGCGGCGCACTACCGGGCGTTCAGCAGCGAAATAGAGCGGCACTATCGGAATGCGTTCGAGGTGGATGTATTGCCAGATGTCTAGCTCGGTCCAATTCGAGAGCGGGAATACACGGATCGATTCCGATTTGTGCTTGCGCGCGTTGTAAAGGCGCCAAAGCTCTGGCCGCTGGCTTTTGGGGTCCCAACGATGATTGGCGGTGCGGAAGGAAAAGATGCGTTCCTTCGCGCGTGACTTTTCCTCATCGCGCCGCGCGCCTCCGAACGCCGCGTCGAACCCATAATGATCCAGCGCCTGCTTGAGGCCTTCGGTCTTCCAGAGGTCAGTGTGCAGCGATCCGTGATCGAACGGGTTGATGCCGCGCGCTTCCGCATCCGGATTCTTGTGCACCAGAAGTTCAATACCGGCGTTCGCCGCCACATGATCGCGCATCTCGTACATGGCGCGGAACTTCCACGTCGTATCGACATGCAGCAGCGGAAACGGCAGCGGCGAGGGGTAAAACGCCTTGGCGGCCAGATGCAGCATAACGGCGCTGTCTTTGCCGATTGAATAGAGCATCACCGGCTTGGCGCACTCGGCCGCCACCTCGCGCATGATGTGGACACTCTCGGCTTCGAGGCGCTGCAAGTGTGTCAGCCGCGCAGGCGAAAGCGTGTCTGATTGTGGGGCGCGGCGGCTCGACATTGCGCCACTCTGTAGAGGGCGCGGCGCGGTGCTGCAAACGGCTCCGCCAGCTGCGGGTCTATGCTCGCCGCGATGGTTAAAGATGTCGCCGGATCGGGGAGCTGAAGGCCGGTTGTGCGCAATTGCGCCGGCCCGCTCCGAAGCGATAGACAGCCCACGTGGCCCGCGCGCTAAACCGCCGTTTTTCCATCGCCCCAATGATGGATTGGACCGACCGGCATTGCCGGGCGTTCCATCGTACGCTGACGCGTGAGGCGTTGCTCTATTCTGAAATGCTGACAGCCGACGCCATCATCCACGGCGACCGCGAGCGTTTGCTTGGTTTCTCGGACATGGAGCACCCGGTGGCTCTGCAACTCGGCGGCAGCGATCCTGCAAAGATGGCGCAGGCGGCGCGGATCGGCGCCGATTGGGGCTATGACGAGATTAATCTGAACATCGGCTGCCCCTCCGATCGCGTGCAATCTGGCCGCTTCGGCGCTTGCTTGATGTTAGAGCCGGAGCTGGTCGCCCGCGTCTGGGCGGCGACCCAAGCTTCGGCGCCGCAGGTTCAGGTGACGATCAAGTGCCGTATTGGTGTCGATGAGCAAACGCCGCGCGATGCGCTCTTTGCGTTGGTCGATGCTTGCGCGCGCGAGGGTTGCATCAGTTTTACTGTCCATGCCCGCAAGGCCTGGCTAAGCGGTTTGTCGCCGAAGGAAAATCGCGACGTGCCGCCGCTTGACTATGAACTGGTGCGCACGCTTAAGCGCGAGCGGCCCAATCTTGAAATCATCTTGAACGGTGGGTTGCGCGATCTCGATCACGCTTTGGCCGAGGGTGAGGGCTTGGATGGTGTGATGCTGGGGCGCGCGGCCTATCAGACGCCGGCTGTGCTCCTGGACGTTGACGCACGTGTGTTCGGCAGCGAGGCGCCAGTGATGACGCGACAAGCGGCCGTCGAAGCGTATTTCCCGTACATTGAGCGCAATCTCGCTGTCGGTGTGTCACTTCAAGCCATGACGCGCCACATGCTGGGATTGTTTGCCTCGCAACCGGGTGGCCGTTTGTGGCGGCGCGTGCTTTCCGAGCGCGGTGTCCGTGCTGGCGCGGGCCTTGAGGTGCTCGGTGACGCACTGGCCGAAGTCAGCCATCTGCGCACGCAGGCCGCATGAATCCTGAACTTCTTTGGTTCGCCGCTGGATTGGTGGTCGCTGGTTTGGCCGCCGGGTTTGTTGGCGGCCTGTTCGGCATCGGCGGTGGCATCGTCATCGTGCCGGCGCTTTATTTCGTGTTCTCGGCGCTTGGCTTGGATGATGCCGTGCGCATGCACGTCGCCGTCGGCACGTCGCTCTCCACAATTATCGCGACGTCCTGGCGTTCGCTGTCGGCGCATACGAAAGCGGGCGCTGTCGATTTCGATATTCTGAAAACCTGGACGCCCTGGATCTCGGTTGGCGCGCTCATCGGCGCTGCAGCCGCGGGTATCGCGAACACTGAAGCGTTGTTGCTGATCTTTGGTGGTGGATTGTTGCTGATCGCCGCGCAAATGGGATTGGCCAATCCGAACTGGCGCATGTTTGCCGAGCTGCCTCGTGGCATTGGTCGAGCGACAATTGCGGGCGGGCTCGGCTTGCTTTCTGCGCTGATGGGCATTGGCGGTGGCGCCATTGGCGTCACGGTGATGACGCTGTGCGGGCGGCCCATTCATCAGGCCGTCGCGACCGCCTCCGGGTTCGGCGCGGCGATCGCGATCCCGGCGGCGATCGGCTACGCGATCGTCGGATGGGGCCGCGAAGGTTTGCCGCCTTGGTCGCTCGGCTTCGTCAATGTCGGCGGCTTTATTTTCCTCGCGCTGCTTACGATGCTCACGGCGCCAATTGGCGCTCGCCTCGCGCATCGCCTGCCGCAACTCATCTTGAAGCGCGCCTTCGCCATCGTGCTGGCTGTGCTTGCGCTCAACATGCTGCGCGAAGCGCTGCTTTAAGTTGGTTGCGCGGGCGCCAAGCGAGCTGGCAATTGCGCCATGATGGCCTTGCGCTCGGCTTCATCCATCGAGCCCCAGCGTGCGATTTCCCGGAGCGTTCTTCCGCACCCAATGCATGTGTTGGTCAGTCCGCTGACGGCGCAAACCTTGATGCAGGGGCTGGTGATCGGCTGTGGCTGCATGAGCCCCTCTAGCTAAGCGCTTGAAATCTGGCGCGCAAATTGGGTCGCAAGCGGAATGTATCGTTTTTCGATAAATTCACATTGACTATCGATGCCTCATATCGTATTTCGATATCAGCCTGAAATCGCAGCAAGGTCGCATCCAACACCCCTCGGGGTGGCATCCCAAAAGCGAGACGGGCTGGAACTAACCAGTTTTTCGACTTGGAGGGTCAATTTATGCGTTTCGCTCTCATCGCCACCACCGCTGCCGCTGTGGTCGCCGTTCCGTTCGCCATGGCGGCGGCCGGGCCGCAGATGTCGAGCAATGAGTTCCTCGCTGCTGTGCGCTGCACCGCATACGAGGATGTCTCGGGCGCTCAAATTGCCGACGCCAGATACCAGCTCAACGCCGAGGCCCAGCGCCAAACGGCGGATACGGTCGCTGCGGCCGAAGCGGAGGTGAGCGCTATCGCTCGCCAAGCCGTGAACAGCCAAACCCCCGCCGATCAGGCTATGCTTCGTTCGCAGCGAGCCGCCGCCTGTTCGACCGCCGACATCGCCGTTGGCGCAGAGGAAGAAACAGCGGCCTAAGGGCGCGCAACGGCGCGCGGGTCAGGGAGAGGCCCGCGTGCGGAGGGGAGAGACATGAGAGTGTTGGTTTTGGCTGGCTTGCTCACCGCAGCGATGGCGCCCTTCGCGGCCGCCGCGGAAAACGAGATCGATTGCCAAGTCACCGATGTTGCGCGGGCGCAGGCGGACCAGCGCCTCGATCAGCCGCCTGCAGCGCCAGCGGCGACGCCGCGTCCGATCGTCGTGCAGCGCGAAGCGGCTGATATTCCGCGTCCCGCCATCGTCGAACGGCGCCGCAACGGCAAGCCGATCCCCGATGCGCAATTGATCCAGCCGCGTGGCGCGCTCTGAGTTGAAGCGAGCTTCAAGCGCTCTATAGTCGCCCGCGCGCACTCTCGCGCGCGTGGGCTCGACAACATCATGGATTTGAATTTTTCGCCGGAAGAGATCGCGTTTCGCAATGAAGTGCGCGCGTTTATCGAGGAGAACTATCCAAAGCACCTGAAGGGCAAGGTGCTGCGCGAAGACCTCTCAAAGGAGGACTTCCTCGCCTGGCACAAAATTCTCGGCAAAAAAGGTTGGTCCGCCCCGGCTTGGCCGAAAGAATATGGTGGCACCGGTTGGACCGCGACGCAGCGTTACATCTGGCTCGAAGAGAACGCGCGCGGTGAGACGATCCCGCCGCTTCCGTTCGGCGTTTCGATGGTCGGCCCGGTCATCTACACCTTCGGCACGCCCGAGCAGAAGCAGAAGTATTTGCCCGGCATCCTCTCCGGCGACGTTTGGTGGTGCCAAGGCTATTCCGAACCCGGCGCAGGCTCAGACCTCGCATCGCTCAAAACGCGCGCGGTGCGTGAGGGCGACCACTACATCGTCAACGGCCAGAAGACCTGGACCACGCTCGGCCAACACGCCGACTGGGGCTTCTTCCTCGTCCGCACCGACGCAACCGCAAAACAGCAGGAAGGCATCAGCTTTCTTCTCATCGACATGAAGTCGCCGGGCGTCTCAGTGCGTCCAATCAAGCTGCTCGATGGCGGCTATGAAGTGAATGACGTCTTCCTCGAGAACGTGAAGGTGCCGGTCGATCAGCGCATTTATGAGGAGAACAAGGGCTGGACTTGCGCCAAGTTCTTGCTCGCTCACGAACGCGCCGGCATCGCCGGCGTTGCGCGCTCGAAGCGCAACGTTGAGCGCTTGAAGTTGATCGCGAAGGCCGAGATCGGTGACGACGGCAAGCCGCTGATCGAGGACGACGAATTTCAACGCAAGCTCAGCGAGCTCGAAATCGATCTCTCGGCGCTGGAAATGACCGAACTGCGCACGCTTGCGCGTGAGCAAGCGGGCAAGGGCCCGGGCCCTGAAAGTTCCTTGCTGAAGATCAAGGGCACTGAGATCCAGCAGCGCCTCACCGAGCTTACGCTCGAAGCCGTCGGCAATTATGCGCAGCCTTATCCGCGCGGTCTCGGCGGCAACGAGTTTGCGGTCGGCCCCGAATACGCATCGGCCGCGGCGCCCGTCTATTTCAACTGGCGCAAAGCCTCGATCTACGGTGGATCCAACGAAATCCAACGCAACATCATCGCGAAGATGGTGCTGGGTCTTTGATCCTGCACGCGCGACAACAATAAAATCCGGAAACGCACGATGAATTTCGATTACACCGACGAACAGAACATGCTCCGCGACTCGATCGCGAAATGGGCGGCTGGCCAGTACGACTTCGACAAGCGCCGCGAAGCTCTCAAGAGTGACGACGCCTGGAAAACCAATTGGGCGACGTTCGCCGAACTCGGCCTGCTCATGGCGCCGCTGCCGGAAGAATATGGTGGCCTAGGTGGCGGCCCGATCGACATCAACGTCGTCGCCGAAGAGTTCGGCAAGGCGCTGGTGGTTGAGCCTTATGTACCGACCGTCGTCATCGGCGCCGGCGCACTGAAATATGCAGGCTCAGCCGCGCAGAAGGAAGAGCACCTCAACGCTATCGCTGGCGGCGAGCGCGTGATCGCGTTTGCACAAGCCGAGCCGAAGAGCCGCTGGACGCTCCATGACGTCGCCACCACCGCGAAGAAAGACGGCGCAGGCTATGTGCTCAACGGCCAGAAAGCCGTCGTCATCGGCGGCCCGCAGGCCGATACGCTCCTTGTCAGCGCCCGCACCTCCGGCGGCCAGCGCGACGAGAAGGGCGTCTCGCTCTTTCTCGTGCCGAAGAACGCCAAGGGCGTCACCACACGCGACTACCCGACGATGGACGATACCCGTGCGTCGGAAGTCTATTTCGAGAACGTCAGCGTCGGCGCCGACGCGCTGATCGGCGCGGCCGATGGCGCGTTGGCGCTGATCGAGCGTATCGTCGATGAAGCCAACGCCGCATACTGCGCCGAGGCGGTCGGCTGCATGCGCATGATGACGGAGTCCACCCGGGAATACGCCAAGACCCGAAAGCAATTCGGTAAGGCCATCGCCGACTTCCAGGTGCTCCAACACCGCATGGTCGACATGTTCATGGCCAGCGAAGAGAGCTACTCGATGGCGCTGCGCGCTACGATTAAGCTTGGCGAAAGCGATGTTGAGCGTGCGAAGGCCGTCTCAGGCGCGAAGGTTTCGATCGGCAAACACAGCCGCTTCGTTGGCCAAGCCGCAGTTCAAATTCACGGCGGCATGGGCGTCACCGACGAAATGCGCGTCGGTCACTACTTTAAGCGCGTGACGATGATCGACTCCACCTTCGGCAATGTCGACTATCACCTGCGCCGCTTCACGGCGCTGAACCAAAAGAACGCCGCGTAACTCTTCGTCATTCCGGGGCTCAGCGTAACTGAGAACCCGGAATGACGAACTTATGCTGGACGTTTTTTGAACAGCCGCATCACCAGCCAGATTACGCCGCCGATCAGCAGCAGCCCAACAAGACCGATCCCTGCGAAGATGTACCAGTAGTGCTGGTAGATCTTCATGCGCGTATTGTGCGCGACCTGCGCCTGCGGATCGTAGCCAGGTGGCAGCTCAAGCACGCCGTTGCGTTCTGCGTAGGCCTGATAGTCTGCAAGCATCGACGCCAGTAGCTCCGGCATTTGCGCCGCGAGATCGGTTGTTTCGCCCGGGTCTTGAGTAATGTTGTAGAGCCGCCAGCTGCTATCGCCGAGCGGCGGGGGCGTGCGCACCAGTTTAAAATCGCCGCGGTAAAGCGCCGAGTGTCCCGACACTTCCACCCCAAGTGGGATCAGAGGCTCGCGGCCATGCGGGGTTTCGCCGGCAAGAAGCGCGCTCATGCTGAAGCCATCCATCGCCGGCGCATTTAAAGGCGCGCCAGCGCGTTCCAGCAATGTGGGTGCAATGTCGGTCACGAAGGCGCGCGCATCGATGCGCTGTTGAATGACGTTAGGCCCCGCAATGATCAGCGGCACATGCAAACCGCCTTCACCGGAGGTGAACTTGTAGAGTGAGCCCGTCGCTGTCGCGTTGGCCCATTCCGGGCCGATCATCACGAACGAACCACGCTCGCCCAGATCTTCCATGCGACGGGTGTAGCCGGTGAGGCTCATCCAACGGCGGAAGTCAGGGTCTGCGATCGGATTGCTGGGCTCTGGCCCGTTGTCGGAAGTGACGACGAAGATCGTGTTCTCCGCCAGTCCGCGGCTCTGCAGATAGGAGATGAAGCGACCGATGCTTTGATCCATTGCTTCGAGCATGCCGGCATGAACTTCCATGCTGCGTGCATAAAGCGCTTGCTCATCGCCCGAGATGCTTGCCCAAGGGCGCAAGCTCGGATGCGGCGCGTCGATGGCGGCGCCCGTTGGAAGTAATCCCAATTCCTGCGCCCGCCGCCAGCGATTGGCGCGCAATTGCTCCCAACCGCCCTCATAAGCGCCGCGATAATGCGCCGTGATTTCGCGCGGCGCCTGCACGGGGATGTGCACCGCCTGGAACGCTAGGTAAGCAAAGAACGGTTCGTTCGCCCGCGCGCTATCGGCGTCGAGATAACGGATCATGCGATCGACGATGAATTGGCTCGAATAGAAATTCTCGGGCAGGTGCGCGCGTTCGCCGTCCTCGAACCAGTCCGCCGTTTGATAATACGGCATGTATGCGCGCTCTTCCCAATTGTCGGCGCCTGAAGCATCGAGCACGAAGGAGCGATCGAAGCCGTGCGCGTTCGGTAAATCGCCTTCGCCGTGACCAAGGTGCCACTTGCCGGTGGCGTATGTGCGATAGCCGCTCTGGCGCAGCCGTTCGGCAATCGTGACCACGCCCGGCTCGAGCCGCATCGTGTAGCCTGGGCGTCCGCGCATCTCCGGCGCCAACACTTCGATGATCGTCGCGTGACCGGTACGATGGTTGTCCATCCCTGAGAGCAGCATCGCCCGCGAGGGTGAGCAGAGCGGTGAGGAGTAGTAGCGTGAGAACTGCGCGCCGCGTTGCGCCAGCGCGTCGATGTTCGGCGTGTGCGCTTCGCCGCCATAGGCGCCGAAATCTGTGAAGCCCGCATCATCGGCAATGATCACGACGATGTTGGGCCGCTGCGGGGGCGCCGCCGCAGCGGCCCTCGTTTGCTGCGCCGCAGCGGGCGACGCGATCAAAGCCGCCAATGCGAGACCAGCCAGTGCGCGGCTCAAAGCAATGATTTTCAAGGCAGTCTCCCCCCTAGCCTCATGCCTACTGCCGCTCATGGGCATGCTGCAAGTATGTCCGAATCCGGCGAGACGCGGAGGCGGAAACGGCTCATATTCCGTCCATGATGTTGGACGCCGATACTTGCCACGCGGCCTGTGACGCGAAGGACCGCCGCTTCGACGGGCGCTTCTATGTCGGCGTCAAATCTACCGGCATCTATTGCCGCTGCATTTGCCCGGCGCGCACGCCAAAACGCATCAACCGCACCTTCTGGCCTTCCGCCGCCGCCGCGGAGGGCGCTGGGTTTCGTCCGTGCTTGCTGTGCCGCCCCGAGCGCGCGCCTGGCCTTGCGCCGATCGACGCGCCCGCACGCCTTGCCGCCGCCGCTTACGCGCGCATTGAGGCTGGTTCGCTCGAAGAGCAGGGCCTTGAAGCTTTGGCCGACGAACTTGGCGTCACGTCGCGTCACTTGCGGCGCGTAATGAATGCACAGTTCGGCGCGAGCCCCATCGAGATTGCACAGACCGGCCGCCTGCTCGCAGCGCGCCGGTTGCTCAATGAAACCGCTCTTTCGATCACGGAGATCGCATTCGCTTCAGGCTTCCGGTCGTTGCGCCGTTTCAACGCAACGATGAAGGATCGTTATGGCGCGCCGCCGTCGAAGATGCGTGGCCGCAAAGCGCTAGCGCGTGGCGATACTTTCACCGTCAGCCTCTCGCCGCGCGGCGATTACAACATCGCACCGATGCTGGACTTCCTCGCCAAGCGTGCGCTGCCCGGTGTCGAGGCAGCGAACGACAGATCGTATGCACGCGTTCTGAAGTGGGGCGATGCGCTGGGTTGGCTGGACGTACGCATGGGGCCCAAAGGGCTGATGCTTACGCTCTCGGAAAATCTGGCGCCGCATTTGCGCCCACTGGTGGCGAACGTGCGCGGTGCGTTCGATCTTGATGCGGAAATGACGACGGTGGATGCGCATCTCTCCACCGATCGATCGCTCACCAAGGATGTAAAGCGCGAACCAGGCGTGCGCGTGCCCGGCGCGCTGGATGGCTTTGAAACAGCGATCCGCGCCGTGCTTGGTCAGCAAGTCACCGTCCAAGGCGCGCGCACGCTGACTGAACGTCTCGTGGCCAAATACGGCGCGCCGTTGGAGCGCGGACCAGACGGGCTGGACCGCGCGTTTCCTGATGCAGCGGCGCTAGCGAACGCCGGGCCAGCCGCGATTGCGAAGATCGGTCTGCCGATGAAGCGCGCTGAGACGCTGCATCGCCTCGCGGTAGCGTCGAATGATGGAAAGCTCCCGCTGGCGCGCGGCGCGATCGCGGCGGGACGCTCGGCGCTCGCGCAAATTCCCGGCATCGGTCCGTGGACGATCGAATACATCGCCATGCGCGCGCTCGGTGATCCCGACGCTTATCCAGCGACCGACATCGCGCTCATTAATGCATTAGGCCGCAAGGGCGAGACGCTCGAACATCTCAAACCGTGGCGCGCTTACGCCGCCATCCGCTTGTGGCGCCGTGTCGCCAAGAAAGGCATCCAGACGTGATCAGCGCAATTTATGACAGCCCGATTGGGCCACTCACGCTTGCTTCCGACGGCAAGGCGTTGATCCAGGTTGAGTTCGAGGGCGGCAGGTATCCGCTTTCGCAGTATGAACTCGGCAACGACAAGATTATCGATCAAGCGCGTCGCGAGCTGGATCTCTATTTTGCCGGCAAGCTGCGCGACTTTAAAGTGAAGGTCGCGCCCCAAGGCACCGAGTTTCAGCGCAAGGCTTGGGCCGCGCTACAAACGATCCCGTACGGCGAGACGCGCTCTTATGCACAGCAGGCCAAGGCCATCGGCTCGCCGAAAGCGACGCGCGCCATCGGTGCAGCCAACGGGCGCAACCCGATCCCGGTGATTATCCCATGCCACCGTGTCATCGGCGCCAATGGAAGTCTCACCGGCTTCGGAGGCGGCATGGAGCGCAAGCAAATCCTTTTGGAGCTGGAACAAGGTGGTAATTTGCTGGCCCGCGCCAGCTGATCATTACGAAGCTTCAACCGTATTGGGGCATCGCTCCGGGACCGTGCGGCGTGCTAAGGAGCCTGTGCTGCGAGAAGGTGGGAGGAGAGCACGAATGCGGAAGCTGTTGGTTGGTATCGTCTGCGCCGCGGCCATGGCCGTGCCGAGTGTCAGCTCTGCCCAACAACAGGAAGGCTGGAGCTACGCCTATACTGACGGCGTCGCCACGGCCACGCAGCGCGACAATCGCGGTCGCGTCACTGCAACTTTGACCTGCCGCCCGCCGACGGGCGACATTGTCGTCACCGATTATACGCTGGCCCGGAACGCGCGGAACGCCCGCACGGCAGCAGTGCGCATTGGTGTGATGAGTGTGAACGTGCCGATGACGCTTGAGGGTCGCGGCCGCAACCGCACCGTCGTCATCAATCTCCCGCAGCGCCCACCCATTCTCGCCGCCGTGCAGCCGAACGATCGCCTCTCGGTGACGGTGAACAATCAAACCGTGACCTATCTTGAAGGTGGCCCGGCGCGGATGCGGGAAGTTGCCTACGGCTGCTGGGGCAGCTGAGGTTCCGCTGTCCGCCACGGTTGCGTGAGGTAAACCTTGGCGCCTAACATCGCCCATTGCTCACCGGGGGGTGACTGCAAATGGGTGAGAAGTCTTTGGATCAGCGTCGAGCTAGGCCGCCTGGGCCGGTCTGCACCATCGTGCGCGTCGAGACTCGCAACGGCTCAGGCGCTGAATTCGTCTCCATCGTCAGCGATCTCGCGCACCGCGTTCGCAACGAGGAAGACGGCTGTATTTCGTATGTCGTGACGCGCGCGATGGGCTCCCCTGAGCACTTCGCCGTGCATGCGCGCTTTCAGGATTGGACAGCCTTCGAGGGGCACGCGGAGACGCCCCATCTGAAGCGCGCCATGGCGCGCATCAACGAACTGCTCGCAGCGCCGCTAGCGCTTGAGATCTATTTGGAAGTGACCTGACTTCGGCGTACCACGCCCGGCACGAAGTTCACGCCGATAGCTGCGGCAAACGATAGCGCGCCGACAACAGCGCCTAGCCAATCCGCATCGCCATCACCGCGTGTGACCTCAACCGTGACGAATGCCGCCAACAACAATGCGCCCGCAGCAAGCGTGAGGCGCGTTTGCGCCCCCGCGCCGCGCATGCGCCAGAGCCGAACATGAGCCGCGAGCACAAGTGCCGGAATGAGAAAGCCGAAACTTTCGCGCGAGAGGAACGGCACAGCCGCTTGGCGGCTCGCCCAGAACGGCGTCATCCAGAGCGCCGAGGCCGTCAGCAAAACGCCGAGCGCCGTCACCAACATCACGTTTGAAAAGATGATGCGCGTTCGCCGGACGCCGTGACGCGCGCGCGTGCGGATAATCAGCGAAGCCAGCAACCAGATCCCGACATGTGCGCCGAGCTCGGCAAAGCTGATCGGTTCAAGCAGCGTGGCGCCGCCGGAATAGGCGAGGCGAACTGCAAGATTTGCCGCGGCAACGGCAAGAATAATGACGACGCCCTCAAGGAAGCCCGCGCTTGCGCGCGCGTTGCGGCGTTTTGCGGCCCAAGCAGCGGCGCCTGTAATGGCGGCAGGTGCGGCAACGCCCGCGCCAATGATTGCAAATGCTGGCCAAGCACTAATCTCACGCAGCAGCACGTGCGCCGCGCCAAACGCAAACATGACCGCAAATGCGCCGGCCACGCAGGCAAACCCGCGCCACGCTCGCGACGGCAATCCAAGATCGATCGCGCTCAAGCCTAAAGCGGCCAAAGCAAAGGCAGGCGCGGCGAGCGCGGCCGGCAAAGCCATCGCGCAGGCGCCGGCAAACGCCGCAAACGCGCCCGCCATCAGCACCCAGAGCGTCGCCTTCAAGCCGTCGAGCCCGCGATCCCGCCGCATCGTTGCGGCGGCGATAACGCCAACCAGCAACGCTGAGAGCACCGCAAATCCGCCCGCCGCCGCGTAATGATCGGCGAGGCCATGCTGTGAGAAATAGAGCGCCGTGATCGCCATGAGCGGCGCCAATGCGCCGGTGCCGGCAATGGCGAGGCCGCGCGCGCCAAGTTGGGGCACGCGAATGGCGGCGATGGCAAAGAAGATCGCGCCGGCCCAAGCTGTCACCGGCGTGAACCAGATCGCCGCGCTGGATTGGCCGCTGAGGACAAAGAGCCCCAACAGCGCCGTGCCGAACGCGCCAAGATGCAGCCCTTCAAGGCGCAAGCTCATCGCACCGGTGATTGCGGACGCCGCGACGATCACGCCGAAGGCAATACCCGCCGGGCTCACCATGCCGATCTGCAGCGAGAGCGCCAGCGCCCCTATCGTCATGATCAGCGCCATGGTGATGCCGGTGCTGACCCGGTGATTGTGCGCGTGTGCGAGCCCGGTGGCCGCGGCGAGCGCAGCGCAGATCGAATAACTCGCGGGATCGGCGTGAGCCGAGCCGATCGCAAAACCAATCAACGCCCACGCACCAGATGTCGCCACAGCGGCCCAAGCTGCCGCGCGCCACATCGGCCGATGCGCGATCGCCATCATCGCGGCGCCGATCGCCAATCCGCAGGCGATTATGGTCGCGGCGCTTGCGCCGAAGGCAAAGCCAAGCGCCGGTCCGATGGCGAGAATGCCGAGCGTGAGCCCGCGCGCCGTTTCAGCTGATACGCCCGCGGTAGGCAAAGTCAGCGTTGGCGTCGCCGGCAAATTCCACGCGCGCTGCGCGCGCTCGTTCGGTGGCGCCTCATGTGTGACGTCATTGACACTTAGCGCGATCACCTGCGCCAAAGCGCCGCCGCGCGCGTTCGCGACCTTGCTTCGCTTGCCCGCGCCGACGGCCAAAGCCTGACGCAGTTCGGCAATCTCAGCCTGCTGTCGTTCGAAACGCCGCCAGACATAGACGCCAGCCGTGAGAATGGCGGCTGTCTGGATCGCGAGGAGGGCGAAAAGGAGCTCCATGCGCCGGCGTTAGTAAACGACACAGCCGCCAAGGGCATGCCCAAAATGGGCCCTCTCCCATCCGGAACGTAACCTGTTGCCGTCTGGCGACGATTGCCGCAGCGTCAGCCGTTCAGTTTGCGCATGAACTTCTGGGTCTGCATGTGACCGCCCGTATAGGCCTCGCGCCCTGCTGGATCGGTGATCTCGGCCCACTTGTCCCGCACCGCCTCCGCGCTTGCGCCTTGGCCGAGATACGCGCCCTCGGTCTCGGTGATCTGAGCGAGCGAGAAGACGCCAGCGCCAGCCGTCAGGATCGCGCCGTTCGGCCCGTCCTTCGATGCGAGATAAACGACGCCGGGCGTCACCTGTTCCGGGCCGAGTTTCGCCAGCATTTCCGGCGGCATCAGATTTTCGGTCATGCGCGTGGCGGCGACGGGGGAGATCGCGTTGATGCGAATGTCGTTCTTGGCGCCTTCAAGCTTGATCGTGTTCATGAGGCCGACAAGCGAGAGCTTCGCGGCGCCGTAATTGGCCTGGCCGAAATTGCCGTAGAGTCCGGTGGACGAGGTCGTGACGACGATGCGGCCGTAGTTCTGGGTCTTCATGATTTCCCAGACGGCCTTCAGCGGCTTCACGGTACCCACGAGGTGGACGTCGACCACGCTGGCGAAGTCCGACATTTCCATCTTCGAGAAGCTCTTGTCGCGCAGGATGCCGGCATTCGCGATCAACACATCGATGCGGCCCCACTTTGCCATCGTCCGTTCGACGAGTGCGGCGACGCCCGCGTCATTAGTCACCGAGGCGCCATCGGCGATCGCTTCGCCGCCGGCTTTGGTAATTTCCGCGACGACAGCTTCCGCCGCCGCAGAAGATCCGCCAGATCCATCAACAGAACCGCCGAGATCGTTGACCACCACCTTCGCGCCGCGGCGTGCAAATTCGAGCGCGTGACTTCTGCCAAGCCCACCGCCAGCGCCCGTTACAATCACAACCTGGCCGTCGAAGCGGATGTCGTCGCTCATCTGAATTCTCTCCGTTTGCGGAGGGTTTGTTGTCGCTCGCCTGCGCGCAGGTCAAGCATTTGCGCCGCTCATAGCGTCGCACAGCTGTATTAGCGGTTTGAGCGCATCCGGGCCGCGAGCGCATCGGCGCGCCGCGCATACTTAGATCTGCGCCGGTTAAGCGCCTTCAAAGCGCGTCGCAGGCTGCGTTCATCGCCCGCGAGATCGGGCTCAGCGACCAGCCGTTCCATGAGCAGGAGTGCGTCACGCTCGACCCCCAACGCCATGCCGATCTTTTCCGCGGTCTTGCGCCGCCGCTTTCCCGGCCAGGCATCGCCGAGGATGAGGCTAGCGAAGTGCCGATCCTTTTCTCGTATGCGCCACTTGTGACGCGCGACAGGATCGATGCAAGCAATGCCACGGCGCCGCGCGCGCCGCGCTTGACGCTCCAAGCGGCGTGCGCCGCGCCTGATCTGACGTGGCGACGCTTCCGGCCAAACCTGCGCGAGCGCGAGCAAATCTTTCAATCCGGTGCGCGCCGCCTCGAAATTGAGCGCCGGGTGCGCCGTTGCTTCCATCTCGATGCCGCAGGCCACGAGGTCGAACGCCTCTGCCGTGCGCTTGCCGCCTTTGCCGCCAGCGGCGCGCGCAGCTTCGCTTAAGGCCGCAGGATCGCGCGCCAGCGCCAGGTTGCGCATCAGCCCACGCGCGGTATCGACGAACACGTTGGACAAGCCCGGCGCACAGGCGCTGCCCACCCGCGCCAAAGCTAACGCGCGCTTCACACGGACCCGACCACGATGCACCGCTGTCGGATCTGAAAAGATTGTCTCAAGCTCGTCGATTGCAGCGCGCAATTCATCAGTAAGCGCCGCACGCAAATCGAACGCCGGTTCGGGCGAACGCATGGCAATGCCCCCAAGGCCGCGCGACTATTCTCGTCGCGCAATCTTCTTGAGGGTGCCGGAAAACGAAAGCAATGGCCGCGCTGCCTGTGTCACAATTCCGCGGACGAATGTGACAGCGCGCGTATCGCGCAGAACCTCACCGTGCGCTTCGACACGTTCGCCCGGCGCGCCGGCGCCGATGAACTCGGAACTAAACGTGAGCGTCACCGCATGCGCGCCCTTCAACGTATTGTGCGCAATGGCGAAAAGCGAAAAGTCGGCAAAACTCATCAAGCAGCCGCCATGGATCGCGCCGCCGCCGTTCAGGTGATGTCGCTGCGGTTCGAACACGCACCGCGCGTGTCCGTCTTGATCGCGAAAATAAAAAGGGCCGATCAGCGTTTCGTACGGATCGCCGCCCTTGCTCCACGTCGTCCAGCCCGCGAACGGGCCGTCAGTGAGCGTGACGCCCCCGGTCCAGGTCGTTTGGGGCGTTCCGTCGCCGTTCATGCCATTCCCTCCAGGGGCCGGTGCTGGCATGGTGGGCGCCTATCGGCAAGGCGGGGCGCGCATGCGCGGTGTAATTGCGATCTTTGCGTGCCTGCTGCTGGCTCAGTGCGCTTTACCCAGCGACAAGCGCTTTCGTGTCGGCGACGAGCGCCGATCTTACGTGATCATCGGTGTCGCCGAGGCCCCGGAAAATACTTCTCCGCACTACACGATGCTTTGGCGCCGGCTCGATGCCGATGGCAATTTTATGCGCTATGGCGGTCGCCGCATTTTAGAAATCAGTTCGCAATCCGGTGACAACGTTCAGGTGCCCGGCATTCCCGGCGAATTCGTGCTCGCTGAAATTCCCGCAGGCTCCTACGCGCTCGACAGCGTGTTTGCGTTGATCGCCGATGGCCGCGTGAACTACAGCGCCAACGGCGTCGTGCGCGGTCCGGAGCGGCCCTCATTCGACGTGCGTCCGGGCGAAGCGGTCTATCTCGGTATCTGGCAGGTCAATCTCGTCGACGCGAGGGCGGTGACGCAACCTTGGCGGCTCGAGCAAAGCGATCTCGATGCTGTGTTGCATGCGGCCGATCCTGTGATCGGGCCCGTTCGTATCGTCGAGCCACAAACGCGCGCGGTTAACTGCGCCCCGTATCGTCTCAACACAGTTTCTCAGCGGCAGGTGTGCTGATCCATGGACAACGAAACATTTGGACAATTGCTTGATGGCATTCGCCGCTTCGTCAACGAACGGCTGATCCCGCTCGAAGCAAAGGTGGCGGAGGACGACGCAATCCCCGCTGATGCGCTGGCTGAAATGCGTGCGCTCGGCCTGTTCGGAATCTCAATTCCGGAGGAATTCGGCGGTCTCGGCCTCACCATGGAGGAAGAGTGCCGGACCATGTTCGAGTTCTGCCGCTGCTCGCCGGCGTTTCGCTCGGCCTTCGGCACAAATGTCGGCATTGGCAGCCAAGGCCTCGTCATGTTCGGGACCGACGCGCAGAAACAAAAGTGGCTGCCCGGCATCGCGTCGGGTGACGTCGTCACGTCTTTCGCGCTCACCGAACCGGAAGCGGGATCGGATTCCGGCGCTGTACGCACCAAGGCCGAGTTCGACGGCGATGCCTACGTTCTCAATGGCTCGAAGCGCTACATCACCAACGCTAACCGCGCATCAATCTTCACTGTCATGGCTCGCACCAATCAGGACATGAAAGGCGGCGGCGGCGTTTCCGCTTTCTTGGTCCCAAGCGATCTCAAAGGCGTATCTGTCGGCAAGCCAGAAAAGAAGATGGGTCAGCAGGGGGCGCACATCTGCGACGTCAACTTCGACAACGTACGAGTGCCTGCGGAGCTTCGCCTCGGCGAGGAGGGTCAGGGCTTCCGTATCGCCATGCAGGTTCTCGATCGTGGGCGCTTGCACATCTCTTCAGTCTGCGTCGGCGTTGCGGAGCGTCTGATTGAGGAAAGCGTGCGCTATGCTGGCGAACGTAAGCAATTCGGACAAGCCATCGCCAACTTCCAAATGATCCAGGCCATGCTCGCAGATTGTCGCGCTGAAGCAAACGCCGGGCGCGCCATGGTGCTCGATGCCGCGCGTAAGCGTGATGCCGGCGAGGACGTTGTCATGGAAGCCGCCGCCGCGAAGCTCTTCTGTTCGGAAATGGTGGGACGCGTCGCCGATCGCGCCGTGCAAATCTTCGGCGGCTCGGGCTATGTGGCAGATCACGGCATTGAACGCTTCTATCGCGATGTCCGTATCTTCCGTCTCTACGAGGGCACCAGCGAAATCCAACGGCTCATCATCGCCCGCGAGATGATGAAGCGGGGCAAGTAGCGTGGCTGCAAAGGACGACTCCAAGCCGCAAAAGACGCTGGTGGAGCACGCCAAAGGCATCGCGGCGTTGCCGGGTGAAAAGTTCGCTGAGCTGAAAGCCTTCGGCGCCGAGAAACTGCACGAGACAATGACGGCGTTTCTCTCGGCGCTGCCCGCGCTGCGCCAAGCTGGCTACGAATTGCGCGAGTTCGAGATCGAACTTGGCCTCACGCCGAAGATCATCGCCCATTTCATACCTTGGCCCGCGAGCGAGGAAGATATCGCCGCCGCGCGTGAGACGCTGAAGGCCAACAAGATCGGCGCCTCGATGCTATCAGTGCTGCGGCGCGCCGGCGATGTGCACCGTCAGGTGAAGGTGCCCGGATTTAGCTGTGCGCATATGGAGATCGACGTTGGTGTCATCCCAGCCGTACGGCTCCGCTACCGGTCGGATGTGGGCAGCTAAACTCTGAACGCGCCGGTTACGTCTGCGAATGAAACGCTAACGATCGCGCGGAAAATCCCGTGGGACCTTTTGACAGTAGCGTTTGCTAATTCGCAATCGCCTCCATGCAAAAAGGCGGGTCGTTTACCGGTGGGGATCCGCGTGTTTTTGCGGCGGGCGTTCAGAAGTTCCATCGCGGGCAAGATCGCAGCGGCGGTCTTGATCTCGACGATCTTGGTGACCGCGGCTGGGTCAACCGCAGCGTTTCTCGTCTACCGAGAAGCGGCAATGCGTGCTGCCCTGGATTCGACGCTCGCTTACCTGACTGAGCGGCGGAAGTCCGAGGAGCGGTTGTTCGACGATTTGCGTTACGTCCAAAACGGCGCGCGCCAGCTTTACCAGCAGCACCTGGGCCGCTTGGAGCCACAACAATCGGCGCGACGCTTTGATCGGCTCTTCCCATTGCAGGCGGATGGCACGCGCCGAAGCGCCGACATGCTGTTTGATGGCGGTCTCGATCCAGATGGCATCGATGTTGGCGGCATCGGTTCGTTCATGGCCGACGGGGGCGCGCTAACAGTCGAAGAAAAACGCGAGCTGTACGCCGCATATCTGGTGCTTCGAGACATGGGCCCCATCATGCGCGCCCGACTCAACAACCTCTATTTCTTCACGCCAAGCAATCGCATGGTGATGTACGCGCCCGATCGGGAAGATCGGCTCAGCTATTATCGCCACGAAGCGCCTGCCTCATTCAGCTTCCAGCATGAAGAGTTCGCCCAAATCTCGACCTCGTCGGCAAATCCCGACGCGCTGACGCGCTGCACGGGTTTGCGCAGCCTGATCACCGACCGCACCAACACGCGCTTGTCTTCCGCATGTTTGACACCGGTAGATGTGAACGGCCGCCGCCAAGGCGCGTGGGGCAGCAGCATCACCGTCGCGGATGATCTGCAGGCTTCGGTACGCAACGCTCTGACGGGTATGTCCAACGCTATCCTCGATCGTCACGGTGCGCTCATCGCCCATCCGCGGCTGACGCAAGCGGGGGCTTCTGAGGCAGCGACGGAGGTCGCGGAGGAACTCGGCATCGCTCGTGTCATGGCGTTCATCGGTGAGTCCGGCCAGGACAGCGGCGTGATCCCGACGCCGGTGAACGGCAATTACGTCGTGTTCGCGCGCATCGCCGGCCCGGACTGGATTTTCCTTTCGCTTGTGCCCAAAGAGGCCGCCTCTCAATATGCAGGCAAGAGCGCTGGCGTTTTCTTGCTGATCGGCGTGTTAGCCGTGCTCGCGCAAGTGCTGCTCCTGGCGTCGCTCATGTATCGCTGGGTCGTGCGCCCGACGTTGCGTCTGACGCAGGCGGCAAGCATGAATGCAAGCCTCTCAATCGACGATCTTACGCTTCGCAAAGATGAGATCGGCGAGCTTGCGCGTGCGCTGGCCGAACGCGATCAGCGTGACGCGGAGCGCATGAGCGAACTCGCCGCCGCGA
Organism: Candidatus Viadribacter manganicus; assembly: GCF_001679665.1. Classification (GTDB taxonomy): domain Bacteria; phylum Pseudomonadota; class Alphaproteobacteria; order Caulobacterales; family Aquidulcibacteraceae; genus Vitreimonas; species Vitreimonas manganica. Next base: position 3,372,728 of record NZ_CP013244.1, read on the forward strand.
GCGCGAGCGCCGAAGCTGCGAACGCTGCAAAATCTCACTTCCTGGCGATGATGAGCCACGAATTGCGCACGCCGCTCAATGCGATCATCGGTTATACGGAAATCCTTCGCGAAGATGCCGGCGATGAGGGCTATGACGTCACCGATCATGATCGTGTGCTGGTCGCTGCCCGGCGCCTCCTGCATTTGATCAACGAAATCCTCGATCTCTCAAAGGTCGAGTCCGGACGTATGGTGTTGCACATCCAGAACACCGACGTGGGAGATGTCGCTCGCGAGGCCGTCGATGCGGTGCGTCCGCAGGCTGAGGCTAACGGTAATCGTGTCGTGCTGGAGGTGCAACCTGGACTGCCGCTGGTGCGCACGGACGACTTCAAGCTCGGGCAGTGCCTGCTGAACCTGCTTTCAAACGCCTCAAAGTTTACTAAGGGCGGGGTCATCTCGCTGCGCGTTTCTGCGCGCTCGGATAAGGTTGTGTTCGAAATCGCCGACACCGGCATCGGGATTCCGGCCGACAAGCTCGAAACCTTGTTCGAGCCGTTCGTTCAGGCCGAAAGCTCCACCACACGAACGTTCGGCGGAACAGGCCTCGGCCTCGCTATTACGCGCCGCATGGCGCAGCTCATGGGCGGTGATGTGTCGGTGCGCAGTGAAATCGGCAAAGGCTCGGTATTCACGCTCACAATCGCGGCGGAGAGCGCCACAAACGTCGAGCCGGAACTCGAAGCTGCGAAGTAGGCGATCGCGCTGACCCGCGATTGGCGCATAATGACGACATTATATCATGTTCGTAGGCGAAATGAGTTCCGCGCGCGCACTGACATCGCTTGTTCGCGAGATCGAGGCGTGTCGCGTCTGTGCGGACAACTTGCCGCACGAACCGCGCCCTGTTGTGTGGGTGGATGCACGCGCGCGAATTTTGATCGCTGGCCAAGCGCCTGGTCGCCGTGTGCACGAGAGCGGCATTCCGTGGAACGATGCTTCCGGTGATCGTCTGCGCGCCTGGATGGAGCTCGATCGGGACGCCTTCTATGACAAGCGCAACATTGCCGTGGCGGCGATGGGGTTCTGCTTTCCCGGCACTGTAAACGGCGCTGATCTGCCGCCCCGGGGCGAATGTGCGCCCCTGTGGCGTCCTCGCTTGCTGCCACTTTTGAAGAATGTGCAGTTGACGCTGCTGGTCGGCGCTTATGCCCAACGCTATCATCTGGGCGGTGCTGTGAAGTCGAGTCTCGGCGAAACGGTGAGCGCGTGGCGCGATTATCCCGCCGATGTCATGCCTTTGCCGCATCCGTCGTGGCGAAATACGGGCTGGCTGAAGCGCAATCCATGGTTCGAACAAGATTTGCTCCCCGAGTTGCGGCGCAGGGTTTCATCGGCCTTGCGTTGATGGTCTTGGCCGCATGCGTGCCGACAGTGCAGCGCGCAGGCTCTCCGCTTGACACTTTTGCTGGTCCGCGCTTCGAGCCCGCCGCCGAGCGCTTCATCTCTTTCGATGGCGCCGAACTCGGTCTGACCGCTTGGTTGCCTGAGAATGGGCAAGAGCCGCGCGCGGTGATCATCGCGCTTCATGGCATGAACGATTACGCCAACACCTTCTATCTCGCCGGACCATGGTTCGCCGAGCACGGCGTTGCGCTCTATGCCTACGATGCGCGGGGTTTTGGCCGTTCGCCCAATCGCGGCGTCTGGGCCGGCGAGCGGCTAATGACCGAAGATTTGCGCACGGCAATCATTGTCGCGCGCCGCACCCATCCAAACGCCAAGATCGTCGTCATCGGCGATTCCATGGGGTCTGCCGAAGCGATCGCCACGTTCGGCGCTCCCGATGCGCCCGAGATCGATCGCTTGGTGCTCGTTGCGCCCGCTGTGTGGGGCTGGTCGACCATGCCCGATGAATATGCACTCGCACTTTGGGTTGGCGCCCACACCTTCCCGTGGCGCGCGGTGCAGCCGCCGCGCGGCGTCGTCCGCACCCGCACCGCCTCCGATAATCGCGAAGCGTTGCTGCAAGCAGGGCGCGCGCCGCACATGATCTGGTCGACGCGGATCGATGCGCTCTATGGGCTCGTCGGTCTGATGGAGACGGCGTCTGAACGCGCGGCCGACCTCAATGGCAATGTGATCTTCCTCTACGGGGCGCACGACCAGATCATCCCGCGCAATTCCGCCGTCGCCGCCGCGCGCCGCCTGCCGGCCACCGCCCGGACCGCACTCTACGAAAACGGCTGGCACTGGCTGCTCCGCGACAACCAGCGTGAGGTCGTCTACGCTGATATTCTTGCGTTTATCGACGACCCGCACACCGCTTTGCCGTCCGAGGCGCCTCCGCTTTTACCTATCGTCCAAGCAAATCGTTAACGGGATTGGGGTTAGGTTTGCCGCCTTATGGCGGCTCGGAAAGCTCTTTTCGATAAGAAAGGTCTCGCGCTCACGCGTGCGAAGTTCCGCGCGTGGTGGGAAGGTGAGGCCTTCAACGAGGAGGCCGCGCTCGCCGAGATCGAGGCAAAACTCGCCGCCGATCCGCCCGCCAATGATGGCGATCCCGAAGACGAACTCTTTGACGAATTGCCCTATGAGATGCCGCCGCGTATGCAGGCGCTGGCTATCCTTTGGGGCGATGATCGCGTTCGTCCGGGTGACGCAACCGCTGACAAACTCGAACCCGCGCGCATCGGCCTTGCGCCCGAAGGCGTGCTCGCCGTGCTTGGACCGGGCCTCGCGGGGCCGATGGTTGCGGTCGCGGCGGCGCATCCCGGCAAGATTGAAATCTTCGAGTGGCGCGAAGAAACGTTCGAAGCGCTGAAGCATGGCTTGAAAAAAGCCAAGCTCGATGAGCGCGTCACCGCATCGCGCATCGATCTGGAAGCGCACGTCTTCACGCCCGCATCTTTCGATGGCCTGCTGAGCATCGATGACTTCGCCTATTGCGGATACCCGCCGCACTTGGCGCAACAGATCATGAAGAGCTTGAAGCCGGGCGCCTGCGCCGTGGTGGAATGCTATGTTGGCTTCAAGACGCCGGAACTGGCAACAGCGTTCGCATCATCCTTCGCCGAACCACAAATTCGCGCTCATGGCGACATCCTGCAATTCTTTGTCGACGCTGGGCTTGCGCTCGAAGCCGACGAGGACATGACCGACGATTTCCTCTCCACCGCGCGCACCGCCTTTAAGCAACTCGGTGAGAAGCTCGCGGCCGCCGGTGGCCTGGAAGTACCGGTAGCGCGTGAACTAGCGTGGGAAGCGGAAGCTTGGCGTATGCGGCTGCAATTGTTGGCCACGCGCCGGCTTGAGCGCCGCCGTTTCGTCTTGCGCAAGTCCGCCGATGCTCAGCCGGAAAACGCGAACGCGCCAGCTGGCTGAATTCGCACTGAGACGGTTTCGCCAAGCGCCGTTCGCGGCGGTGTCAGCACGCGCCACGTTGCGCCCTGAGCCTCGATCCGCACCAGATCATGCGCGCCATGCGGCCGGACCGCGACCACACGCGCATCCTCGCCCGGTGCAAGCGCGAGAGCCTCGGCGCGCACCGCGACCTGCGCCGCCGTTCCGTTCGCCAAGTGCTGCGAAGCAACCGTCCCGAAGGGCGTTGCGACCACGCCGTTCGCGACGATGCCGCAAAAGACATTGACCGGCCCCAGCGCCGCAGCCGCATCGAGCGAAGCCGGGCGATCATAAGCCTCGCGCGGCGCAGCTTCTTGCAGCACGCGGCCCGCCTTCAAAATCACCAATCGATCCGCCGCTTGCAGCGCATCTTCCGCATCGTGCGTCACGAACAACGTTGTTGTGCGCGCTTCGGCGAGTGTCGCGAGCGTTGCGTCGCGTAGCTCGGCGCGCAGCACCGCGTCCAAACCCGAGAACGGCTCATCCAGTAAGATTGCATGTGGCTTAGGCGCGAGTGCGCGCGCCAGCGCCACGCGTTGTTGTTCGCCGCCGGAAAGTTCATGCGGATAGGCGCCTGCGCGATGCTTGAGACCAACCCGGTCAAGCCAACGCAGCGATGTCTCATCGCGTTCTGCACGCCCGACCTTGTCCAGGCCGAACGCAACATTCGCGCCCACCGTGAGGTGGGGAAAGAGCGAGTAGTCCTGAAACACCATCCCGACGCGCCGTGCTTCGGTCGCGCGTGTGTAATTCTTCGCGGAGACGCGCTCGCCAGCCAGATGGATTTCACCCGCGTCGAGCGGCTCCAAGCCCGCAATCAGGCGAAGGATGGTCGACTTGCCAGATCCCGAGGGCCCCAAAAGCGCAACTACTTCGCCTTCCGGCGCCGTGAACGACACATTGTCCAGGACGCGCGTCTTGCCGTAGCTGCGATGCACGCCGCTGACCTGCACGCTGCTCATGAGGCAACTCCCGCGCGCCCGCGTTCGATGTTGCGCGCAAGGACGATGATCGGCGCAAGGCCCGCGAGGAAGATCAGCAACGCCGGCGCCGCCGCTTGTAGCAGGCGCTCATCACTGGCGTACGAATACGCCTTTACCGCCAGCGTATCGAAGTTGAACGGACGCAGGATCAAGGTCGCGGGGAGCTCTTTTAGAATTTCCACAAACAAGATCAGCGCCGCCGCTGCCAGGCTCGGCGCTGCAATAGGCAAATCAATTTCTGCAAAGCGCCGCCATGGTCCCGCGCCGAGTGTGCGCGCCGAAGCATCGAGCCCCTTCGAGAGCCGCGCCAGGCCTGCATCGATCGGCCCGACGCCAGCCGATGCAAAGCGGGCCGCATACGTCCAGAACAGCGCGGCCAGTGAAAGCGTTGCGCCTAATCCGCCAACCCATCCCGCGTCGCGCGCCAATGCAAAAAGCGAGAGCGCACCCAGCGCAACGACTGCCCCCGGCGCTGCATAGCCCATGCCGGCGGCAAAGATCGGGACGTTGCCCCACGATTTTGCCCGACGTGTCGCCACAGCGATCGCTGCTGCAAGCGCGAGTGTCAGCAGCGCACCTGCCGAAGAAAGCACGATTGAATTGACGAACGGCCCGACGATATCCGCGACGTCCGCGTGCAAGATTGCCAAGCGCCCCAGCCAAAGTAGCGGCAGCGCCGCGCCAAATACGATCAATGCGCCGCAGAATGCCGAAGCCAGGACGCCCACTATTGGATTGAGTTCATAGCGCGGCAGCGGGCGCCAACGCGACGATCCCCCAGTATACGCCGCCCGCCCGCGCGCACTCCGTTCGACGAATAGAAACACCATCGCCGCAACAAGCAATACGGCCGAAATCTGCAACGCCAGCGCCGGCGCGCCATGCGCGTACCAGGCGCGAAACACGGCAGTCGAAAGTGTGCTTAGTCCAAAATGTTGAGCAGCGCCGTAGTCTGCCGCGATCTCCATGCACGCGAGCGCGGCGCCCGCGGCAATGCCTGGGCGCGCCAAAGGCAATGCCACGCGCCAAAACACACGCAGCGGTGACGCGCCCAGCATACGCGCTGCTTCGAGCGCGCATGCTGATTGGCTCGCGAACGCCGCACGCGCGGCGAGGTACACGTAAGGATAGAGGCCAACGGCATAGATGAACGCCGCGCCCCAATAGCCTTGCACCGGCAACGGCGAACCGCCGGCCCAGGTCATGCTCGCGTACGCGTAAGCCAAAATGTAGCTCGGCGCCGCAAGCGGCACGACAAGCAGCCATTCAAACAGCGCACGTCCCGGAAACTTGCATAGCGTCACCAGCCACGCCGCCAGCGCACCAAAGACGACTGCGCCCGTTCCGCCCGCCAGCACGAGGGAGAAGGTCCCGATCGCGCCCTCGCGGATCAGCGCGCCGCCGAAGCTCGCTTCACTTTCTTGGGTCAGTGAAAGCGCAATGACGGCGATTGCCGGCGCCGCACAAACCAAAGTCGCGACAGCCGCCGCCAGCGCCACGCCGTCAAGGCGTGGCGCGTCAGAGCGAGCAGGGGTGGCGGCAAGGCTCATGGGCCGCTGGTTCTAGCGCGTGTTGGCTTAGCTCCAACCCACTTCTTCGAAGATGCGAGCGGCTTCCGCTTGGTGGCGGCCCAACGCATCAAGTGGGATGTTTTCTTCCTTGAACGGCCCGAGCGCCGCGAGGTCGGGCGCTGGTGCGATTTCCGGACGGATCGGGAATTCGTCGTTGAGTGGTGCAAGCGTGGTTTGCGCCTCATCGCTCACCAGATATTCCAGGAACTGCACGGCGCGATCCCGGCGCTTGGCGTACGCGGTGACACCTCCGCCAGAGATGTTGACGTGGGCGCCGGCGCCAGCTTGATCCGGAAACACGAAGCCAACCTTCTCGACGACGGAGCGATCGGCCGGGTCGTCCGAACGCATCATGCGGAAGTAGTAATAGTGGTTGCATACCGAAGCTTGCGCTTCGCCCGCAGCCACCGCCTTGATCTGATCGGTGTCACTGCCCTGCGGATCATGCGCGAAATTGGCGCGCACGGCGGCGGCCCACGCCTTTGCGTTTTCCGCGCCAAGCCTCTCAATTCGCGCCGCCAGTGTAGAAAGTTGGTAGGTGTTTGATGAAGAGCGCATCACGATCTGCTTGCGGAAGCGGGCAGTGCCGAGCGCATCCATGGTCGCGACTTCTTCGGGGCGCACGGCATCCTTGCGATAGACGATAATGCGCGCGCGCTTGGTGAAGCCCCAGAACGCGCCGTCCGGATCGCGCAGGTGCGCGGGCACCTTTTCTTGCAGCGTCGGTGTGGTGACGTTCTGGAGGAGGCCGGCTTCCTTGACTCGCCACAGATTGCCCGCGTCGGCGCTGATAAACACATCGGCCTCGCTTGCATCGCCTTCGGCGCGCATGCGCTCCAGCAATTGCTCGGCGCTACCGGTCAGCGCCCGAACTTCAACGCCCGTCGCCGCTTGAAAGGCCGCGTAAAGAGCGCGGTCGGAATCGTAGTGCCGCGCCGTATAGACGTTGACGAACTTTTCCCCGCCGCCGCCGGGCGTGCAGGCGGCGGCAGCAGTCGCGGAGGCGCCCAAAACGAGCGCGCGACGGTTCATAACGAAGGACAAGGGCGTCTCCAGGGAGGCATTTGAGAATGGTTCGCAATAGGACCTGAAGCGCAGTTAAGGTCAAGCCCCTGCGAGCGCGCCGCTTGACGCAGGCGGGCCGGACCTTATGGTCCGCGCCCTTCGGAAGGTCTGCCTTCCGGGCGCGTAGCTCAGCGGGAGAGCACTCCCTTCACACGGGAGGGGTCACAGGTTCAATCCCTGTCGCGCCCACCATCTTTGCAAGCACTTAGCTTGTAAAACTTTCCGAAAAACACCGTGAACGCCCGTAGAACCTGTAAAACTTTTCGGCGGGCTTTGCCGAAAGTGCGCTGGCGCTGCGAGATTGTTCTGTTGCAGCGGTTGCCACGTGTGTGGTGCACCCAATCGATGTTGCTTACATCGCGAGCGAAGCACTTCAACTAGATTGAACGCTCAAGCCGCTCCGCTTGAACTCGCACAAGCCCAAGTGACCTGAGCTCGAGTGGCGCTGGGAGCAACACCATTCGCGATCAAGTTTGACGCGCACATCATTTGGATCATCCGGCGGGTTTCCACTCAATGCGCGTCAATCGAAAGGTTGTGACAGGAGGGCAGAGATTGGCCCTAAGCGGACTCTGGCACGAGCGGACTCTAGAGTCTGCTTCGGCGCGAAGGAGACATTCACCGAGCGACGCGATGGAATCAAAGCAGACCTCGTCATTTCGCCGTGACCGATGGGCAAGATCGCGGAGATCGTGTGGATCCCGTCAAGCGTCGTCATCGACCGCTGGCACCGCTGACGGAGCCAGCGCGCTGAGCTTCCCGGTCCCTTGAATGCGCGCCTTTAATGGAGCAGGCTCGCCCCGGGGAGCGCATGGTCCGAGAAATCAACATATCGAGCGCCGCGAGTGCGTTGGGCGCGGTGCGGCTCGCGGTTAATGTGGCGATCTCGTTGGCGGGCCTCGCTTTCGTCTGGCTGTCGATGTTGCTGATCATGCAACCGTGGCCGTGGGTCGTGGGCGGCTTGGTCGCCGTCCTCGCCGTGTTCGCGTTGGTTGTGTTCGGCCTGCGCAGCATGAACTTGCTGGTGGGGGCGCTGCCACCCTTGGCGATCGTGGCCGCTATCGTCGCGCTCGTTGTCATCGTCATCAACGAAAAGGATACGCCGCCGCAGGCCGTGGATGCGGCGGCCATACAGCAAGTCGACGCCGTAGGCGGCGCCATGGGGATTGTAACCCTCTTCGGCGGCTTGGCTTATTTGGTGATCCCTTTCCTGTGGGCGTATGTGCGATACGCGTCGTTGTCGCCGGCCGGCCGCATGATCGCGAGCCCAATGCCGCGCGTACGCACGATCGGGGCGGCGTTCAGCGAAGTGTTCGGGTCGTGGCGCGGTTTTCGCCGGCCGCTGCCGATGCGCGTGGGCTCCAGCACGCTGCTGACGATCGCGGCGATCCTGCAATCGCTCGGCGCTGCGCTCACGGCGGGGCTGACGCTGACCTTCGTTGGCCAGGTAGCGTTCATGCTCTTTCCAGATGCGCGGCCGCAGGGGCCCAATGCGCTGATGGAGATCGTGCTTACTTACGGTGGGACGTTTGGTGTGATCGCGGTGCTTTCGTGGATTCCGCTGCTGCTCGCGAGCGCGTTTCGCAACGCAGCGCGCGGGCTTGCACGCCAGGGGCTTGCGGCGCGCGTGAAAGCCGACGAACGGCCGCCAACTCTATTCTTGCGCAGCTTCCAGGATGATCAAGTGGGCCTGCCGCGCACGCACTTGCTCGCGCGCGGCTTCGCCGGCGAGCTGGGCACGCGGCGCATCGATCACATCCTGGTGGAGGAATTCAGCCGCTACGCGCCGGTTGTTGCGCTTGGCAAGCCGGGTGAGAAGTCGCTGCCGTTTGGGGCCGCGCGCGTCTATTCGGAGCACGAGAATTGGCAGGCGACTGTCCACGAGCTCGCGGCGAAATCCAACTACATCGTGCTGATCGCCGATCCCAGCCCGGGTGTGGCCTGGGAAATCGAGAACATGCTGACGGGGCCGTACCGCGACAAGGTGCTGCTCATCTGCGCGCCGCGCCATGGCGATCTCCGCGAGGTTGAGGCTTTGCGCAATTGGCCGCCCATCGCGTCCGCCGCCAGTTCCAAAGGACGCATCATCGCCGCCTACACCGCGCGCGATGGCTCGCCTGTGCTGTTGAGCACACGCGGCAAGCCCAGCGCGCAGACTTATCAAGTGGCGTTGCAGGCGTTCTTCCGCGAGCGCGCGGCGGTGCTTGGCGATGCGAAGGAAGCGGTGCGCGCGCCGACGGAATTGAAGGATCGCGGCTCGCCGCTCGGCTTTGCGCTCGGTGGGGCGCTGACGGCGTGCTTCGCGCTCGGCCTGCTGGGCCTCGGCGCTCTTTCAGTTAGAGACATCCTTGCGCCCAATCTCGATCCCGGTCGGGATGAGCGTTCGGTCAGCGCCGCGGTCGGCGCGCCGCTGGCCGAAGGAGAGTTCGACGATTGCGAAGGCGCCGATTGGTGCCCACGCATGGTCGTCATCCAGGGCGGGAGCTTCGTGATGGGCTCGCCGTCCGAAGAGGCTCCGCGATGGGACGACGAATATCCTCAGCATCTGGTGACCGTGCCTGGATTCGCGGTTGGAAAGTTCGAGGTGACCTTCAACCAATGGGAAGCCTGCGTGCGCGCGGGCGGTTGCACGTCCAACCCTCAGCCGTCTGACGAGGGATGGGGACGCGGCGATCTTCCCGTCATCAACGTGTCGTGGAGCGATGCGCAGGAATACGTTCGCTGGCTTAGCCAAGCGACGGGCGAGAACTACAGGCTCTTGAGCGAAGCCGAGTGGGAATACGTGGCGCTCGCCGGCGCCGAGCTACCCGCCTTGGGGGAGGCCGCGCGCGACAGCGCGAACCTCGGAAAAGAGAGCTATGGCGGCTTCGGGGGTGATGCGCAGGGCGCGGACCGCTGGCTCGTCAGCGCGCCGGTTGGATCGTTCGCGCCCAACGCATTTGGCGTGCACGATACGATGGGCAACGTCCAAGAATGGGTCGAGGATTGCTACAATGGGACCTATGACGGCGCGCCAACCGACGGCGCGGCGTGGACGAGCGGCGATTGCTCACTCAGAGTGATGCGCGGCGGCGCCTGGAGCAGCGTGCACAACGAAGTCCGCGCGTCCTCACGGACAAGCTATTCGGCTGGCAGCGGCGACACCGGCTTTCGCGTGGCGCGATCCATGCCACAGCCGGAGGCTCCAATCGATTGAACCGGAAGATGACAACCAGGGGCCAGCGTCGGTCGTCCGATCGGAAGCGGCGCATCCAGGGGCGCGCCGTGCATCGCGCCGCATCAGAAATTCGAGCGCGATCACTCCATTCAACCTGTTCGTTTCCGTCGACTTCGCATGATGCCAGACGCTTTTGGCTTCTACCAAAGCGTAAGTTCAAATCAGAGAGCAAGCCGCATCGTGCCCCCACGCCGAAAGCGAAAGAGACGGTGCGCTGAATGGCTCGTTGCGACGCCAGGATCTGCTTTGCGGTGCACTCAAGTCAGAGCCTACTTCTGGGAGGTTTGAGAGATCGCGACGCGCTCCGGTCGCGGGCTGCTGACGCCAGCGTCACGTTTTGAGCGACCAAGCCATTCGAGATTTTGTACCGGACGGCCTAGGTTGGCCCAAAGCGGACCTAAGCGAAGTGAGCCCCGAAGCGTGGCGAACGTCTGTTTCCGCCCGCACTCAGAAACTCTGTTACCTAAACCATTCCGGGCAAAGATAACGCGCCATTGGATCATCATTATAGAGTTCGTCGTCTACGGTCCAACCGCCGCCAAAGGCGGGGGTCTCAATTGCTCCGGTCGCGCAATTGACGCGATCCGGTGGTGGCGCAGCGCCTGACAAAGCGCCCGACGCGCGGGGATCACGATTTTGTTCGGCGCTGTGGAGCATGACAAAATAAGTGTATCCGTCCCCGTCGCGACGGATGGAATCCAAATCTAAATAGAACCACGGATCCACCTGAAGCCATCGTTCGGCGGCTGCAACTCCCACAACGGACAACGAAGACATCACAACAGCTGCCGCGAAGAGCGCAAACCTTGTGCATTTCATCGGAAAATCTCGTGTTGGTTGGGTAGGAGTCTCTACCTGCCTTAGCCTTGGCCTTCAATCGGGAGAAGCGTACTCGGCCAAAGGGATAACGTCCGTTATCGGCGGCAGTGTGCCGTTCCCCGTGTGCAAATGCGAACGACTGAACTGGAACGACTAAGCCGGTCGCGGAACTTGGCTCGTCGCAAGAGCGACAGCGCTATTCCGGTACCTGCTCGTCTGACCCGCCGAACGCGCCCGGAAAGTCTTTGAACTTCGGCAGACCGTCCTTCATCGGCAGAACAGTTTCGGCGTAGTTGATGTGCAGGCCGGGCGTGAATGCGAGCGTCGGCAGCGTTGCCGAGAAGACATCGACCACACCGAGGCCCGGATGATTGGTCATGAGGTGGCCCCCGCACTTTAAGCAATACTTGCGATCGCTAACGGGGGTCTTGTTGTAGGTCGCCACGTGCTCGTTGCCGGCGGTGACCCGCACGCTCTCTGGCTTCCATAATGTGAAGGCATTTACCGGTCCGCCCGACCAGGAGCGGCATGAGCGACAATGGCAATAGCCCATGCCTTCGGGCTCACCGGTGGCTTCAATCTTTACCGCGCCGCAGAAACATTCGCCTTGGTATGCCATCGCCCGGGTCTCCTCAGGAGAGGAACGCTAGTTCGAGATGAGGATCGAGTCACGAGCGGCAGAGTTCGGCGAACTTGAGCCGCCTAGGTGGGTAGGGCGCAAGCGGCAGCAAGCGAGAGAGTAGGCCGGTCGCAGAATTACTCTCTACGGCCTACGTTGGCGCATTCTGTCCGATCGCCTCTCTGGCGCATTCCTGGCGGCAACCGGCTTGCGTCGCCGAAAGCATTCGCAAGAATGTCGAATCGCAATGTCCGACGCCGAGCTTCCCCGTCACACGCGTCCGCGTGCCTATGCGGCCAGCGAGCTTTTCTTGGACATGTTGTACGCGGTGCGCTCGCGCGCCGGCGACATGGACTTGGAGACGTTGCTGGTTTTTTTAATCGTCAACGAAGCCAGCATGCGGCCGTTGCTTGTCGGTCCAGGCGCGAAATTAGAGTTCGTGAACGATCCGGCTCCGCCGCCCGAGGCGCGAGGTGCAATCTCCCGCATTGGGATTGCGGACAAGGCAATGTTGGCGCGCGAAACAGTACGCCGAAAAGTCAATCAGCTCATTGAAGCGGGCTTATTCCAAGAGCGCCGTGACGGCGAGGTTCAAGCTGTGCCGAGGTTAGGCGAGGCTTTGTTCCAGCAGATCGGCGATGAGTGCTATGAAGCAGTGCGTCGCTATCACCTTCGTTTGATTGAGCTTGGTCAAGCTGGTGTGGCGGGCCCAAGCTGCAAAGATTAGTCCGAGCTTTTCTGCAAAGCTCGTCAAAGAAGCGATTTCAAATGTGCGCTTCGGCTACGCAAGCCCCAATTGGCGGTGGCGGTGAGCGACCGAGTTCGGCGAGAGCACGCCGAATTGACGGGCAGGGCGCGAGCGGCTTGTTTGGAGCGCGTCAGCCGTTCTGAAATATTCGCTGTTGGCGCGGGTCTGGCCCGGAAACAGGCATTCTGAAATTGGGCTATAGTTCTGGACGGTAGGAGGCCTGCGTGGCGTTTGAAAGAACATTTCAATCGGCCTTTAGCAACGGAGCGAGATTCTTCGCGCTGTGGGGCATCGCGTCATTTGCATTCTGGTTTGCGTTGTTAGTGCTCTACGCTTGGGGGCTTGCTGACGTTCTTCGCCACGGGGCAATTCACGCAGAAGCAAGACGACTGCAGGACTTCCTTGTTTTGCCGATCGGGATCGGTTCGGCGGTGACCTTCATAGCGTCAGCTTATGAATTTTTGCGCCGCGTATACCGAGTTCGCAAATTCTTGATCGAGCGCGGCGGCCTCCAATTTGCTAGTTGGCCAGAAACGATGATCGCTTTTGGTTTTCCAATCGCCAACTTCTTTGTCCCGTGGAATCGACTGGACGTAATCCGCGAGGCGCTACGGTCACATCGCAATACCGGCAAATTCGCACTCGTCTCTGACCCGGAAAAGAAGCTGCGAACCTTGGGCATCGTTTGGGGCGTAATGTCTCTGGTCACCACCCGCGGCGCCATAATCGAAGACGCGACGTGGATGGCCGTTTCTCTGATGGTGGACGTGGTGATGGTTTGCCTATCGCTCTGGACTTTCGACATGGCGACGCGGTGGTTGTCGGAGCTACAGACCGACTTTGAGGCGCTCACCACCGTATGATTGCGTCAGCTTCCGGCGAACTTGAGTCGTTCACACGGGCAGGGCGCCGCCGGCAGCTTTGGATCGACTAGGTCAGTCGCGGAATTTCGTACAACGGCCTACGATGGCCCAAACCGGACTCTGATGGAATTGCCGTTTTGCGTGGCTCGCATTAGCGGTGAAGAATGACGAAGGACGGTCGCCCCTCTCGGATTGCCGATATCCGCCACTTCTTCGGCGACCTCCACACGTACCTTAAGGGGCATGAGGAGGCCGTGGCGTTCGGAAGGCGCATTGCTTGGTTTCTGAACGGCGAGGGGTTTAGTCTGGGTGCGTACCCGGCGCTGTATCTCTACTTCACGTCTGCGATTCCGTCTGGGGCCACGCAAGTGACCGACTACGGTGGCGATTGGTGGCAGCGGTACACTCATGTGGGAGTTCCGCCGAATTTCCCTGAAGTGCCCGACGCCAACGAAGTGATTGTAAAAGGCACTGTTGAAGCGCTGCTTGCGATAAGGCCCGATCAATCTGATTTGATAAAAAAGGCAGAGCAAATAGTTAGAACGAACGGCGCGGAACTGCGCTTTCTGTTGAAGCGTCATGAAACAAAGAAGCGTACGGTCGAGGTTGCGTTCTCAATCGCCGCTTGGCCGCAACCTTCGCATCTTCATGTGTCGATCACTGACAAGACCATTGGCGCTTACTCCGAGGCGGCTCCGGTTCCGCTTCGCTTCTATGACGAAGCCTTTGACCTCGCTGGCTCCGTGAAGGTCAGTGACGCCGCAACCACAGTCGAACCCAACGATTCTTTTCGTGCGAAGCTCGCTTCGGCGGAGCATGGCGGCCCGCTCTCGTTCGAATTGACCGCCTTCACGCCGAGCCCCAGACCCGTAAGCTCAAACGCGGTGAAGCGAAGGGGCTAATGTCGCTTCTCGGCGAGATCGCGCCTTAGCGGACGCAGCATGACCAACGGCTGGAATCGAGAGAGCAAGCCCGTCGAGAAATATTGCTAGCGGGTAGGCGGTGGCCCCAAACGGAAGTTAGCGGAATCCCAAGCTCGACGGCTGAAATGAACGCAACAGCACCCAACGCATGGTTTCAGTTCGGGAGACCGCGCAAGCTCAAAATTGGGCTTTGCTTCCGCTTTGACCAAAAGGACAGACGACTTGTCTAGTCCGACGACCGCCGCGGGACGAACGCTTGCGCGATTTGATCCGTCGCGATCACAAGGTCGTCGACGCTCGTCCCGCCCTTGTTCATCATCAGCGATATGACCATCCCGTATTCTGGAAAGACCACGAACACGGAGCTGCTGCCGACCGCAGTGCCGGCGTGATGGTGAGCGATCGTTGTGAGTTCGCCGTTGTAGAGCGTCCATTCGCCAGTGCGCCACCCAAGCGCATAGTACGCGCCACCGTGCGCATCGCGCCCGCCTTCGGGCACCGTGACAAGCATCGCCCTTGTTGTCGCGGAGAGAAGCCGATCGTGCAGCATGGCCGCGCCGAAGCGCGCCATATCTGTTGGCGTTGAGAGCAGCCCGCCGGAAGGCCAGCGGATGCTGTTGTCGACCGTGAACGCGCGCTTGTAGCTCCCATCCTCGACCTCGTAGAACGTTGCGCGATCCGATTCAGCGCCTGCGATCGAGTCGAGACCGCTTTGTGTCATGCCGAGAGGCGCGAAAACGGCGCGCTGAAGATAAGCGCCGAAATCTTCACCGCTGGCGTGCTCTACAGCAGCGCCAGCCAAGTTGTAGCCGAGACTCGTGTAGGCGAAGCTGGTGTCCGGCTGAAACAGCAGCGGCGCGTCGGCGATCAAGTCGATTTCCGCATCGACGTCGGCGAAGCGGCGTTGGTTCAAGTGCTCCCAAGCCGGGAAGCAGAAGCACATGCCATAATCCCGCAAGCCAGCGCGGTGGCTCATCACTTGGCGCAATGTTATGGGCCAGCGCTGTTCAGGAAAATGCGGGACATAAGTTTGGATAGGCGCGTCGAGGTTCAGACGTTGCTGATCTACCAATGTACCCACGGCGACTGCAGTGACGGCCTTTGATGTGCTGCCCAGTCGAAAGCGGGTCGAAAGTTCCGCCGGGCGTAATGCTTCGATATCGGCGTACCCAGCGACAGAGCGCCAAACGATCTCGCCATTCATTGAGACTGCCGCCGAGAGTGCAGGTGCTTGAAGCTCAGCGCGCGCGGCCTCTAGCGCGGCCTGCGCTGCGCTCGCCTGTTCGCTGTATCGCGGGTCAACGACTTCCGATTGCACCGGATATGCGCCCACCGGCAACGCCGACCAATTTAGACGATACACGAAAACTGGCTCAAATAGCTTGTATGCGATCGGTACAGCCACAGTGATCGCGCCCAGAAGAAACACGATCCCCAGCAATCCGCGCTTTGACTTGGTTTTGCTCATTGGTTCTTCCTCGTTTCGCCGTATGGCGGCGGTCCGTTCCAAAAGAAGAGATCGTCGACGCCGCAGCCGAAGACGGCCGCTAAGCGCATGGCGAGCTCCAGCGATGGCGCGTAGCGGCCCGTCTCCAGCGCCACGATTGTCTGACGTGTGACACCGACGGCCTGCGCCAATGCTTGCTGCGTCATCTGCCCATGATCAAAACGCCTACGCCGCAAATGATTGCCGATCGGCGGGGTGGTCATTGATCCACGCCTGCGGTCGCTTGTGCATCGCGCGCGTATGCGATGAGTTGAGCAAAATATTGCGCCAGCGCCGAAATCACGATGAGTGCGATGAGCAAATTGGCGATGAAGAAGTGAGAAAACGGCGCGCGCAAATCCGGCGGTGCAAAGCCTAGGAAGAATAGCAGGACGAGAAGTTGAACGATGAGTGCCGTGTAACTCACGCGTAACCCCGTGGCAGCGAACCCGCGATCGCGTTCATCAGGCTCCTGATCGCCGCCATGAAACACGAAAGCGCTGACGACGATTGCCGCCAGAATGGTCCAGGAATCTGTCGCCAGCGAATTGCCGCTGCCGACGTGCAGGTCGATCCTTGGATGAGCGAGCGAGGTCAGCATGTGCCCAGCACCCATCGCTGAGCTCGCGAGCCTGTGCCACACGACGCGTTCGGGACCGCTGGGGTCCGCGCCGTACTCCTTGAGGCGCTCCCAACGCAAACGCGCTGCGATCGCCCAGCCCAGCAGGACTGCTGCGCCAACCCAGCCCGTGGAAAAGCTAAAGTTGATCGATGTCCATGCGAGTGCCCAGCCCAAAGCCAACGCTGTGGCTGAAAATCCGATCACCTTGAGCAACCAAGCCACCTCCATTCAACAAAAGTCCTGTAGAGCGGACATAATGTCCGGTCAAGCGGACATTTGGGATTTGGAGCGCCCGGTGACTTGGCTGAGTGGCATTGCTGATTGGCGCGCGCGGCTCTTCCGCCGTTTTAGTTGGTGGGCGGCTGTCTTCGGCGATGGCTCGCTGCAGCCGCTTCATCATGGATGTCTGAGTTCGGCGAACTTAGGCCGGTCACCGGCTGCTGACGCCAGCGTCAGGTTTCGATCGACCAAGCCATTCGTGTTTTTGTACGCGGCTGTCTTAGCTGGCGCTACATCCAGTCCGCGATGTGGCGGAGGCTGCTCAATCGGTCTGGCTGGCGTGATCGCAACGCGTGTGTTTTCTTGGGCTCACGGAAGATGGGCGATGCAGTTGTTGTTCGGTGGAGCGATTGTGGCGATGCTGCTGGTCAGTTCGACGCCGGCTGTGGCGCAGACGCCGGCGTTTAAGCAGCAGTGGACCTACTGCCTGAACTGGGGCGGAGCCTACTCGCAAGACCTTGCGGTTGGCGGTTGCACCGCAATCATTCAGTCGGGCCAGGAAACGCAGACCGATCTGGCGATCGCGTTAATCAATCGCGGCAACGTTTATGCTGCTCAAGGCGACAACGCCCGCGCTATCGCCGATTACGACAAGGCGATCCGGCTCAATCCGAAGGATGCGGACGCCTTCTACAATCGCGGCAACGCCCACAGCGCGCAGGGAGATAACGCCCGCGCCATCGCCGATTACGACCAGGCGATCGGGCTCAATCCGCAGGATGTGGACGCCTTTTACAATCGCGGCATCGCCCATGGCGCTCAGGGAGATAACGCCCGCGCCATCGCCGATTACGACCAGGCGATCCGGCTCAATCCGCAGAATGCGGACGCCTTCTACAATCGCGGCAATGCCTATAGCGCTCAGGGCAACTACGCCCGAGCTATCGCTGACTACGACCAGGTGATTCTGCTCAATCCACAGGATGCGGAAGCCTTCAACACTCGCTGTTGGACTCGCGCCCTGTGGGGGCGGCAACTTGATCTGGCGCTCGCGGACTGCAATTCTTCGCTGCGCATCCGGTCGAACGATCCCCATACACTCGATACCCGCGGTCTCGTGTACTTGCGCAGTGGCGCATTCCACGCCGCGCTCGCGGATTACGACGCCGCGTTGCGCAGAGACGCCAAGCTGATCAGCTCCCTATACGGTCGCGGCATCGCGCGGCTGCGTCTCGCGCAGATCGGGGAGGCTCAAGCCGACATCGCCGCCGCAAGGGCGAAGGATCCTAATGTGGCTATCATGTTCTCGCAGTTTGGTGTGAAGCCTTGAGCGGCGACAACACGCCGTCGACCATGCGGCTCTGCGACCGACTGGTTTTGAGGGCGACCTCAACGGGTCGATCGGCGACATCAGGCCGTAGCATGGAGATCTGTGTCAACGGCGGGTCTTGAGCGCGCCAGTCGTTCGAGAAAAATGACGGACGGCGCGGTGCTGGCCCGAGGCGGACGTTCCCAATTCGCGCGAAGGCAGTAGAGTTCTCGTCGTGAACCTCTTCGGCAACCTATGCTTAATCGCCTTCATCGGCGCGTGCTTCTTCGCTTTGGGCTGGGGTTTTGTTCACGCCCACCGTTTGCTTGGATACTGGAAAAATCGGTTGCTCGATGGTGGTGTCGAGGCTGAAGCGCGCAAGCAAAGGGTACGAAGGGCACGCAACGTTTTCCTCGCGTTCTGGGTTGCCGCCGTTGTCATCGGAGGGCTCGGTTGGTGGCTGGGCGGTTGGCCCATCAATCAGCACTAACGTCTTCAGCCGGCGAAATTGCGCCTTAGCGGACGCAGCATGATGAGCGGCTGCAATGGAGCGACCCAGCCGGCCGGGAAATGTTACCAGCGGCCAGGCGATGGCCCAAAACGAATACATTGACGTGCTAACGAGTGTCGGGCGTATGACGACTGGTATATCGTCGCGATACGAGAGAATTGCATGCCTTTGATAGCGCTTAGCGGCTCGGACATTCTCGCTGCGATGCTCTCGGGACGATATTGGGCGGGCGGCGCCGATCTAGTTCTCACCTACAGCACGCCGAGCGTGGGCAGTGTTTGGCCTGGCTATCCAAATGCAGCTCTGGGCGGAGAGCCGTTTCTAGAGGGCTACTCGGTCTTCACGTCCGGTCAGGCGCAGACGTTCGCAGTTGTGGTGGAATTGATGGACTCCTTTGTGGGAGCTTCGTTCACACTCGTAGACGATCAAGTCGATCTTGGAGCGATCAGAATCGCGTTTACCAGCGTCGACCCGGATGTTTGGGGATACGCTTACTATCCGGACGTGAACGGCAATCCGAACCTTGATGACGAGCCGGGAGATATTTGGATTTCGTCGAATGTTGCCGGATCAGCCTTCACCTCGGGCGGTTTCGATTTTCTCGGGCTGATGCACGAGATCGGTCATGCTCTTGGGCTGCAGCACAGTTTCGAGGGCGATCACCCACTTCCGGAGCAGTTCGACAATTATCGCTACACAATCATGTCCTACAGCTCCCAAACCGATCACTTCGTCGCCAGATACGCGTTGATGCCATTTGGCATGAGTATCTCGTACAACCCTGTCTATCCCATCACGCCGATGCTGGCGGACATCTATGCGTTGCAAAACCTGTTCGGCGCTGATCCTGCGACGCGCGCCGGAGACACTAGCTACACGTTCGATCCAAATTTAGGTGTGATCCAGACGATATATGATGCCGGCGGAATAGATACCTGGTCGCTGATCGGGCATTTGCGGCCATCTTTCGTTGATTTGAGACCGGGCGCATTCTCAAGCGTCGATTGCTTTTCAAGAGAAGCGCAAATCGAAGCGAACGTAGCAGCCGTTGGTGAAGTTCACCGGAGCGATATCACCCAGACCTTTAATGGCGCCTCGATTTTTACCTGGACCGACAACGTTGCGATCGCTTTTGGTACGATCATCGAGAATGTGGATCTGGGTGACGCAGACGATTCCGCGATTGGAAACGACGCGGCGAACATCATTCGCGGGTTCGCGGGTAGTGATCTCTTGGATGGCGGCGGGGGCGACGACACACTGGACGGCGGCATCGGCGACGATACGCTGAACGGCGGCACCAACGCCGACAACATGCAGGGTGGCGATGGCAACGACATGTATGTCGTTGACGATGCGCTTGATGTGACGACCGAGAGCGCGGGACAGGGCATGGATACGGTGCAATCGAGCGTGACGCGCACGCTCGGCGCCAATTTCGAGAACCTGACTCTCACCGGCTCGGCGAACCTTGACGGCACCGGCAACACCGAAATCAACGTCATCAACGGCAATACCGGCAATAACACGCTCTCGGGCCTTGACGGCAACGACACCATCAACGGCGGCGATGGCGACGACATCATCATTGGCGGCTGGGGCATTGACTCGCTGAATGGCGGCGAAGGCAATGACGGCTTCGCCTACACGATCGGCGACGGCAACGGCTCGGTGAACGGCGGCAACGGCTCAGATTCGTTTGTGATCACCGATGTTGCCGGCTTGGGCAGCATCTTGAACGCCAATCTGACTGGCTCAGTGCTGACGGCGGTCGCCGGCAACGGCCTCACCAGCATCGAAAGTGTCTTCGCCAATATGGGCGATGGCGTCGATTGGCTGATCTACAATACGAGTTCTGACGTGGCGGTGAACTTTACCACCACGGCGGCGACCGGCTTTGCCGGCGTCTCCAATGTCGAGCGCGTGGTCGGGGGCTCCGGCAACGACATGCTGACCGGCGACAATCTCGACAACCGTCTCGACGGCTCGACCGGCAGCGACACCCTCGCCGGCTTGGGCGGTATCGACACCTTGATCGGCGGCGACGGCGACGACTGGATCACAGGCGGCCTTGCCAATGACTCGATCCAAGGCGGCAACGGCAACGACAATATCGGCTGGGTCGTCGGCGACGGGCGCGACACCATCGATGGCGGCGCCGATTTCGACACCTTCAGCGTCGTTGGCTCGGCCAGCGCCGAACTCGGCAACGCAACCTGGAACGGGTTATCGGTCACCGCCCTGATAGACAACGGCTTGTCCAACCTCGAAGCGATCAATCTCGATCTCGGGGGCGGCGTCGACTGGCTAATCTATAACGCGAGCGCGGCTGCTGTGGTGAACCTGCAGCTTGGCACGGCCTCGGGCTTCGCCTCGGTGTCGAACATCGAGAAGGTGATCGGCGGCAGCGGCAACGACACGCTGACCGGCGATACGCTCGACAACCGGCTCGACGGCTTGGCCGGCGCCGACACGCTGGATGGCGGCGCCGGTTCGGACGCTGTGCTCGGCGGCGACGGCAACGACACCATCTATGCCAGCGCCGGCAACGACTCGCTGCAAGGCCAGAACGGCAACGACACCTTCATCTGGACCTCGACCGATGGCCGCGACACTTTCAACGGCGGTGCCGACACCGACACGGTGAACTTTACAGGCTCGGCCGTCGCCGACGTCGCCGACGCCAATTGGAACGGCACGGAAATCACCGGTCTGCTCAACAACGCCTTGGTCAGCATCGAGACCATCAATCTTGAACTCGGCGCCGGCGGCGCCGGCGGCGATTGGCTGCGCTACAATTCGACCGTTGGCGTGACCGTCAATCTCCTGGCCGGCACGGGCTCGGGTTTTGCCTCGATCACCGGCGTCGAGAACCTGATCGGCGGCACTGGTGCCGACACGCTCACCGGCGACGGCGGCGCCAACAAGATCAGTGGCAACAATGGCGACGACATCATCACTGGCGGCGGCGGCAACGACAATCTGACCGGCGGCGTAGGCAACGACACCTTCGTTTATGCAGCCGGTAGCGGCAACGACACCATCGTTGACTTCGACGCTTGGGCGGTCGGCGGCCAGGACTTCCTCGATGTCAGCGCCTTCGGCATCAACGCCGGCAATTTCGCCGCCCGCGTCGCCATTATCGACACCGGCGCCGACACCGTCATCCGCATCGATGATACCTACTTCATCACCCTCAAAAACGTCTCCGGCGACGGCGACAACGTCATCACTCAGGCCGACTTCATCTTCGGCCCATAGAGGCGTGGCGAGGGACAGGAGTCGGCGAAACCGCGCCGTTGCTGCGTGTGCTACGCCGGTGACCGCAATCGAGGTCCACTCGGCCAGTCGCTGAATTCGTCGCCGTGACGTACGATGGCTCACTGCGAACGCACGCGGAACGGTCAGGCCAGTCCTAGAATGCCGTACAACAACCCACGCTTGCCCCGAGCGGCGATGGTGCGTGGCCGCGTCGCCGCCAAACCTGGACAGTCTTGTGTAAACTTCCGCCGACCTTATCGTTAGGCGCTAGAAGGGGTCGGCCGCAACTGCGCGGCGGGTGGGGGACAAATGCCGAGTTTCACGTTTTCGGGCGGAGGCGCCACGAACGGCTTCAATATGGGGCTTTGGAACCCCGGCTTCATCTTCGCGATGTTCTCCGATCCAAGCGGCGTTGGACAGGTTTCCGCGATTGAATTCTACGTTGTCACCAGTACGAGCGAGTTCTACGCGACGGGCACCTTCGGCAATCTTGACGCCAACAACTTTCCGCAGAGCGGCACCATCCAAACTCTCGACTACGCCACCAACTCGATGGGCGGCGTCGTCACCATGTCGATCACGGGCCTCTCCATTCCAGTTGCGAGTTTCCGTTCCTGGACTTTGAGCAACAACGTCGAAGCCTTCCGTGCCGCCCTGTTTGACGGCAACGACACGATGAACGGCGGCGTGTTCGATGAAGCGATCTATGGCTACGGTGGCGTAGACACGATCAACGGTGCGGGCGGTAATGACAACCTCGTCGGCGGCCTGGGCAACGACACGCTCAATGGCGGAGACGGCGACGACTGGCTCGACGTCCTCGGGATCGGTGAGGGCAACGACACCCTGAACGGCGGCGCCGGAAACGATCGGATCGTCGTGCGCGGTATCGATACGGTCGATGGCGGCGACGGCATAGATGTTGTCGAACTGGAGCTGACGTCGGGAAGCATTTCGCTCTCAAGCGCAGGCTTTAACACCTCCACCGGCGTCACACTCTCGAACGGCGTCTTCGTGCGCAACGCTGAATACATCGCGCTTCAAACCGGCGCCGGCAACGACACGTTCACGCTCGTCGCCGGCGGGGCCTTCGCTACGCAATTCTACGCTGGCGCTGGCCTCGACACACTGGTTGCCGATTTCTCCGCCAGCTCCGAAACCTATAGTCTCGTTCCCTTCGGCTTCGGCCTGATCGGCAATTTCAGCGGCGTAGCTCTCGACAATGTCGAGCGTTACGTTATCAGCACCGGTTCGGGAAACGATCGCCTGCGCGGCAGCGATGGCAACGACATGCTATCCGGCGGCGGCGGCAACGACGAGATCGAAGGCGGCGGCGGCACAAACACGCTCAACGGCGGCTCCGGCGACGACATCATCTT
This sequence comes from Candidatus Viadribacter manganicus, assembly GCF_001679665.1. Taxonomy (GTDB): domain Bacteria; phylum Pseudomonadota; class Alphaproteobacteria; order Caulobacterales; family Aquidulcibacteraceae; genus Vitreimonas; species Vitreimonas manganica. The sequence goes on from NZ_CP013244.1 coordinate 3,395,706, forward strand.
CTCGACCGGCACAGACACCATCGACGGCGGCGCGGGAATAGACACGCTCCGCCTCGTCGATAGCAGCACGAGCGTCATCAACTGGAACAACCTGTTCCTGCTCAGCTCGTATAACGGCACGACGTTCCAAAGCATCGAGAACTTCAACATCTCCGGCAACGATTTCCTGATCTCAGGAACGCTTGCCGGCGGTGGTCTGATGTACGGCGGCAATCTCACCGCGAATATGTCCACCAGCGCATCGGCCGTGACGGTCGACTTCTTCAATCTGCAATCCAATGGTCACACCGTCTATCTGGGCATCACTGGATCGCGAAACATCACCGGCGGCGCCGCCGGTGATTCACTCACGGGCGGCGAAGTTGCCGACACGCTGAATGGCGGCGCCGGTAACGATACGCTCGACGGCTATCGCGGCACCGACATTCTGAACGGCGGCGACGGCGACGACACACTCAGCTATTTCGCTGAAACCGGCTGGGGGTTCGATCAACTCGACGGCGGCGCCGGAACCGACACCGCAATTCTCAGCCTGTACACGCTTACGACGGGCCTGAATGTGAACAGCACGACCTTCACCGGCGCGGGCGTTACGTTCTCAACCGGCGCCTACGTCCGCAACGTCGAACGGCTCGGCAATCTATCGCTCACGAGCGGCGACGACACGTTCGACGCACGCGGCGGTTATCTTGTCGGCACGACCTACGTTGGCGGCCTCGGATTCGACATCCTCACGGCCGACTTCACCGGCTGGGCTGGCGCGATTTCATCTCTCAGCTTTGATTACTTTACAGTCGGATCTGTCCTGTTCGCCGCATTCGAGCAGTTCAACATCATCGGCGGCGGTGGCGATGACAGCATGATCGGCGGCAGCGCCCACGACGTGCTCGATGGCGCCGGCGGCAACGATACGCTCACCAGCAGCGGTGGCGCCGATAGCCTCGATGGCGGCGCCGGCATCGATCTGCTGACGCTAAATCTCGGCGCAACCACGGCGGGCGCAAATTATTCGACGGTGGCGCTACGCTCCGGCGATTGGGTCACCTTCGCCGACGGCACAACCGCGCGAAACTTTGAGCGCATCTTCCTTACGGCAGGCTCTGGCGCCGACACGCTGACCGTGGATTCCACCGTCAGCGGCGCCAACGCTTTCTTTGGCGGTGACGGCATCGACGCCTTCATCGCAGATTGGTCAGGTATCGAAGGCAATATCAACCTCTACGGCGACAGCGCCTCGCTGCTCAATGCGAGCTTCTTCTTCTCAGGTGTTGAGCGGTTCGTGGTTACTGGCACCGCGTTGGGCGATGGGCTCAGAGGCTCCACCGGCAACGATGTCTTCAACGGCGCTGACGGCAACGACGTTCTCGCCGGCGCCGGCGGCGCCAACACGCTCAATGGTGGCAATGGCGACGACTTCATCGAGTCTACGGGCGTCGGCGACACCATCAATGGCGGCGCCGGATCCGACATGCTCAGCCTCGATCTGAGTGCAAGTGCGACGCCGGTGGATCTCAGTACGACGCAGCTCACGGCGCTAGGCGGATTTACACTGGCGAACGGCACGAGCGTTCAAAATGTCGAGACATACTTCGTAACGCTCGGCGCTGGCGCTGATACGTTCACCGTCAACAATATGATCGCGGGCAATAACGCCGTCTTTGCCGGCGGCGGAATAGATACACTCATCGTCGATTTTTCGGCTGCGAGCACAAGGGTGACGTATTCAGGAGGCGCGATCGGTATCGATCCATCCACGCTGACGACTGGCGAATTTGAGCTGATCACGATTAGGACCGGATCGGGCGACGATTATGTTGGCACCAACTCATCCGGCTCGCACACGATCTATACCGGCGCGGGCGACGACGTAATCACCGCCGGCTTCGCTGTCGATGTCGTTTATGCGGGTGACGGAAACGATTTGATCGAGTCATACGGCGGCGGCGATACACTCTATGGCGGCCTCGGCGACGATCTCTACCGCATCTACGGAACAGGCGTCACAATCGGCGAAGAAGCCGACGGCGGCATTGATCTCGTCCAGTCGCAAATCACCTTCACGCTCGGCGCAAACCTCGAGAATTTGCTGCTGATGACCGGCGGCACGGCGCTTACCGGCTACGGCAACAGCCTCGATAACGCCATCACCGGGAATGTCGACAACAACTTGCTCTACGGCTTTGACGGCAACGATACGCTGAACGGCGGTCTGGGCATCGACACGCTGGACGGCGGCGCCGACAATGACACGTTCCTGTATGCGTTAGGTGACGGCAATGGCGCGATGAATGGCGGCGACGGGGCCGACACGCTTTCCGTTACCGACGGCGCAGCCGGAAGCATTCTCAACGCCACCTGGAATGGTGCAGCGGTGACGGTGCTGTCCGGCAATACTTTGGCCAGCATCGAGACCATCACCGCCAATCTGGGCGACGGCGTCGATTGGCTCATCTATGCCGCGTCAAGCTCTGTGGTGACGGTCAATCTGAGCACCAATTCCGCATCTGGTTTTTTCTCGATCACCGGCGTCGAGCGCGTTGTCGGCGGCAACGCCAGTGACACACTGACCGGCAACGGCTTTGACAATCGTCTAGACGGCGGCGCCGGCGATGATGTGCTCGCCGGCGGCGGCGGCATCGATACGCTGATCGGTGGTGATGGCGCCGATACGCTCGCGGGCGGTCTCTCGAATGACTCCATCCAAGCCGGCGCCGGCAATGACACGATAGCCTGGGCAGCGGGCGAGGGCCGCGACACCATCGATGGTGGCGCTGATTTCGACACCTTCAACCTGACCGGCGCAGCCACGGCCGAACTTGCCTACGCCGTCTGGAACGGTTCATCGCTCACAGCTCTGATGGACAATGGCCTTGCTAATATCGAAGCCCTCAATCTCGATCTCGGTAACGGCGTCGATTGGCTGATCTACAACACGACGTTTGACGTCACCGTGAACCTCGCAACCAATTCAGCTTCCGGCTTCGCATCGGTGACGAACGCTGAGCGTGTGATCGGCGGTTCCGGCGGTGACAGCCTGACCGGGAATACGCTCGACAACCGTCTCGACGGCCAAGCTGGCGCCGACACGCTCGACGGCGCCGGCGGCGCAGACGCTGTGCTTGGCGGTGATGGCGATGACACCATCTACGCCAGCGCTGGCAATGACTCGCTGCAAGGTCAAAACGGCAACGACACCTTCATCTGGACCTCGACCGACGGTCGCGACACGTTCAATGGCGGGGCCGATTTCGACACCGTGAACATCACCGGTTCTGCCGTGGCCGATGTCGCTGACGCCAATTGGAACGGCACAGCCATCACTGGTCTTCTCAACAACGCGCTCGTCGATATCGAGGCGATCAATCTCGATCTCGGCCTTGGTGGCGCTGGCGGCGATTGGTTGCGTTACAACACGGCGCTTGGCGTAACCGTCAATCTTGGAACGGGCACAGCCACCGGCTTTGCCTCGATCACTGGCGTTGAGAACCTCATCGGCGGCACTGGTGGCGACACGTTGACTGGTGATGGCGGCGTCAACAAGATCAACGGCAACAATGGCGACGATTTCATCACCGGCGGCGGCGGCAACGACAATCTGACCGGCGGCGCGGGCAACGATACCTTTGTTTATGCAGCTGGCGCAGGCGCTGACACGATCGTTGACTTCGACGCCTGGGACGTTGGCGGCCAGGATTTCATCGATTTGGCATCGCTCGGCATCAACGCGGGTAATTTCAATACCCGCGTCGCTATTATCGACACCGGCGCTGACACCGTCATCCGCATTGACGCTGACATCTTCATCACCTTGAAGAATGTCTCCGGAGACGGCGATAACGTCATCACTCAAGCTGACTTCATCTTAGGGCCGTAGAGGGGTGGCGAAGGGCAGGAATCGGCGACAACACGCCGTTGCGGTGGGCGCTAAATCACTGTCCGGTTTAGAGAGAGTAGGCCGCTCACGAAAATCGCGGCTATGTCGTACGATGGCCCCTTCGCGCCACTCGTGAAAAGGGGCCGGTACTCGAAACGGTCATTACACAAGGGGTTTGCCTCTTGGCTTGGCTTGCCCGGTTGTGCCTTAATCCCTTGCGCGATGGGGGAAATCGATGCCGGACGACATTGCTCGCGCAAGCGCTGCGCCAGCGGCGCAAACTGGCAAACGGTTTTCCGCCTTCATTTCTTACTCGCATCGCGACGAAGAATTCGGCGATTGGCTGCACAAGCGGCTTGAGAGTTACGAGGTCCCGTCAGCGCTGGTTGGGCGTGCGTCATCCGTCGGTCAGATCGGCAAGCGGCTGGGCAAGGTTTTCCGCGATCGCGCCGATCTTTCAGCGGCCCATGATCTTGGTCGCGAAATTCGCGAAGGCCTCGAGCAGTCGGACGCGCTGATCGTGCTCTGTTCGCCCCGGTCGTGCGGCAGCAAGTACGTTCAAGACGAGATCCGCATCTTCAAGCAGCTCGGCAAAGGACAGCGCATCTTCGCGGCGATCATCGACGGCGAGCCCCACGCCGCCGGGCGTCCCGGCTACACGGCGGCAGACGAGTGCTTTCCGCCGTCGCTGATCTTTGCGTTGAACCATGACGGCTCGGTCTCTTCACAATTGGAGCCGACCGAACCGATCGCCGCTGATTTTCGCGATGGCAAGGACGGACGCGAGAACGGGTCACTGAAGATCATCGCGGGGCTCTTGGATGTCGGCCTCGATGAACTCGTGCAACGTGAGAAGCAGGCCGAACGCGCCCGTCGGCGCCGCGCTAACCTGATCGCCGCCGCTATGGGCGTGCTGGCATTGGGCGCGGCAGGTGCGGGCGGGTATGCATGGTACCAGCAAGGGCAAACCGCCGTCGCGCGCGATGAGGCGCTGGCAAATTTCAATCTCGCCGAGGATCGCGCCAAGGCGGAACGTCTTGCGCGGGCTGATGCCGACGTTCAGCGCGGTGTCGCGGAAACGCAGCGCGGCATCGCGGTCAGTGAGGCGGAGAAGGCGCGAATCCAAGAACTGGCCGCGATCGCCAACGCCGAAGAAGCCAGCGCCCAACGCGACGCCGCGCGAAATTCACTTGCGCGAATATTTGCGGAGCGAAGCTGGCAGTCGATGGAGCGTGGAAATTATTTGCTCGCCGCGCGCTACGCGCTCGCCGGCTATCGCGCCAGCAAGGACATTGCCGAGGAGAATGACCGGGCTCCGGCGAACGAGGGCGAGTACCGATCGGCGCTTGGCCGTATCCTACATGATTCCAACGACAGTCGCGCCCTGCGCGGGCATGCGGACCTGGTGAGGAGCGCCGTGTTCAGCCCCGACGGCGCCCTCATGCTCACCGTATCGGACGACAATACGGCGCGGGTATGGGATGTGGCGAGCCGGCGAGTGATCGCGGGCTGGCGACATGGGTTTAGGTTGCGCGTGGCCGCGTTCAGCCCAGACGGCAGCCGCGTCGTCACCGCCGCAGGCAGTGCGCGCGTTTGGGAAGTGGTCGGCGAACGAGAGATCGCGGCGTTTGGCGGCGATGATCGCGATGTGACAAGCATCGCTTTCAGCCCTGACGGCGCCCGTGTCGTCACAGGGGACAGCGACGGCGGCGTGCTGGTGTGGAACGCTGCTCCCAATATTCCAGATGGTCGGCGCGAGATCGCCGTGCTGCGCGGCCATGGTGGCGAGGTGACGACTGTCGCATTCAGCCGTGACGGCACGCGAATCCTAACCGCCGCCAGGGACGGCACCGCGAGGGTCTGGAATGCTGACCCGAATATAGCCGAGAGCCAGCGAGAGATTGCTGTGCTGAGGCATGAGGACCTGGTGGTGACAAGCGCCGCATTCAGCCCCGACGGCGCCCGTGTCGTCACCGCATCCGGGAATTTCGCGCGGCTGTGGAATGCCGCCCCCAATGTTCCAAATGATCGGCGGGAGATCGCCGCACTCGCGCACAATGATTTGGTGGCAAGCGTTGCTTTCAGTTCCGACGGCGCCCGTGTGGTCACTGCCTCCTGGGACGACACCGCGCGGGTATGGGACGCCGCCCCAAATGTTGCAAATGATCGGCGGGAGATCGCCGTTCTACGTGGGCATGATGGCGCGGTGTGGAGCGCCGCATTCAGCCCCGACGGCGCCCGCGTCGTTACCGCCTCACCTGACCACACTGCGCGCGTCTGGGACGTGATGAGCCGTCGTGAGGTCGCTACGCTACGAGGGCATGAGAACGGTGTTGAAAGTGCCGTGTTCAGCCCGGACGGCATCCACGTGCTTACCGCCTCCGCTGACAAAACGGCGCGCCTTTGGGAACTGGCATTTTACGATCGCGACCCCAACGAGGGTCTCAACGTCCACTACTACGACGAGACGCAACGGGCTCTGGAACTCCGGATCGCTGATGCGAATACGACAAGCGTCGTGGACACGGCGAGCGGACGCGAGATCGCAGGTCTGCGAGGTCGCATTCCGACATCCGGGACATACGTTTCGCTCAGCCGCGATGGTTCACGGATCGTCACTACCACCGCCGCGGACCACGTCGCAAAGGTTTGGGATGTGGCGAGCGGGCGCGAGATTGTCGCCCTGAACGGCTGGGTGACTACCGCCGCACTCAGCCCCGATGGTGCCCGTGTCGTCACTACCTCCAATGATCGCTTCGCGCGGCTCTGGGATGCGGCGAGCGGGCGCGAGATCGCAATTCTCGGTGATGAGACTGATGCGGCAATGGTGACATGGGCTTTGTTCAGCCCCGATGGCGCCCAGGTCGTCACCAGCCGCTTCGACCTGGAGAGAGTTAATAGCCCGCACACGCGCGTTTGGAATGTGCGGCGACTCACGCAACCTTTGCCCGAACTCGCGCTCGCCGCCTGCGCCAATTTGCTCAGCCCCAACGGTCGTCGCTTCAGCGAATCCGAAATCACCGGCGATCCCCTCATCCGCGAAGTATGGTTGCGCGACGGCCGGGAGGATCGCGATGTTTGCGAGGGCGTTCCGGGGGCGCCAGCGTTGGAGTGACGACCGGCCACTCTCGGCGAACGTAGGCCGCTCGCGCGGGAAGGGCGTCGCTGGCAGCTATCGATCGAGTAGGCCGGTCGGAGAAATGGTGCCTATGTCGTGCCGTGGTACAAGACTGATCTACGTCATCGCCGCAGCACTGGATTGGGCTGGGACCAGATCGCCGATGGATATGCGCTGTCCCAGAACTCGGCCGACATTGAGGAGCCGTTCCATGTTCTTTGGAGAGCCATTGTCCATGGATGCGAGTTCGCGCGCCTGCTGCTCAGACACTTTGATGCCCAGCTCCTCAGCGAGCGCAGTTCTCGCAAGCGGCGGATCGAAACGCTGAAAGCGTAGCAGCGGCCGACCGCCTATCAATGTCTCTTCGAAGCCTTTGATTTCGGAATTGACGCTGAACGGCCTTGCCGAATTGGAAAGCGCTTGCAGCACCGCAACCGCAGACGTCTGGGATTCGAACAGCAGGCCTTTCAGAGTGAACAAGGCCTGGCCGGCAGCGGCTTCGCCGCGGAAGCGTTGGCGAGAGAAAACAGGTTTCAGGTGGCCCGTGCCCAAACTCAAAATGGAAAGCTCATTTTCGCCGGGGGCCCACTTCAGGCCGTACTCGGATGCGGTAGCGTAGAGAAATGCTGCCAACGCGGGATTGTTCATGCCGCCCATGGCGCCATCGAGGAAGAGGCCTACCTCGCCGTTGCCTACATGGATCTCTGTGGGCGCGAAGTAGGAAGGCGCGGCGGTGCTTGCTCGAACGAGATCGCGAAGCAACCGATCTTGATCGAATGGCCAATATTTGGCCTTCGGGTTGTTCGCCAGAATCCAAGCGGAGCCGGTGTCGACGCGCTTGCAGGTGATCACTAACCCTGTTCGAAGATCGACGGAATTGAGCCGGCGTTCTCCAAGCTTCTCTTTCAGCAGAGCTTCAAAGGCAACGTGATCGAACTTTGACCACAGAAACTGGCCAAACAAACGTGGCCGCGCAAAGACGGCGGGACCAAGTGACAGGTAGTGCTCGCGCACTTCGTCGACACTCGCGCCGAGCGCCAGCAGCGTGGCGATAATCGAGCCTGTAGACGTGCCGACGATCAAATCAAAATGATCGCTTAGCCTGAACGATGAACGCTGCTCGGGAGCAGCGGTGTCGCGAAGTAGGCTCTCGACACTCTCAAGCATCCCGACGGTCACAATGCCTCGAATGCCGCCGCCGTCGAGCGAGAGGACACGCTTCGGTCCTGGCCCGAACAAATGCCCATCGCGAGTGGCGCCTGCTGATTGTGTTGACATTCGTATCCCCCGAAGCCCGAGCGGGATGATAGGACCGCGATGAAAGGCTGTCGAACCGGAGTGCAGTAAGTGCAATTACACGCGCTGACTTGGCGAGTATCGCAAAGCCACAGGATGGGCTCGTTGTGCCCCGACGCGCAGACGTACTCGCTCGGTTGCGGGTGTCAGCCGCCACGCTAAGATGGTTTCTGACGACAGCATCTGAGGGGATGAGGGTGTCTAATCCAATACGAACAACGTTCGTGGTCGCGGCTGTTTTCTCGATGCTTTGTGGCCTCGGTACGGAAACTAGCGAAGCGCAGCCGCGAACTTGTGCCGGCGAGGTTTTGAACACCAGCTTTGGCCAACTTTGCCGGATGCATTCTGATCTGCCCGCCCTGACAGATCAGGACTATGGCGCGGTCCGCGTTCGCTTCACCCCTCCGACCAGCCTCAACGACGTGATACCGCAAAGCGAACTGCGCGGGACTTGGCTGCAAGCCTTGGCGCGTCGCACCGTCGCCCAAAGCGCTCGGTCGGCCGTGGTTCTGCTCGAAGTCCGAGCTGCCGGCCCACATGTGCCAGCAGTGCTCGACGACGCCGGACAGGACATAGGTGTGCCTCTCACGGTCATGCCACTGGCGGTCTATCGGTACGACAGTCGTGGTGGCTTGGGCTTTACCGAAGTGCAGAGTTTCGCCGATCGGGTAATAGGCCCGCGTCTCTTAATTCATCCCGACCTGCTTGTTCGTGCGCGTGTGCGCGTGACGTTCAGCCAAGAAGATCCATCATCGCTTGTCTCGACGCTTGCGCCGCTGGTCTCCGCGGCGGCGGCGTTTGGCGCCCAAGGCTTTCTGGTGGACGCATTCGCCTCACAATCATTGGTTGAGAATGCGCAGCATGTTGAATCGCTGCTGCGGTCGACGAACGACGTAGATGCTACAAGCGACACGTGGGCAGATCTAAGCTTTGAGGGCGGAAACAGACTCGACTACTCGTTTCAACTGAATCCGCGCGCGCGTCGGGATCAGTCGCCTCGTCCTCAAGGCATGTTGACGCTTACGCTCGAACGGCGCCCGTCGCTGTTTACCCGCGATTTGCTTCCAGGCGCCGCACCAGGGCGTGCGCTGCCCGATTACGGCACCAACGGGCAGCTGAACTCTGTTGCCATCGGGCGCATCTGGTCCGCAGGTCCCTCGTCAATCATTGGACGGGATCCCGAACTCTCGCGACTTGTAGACGTCTTGCATAATGCCAACGTGCCTGTGGGCGAATTCGACGATCTTTGTCGTCGATTGCGGACGCGGCTCGATGGTTTTAGCCTCTCGCGCCACGACACGACAGCCATTGCGTGGGCGGCTTTCGTCACTGGCGACAGCGCTCAGCGTGGCGAAATTCAGAACATCAATTGTGTGAGGCGCGACCGCGAACTTTGGGCGAGCTATGGCTTTGCGTTGCCAGCGGCTCAGGCCTCCGCGCCACCACCACCGACACGTGCAGCTCTCGACGAGTGGCTCGACACAGCAGTAGGCGTTGCTCTCCTGCGCCAACGCACTCCCGAAGGGTTCAGAGCGATCCGTCGCCTTTTCGGCAATCAAGTACGCGTCAACATCAGGCCTGACACGCTGTTTGAAAGAGGGGAAGAGCCGACCCAACCATACCTCGACGGTGACAGCGTCGCCCGCGCTTTGCGACCTCTGCGCGTCGGGTGCCGATTTGTTAGGTCGGGCGCCGATACTCCGAATTTACCGCGGTTGAGTGTTCTTGCGCGACGACCCGACACCTCGCAACTGCTTACGCTGACCATCGACTACGCTGCGCGCAGCGCCGGCGGCATTGAAATTGTGGGTCTCACAGTTGAGCCCACGCCAGATTCCGATTTCGAAGCGCTGTCGAGCACGTCGAATGCTGATGCTCGTTGTCTCGACCGCGAGAACGCGCCGCCTGGTTGAGCTGCGCACTTCGGTCTGAGTCGTAAGGGGAGCGGGGAATGAGCTTCTGGGACATCGTATTTCGCGCAGTGTTTGGTTCGCGTGGACCAAGGTCGCCAGGGACATCGCGCTCAACGGTGCCTGGAACCGCAAGTCCGACGCGACCCGCTCCGCCGCCAGTGTCTCCACCACCCAGCGAGACTACGATGGCCCCAGAGCCGTCGCCGCCGACTGCTTCGCCGCCTGTCAATCCTCAACCGAGCCAGACCTCAACGACGCCTCCAGCGCCTCCACTCACACAGCCTGCGGTGACGTCTGTTGAGCAACCCTTGGGTTCAACTCCCACAATTGAACTTGGCTGTGTCGACGCGGACATATCCGATGCGAACTGCGCCGCCTTCCTCAGTGAGGTCGAACGCACGACGCGCGTCGCGCTCGCGGACATTCGAGACACGCCCGACAAAGTCGTCACCAAAAGGCTGGCGCCAATGCCGTCAGGCGCCATGAGCATAGCGCAGGTCCAGCAAGCCCTCGCGGCGATCGGGTTCTTCCCAAGCGGCAGAGTTGATGGAATCTGCGGCTACCGAACTCAATCGGCGATCCGTCTTTTTCAGGAATTTGTGCGTACAGCAGAAAATCAAGACATCGTGCCGGACGGAAAGTTCGGGCCGCGCACGGCTGCGCACCTGCAGCGGTGGGTGAATTCAGGTCAGCGTCCCGATTGGCGGCAGAGACCCGGGGAGTATGAGGCCTGGCTTGGCCTCTTAGAGCGCGTCAAGGAGAACTACATCGCCGAGCCTGGTCCGCTCACGCAGAAGGTCAACGCATTCCAGGGCGCGAGCGATACGTTGAAACCAGCAGACTGGGATACGAGCGGTCCTGGCAACATTCATCTGATTGGCGTGCGTCGCTCGCAGTTCACCAACAAGTTCGACGATATCTTTGTGCTGTTGATGAAGGGCCTCGTTTTCAAGTTTCAGGGCTCGACTGAGCCCGGCCACAGCAGCCATCCTGAAGGCCCGCCTTTTCTCGTGCCGGGCCAGCACAAGTATCATTTCGGCTGGCACCAGCGTTCGTATCTCGCGCTGCGTCCGCAGGGCCCCGGCGTCTTGGTCATCCGTGGCGGTGCCGATGGACGTCTTGATCTTGCAGACATCGACAAGCCGCTGACGCCGAACGCGACCATCAACATTCATTGGGGCGGGCGGGGTATGGCTGGCGACGTCAACAATTGGTCAGAAGGCTGCCAAGTGATCAACGGCTCAGTCTATCTCAATCCGGCCGGCGAAATCGTGAATTGTCAGAGCTTTGCAGCGGTTCGCTCTGGCGAGCCCCAGACGCCGGGTTCGGGCAAGACACGCGGCGCCTACAATCTGCTCGTTGATCTAGTGACGGCGCTGTCCGGTGACATGCAGAGCAACACTGTGCGCTACACGCTGTTGAAGGAGCCAGATCTTGTCCTAGCACCCGAGCTCGAGCAGGGCCTAAACGCCGCGCGCGCAAGTGTGGTGGATATGGCGACTTAGCCTGGGTCGCTCCGGTGCGCTCACTCTTGGTCAACTACTTTTCTTCTCTGGAACGCGCCTTTGTGCGTTCGGTCGGTGACCGCGAGGCGCAACGCGTCTTCTTCATTGGCTCCCTGAACTCATACTGAGCGGCGCGGCGGTACGACTGCTTTCGGCGATAACACGCCGTCGCTGTGTGCGCTAAATCACTGTCCGGTTTGGAGGGCGGTCGCGAAAATCGACGCGATGACTTAGGTTCGCAGTGGTCATTCGCAGAGCAAACGCTACGGAGGCGTCGCTCAACGGCGGCGGCGCACCTGTCCATCCACAATTTCGGCGGCTTCGTCTCCGCGAAAGAATCCGTCGTTGCCGCCAGCGGCCATGTCGGCAAGCGAAGGCGGAGCACCGTTTCTGAAGATTCCAACGAAGCAACGATCATAACAGGGAAACGCTCTGGACTCGCCGGGCGCCAACCAGAAATCACGCCGGTCGGCATTGTCGTGCGATCGGCGGCAGCCTTCGTCGCAAACAATGACACGGTAGCTTACATTGTCGGTATTGCGCACCGTGGCCGCATGCGCCGTTCCCGCCAGTACGGCCGCGATAAACACGAGCGTCATGGCAATTGTTCGCACGGAGCGTCTCCCGAGGCGCTCCGCCCCATCGCGTCGACGCTTCTGATGTTGAGCTTTCACCCAAGACACGGGGAGCTTCCTCTAGGGCTTTTTGCCATTTGCGACACCTAGCGCTTGCCTTTGCTGCGATCGTCGACGCGAGCGTAAACGATCAACAAGAGACCAATCGTCAGCAGCAGCGCTAGTGCGTAGATCGTGTTGAAGGGGCCCAGGGGTGTGGTGACAATCGGAAACGCGTCTGCGATCCGGCTGAAACTTGCGCGAACGAATTCCGCGATGGCCGCAAGTCCAGCGAGGATCGCGCCCCAGATAGTCCTGCTCTGAGTGAGCGGCGGCTGCGGCTGCGGTTGAGTTGGACTTGGCGGTGTTGGCGTTTGCGGCGCTCGCTGCTCCTCTAGCGCCGTCTCAATCGCTGCCTGTGTGCTTTGGTCGGCAACGCCACTGGGCGTCAGGCCGTGCTCATCTTGAAAGGCAAGAACAGCGCGCCGCAGCGTTGGCCCGAAGATTCCATCCTGCAGGCCCGCTGTATAACCGAGCGAATTGAGCTTGCGCTGTAGAGTGACTACGGCGTCGCCGGAGCTTCCGACGCGAAGGGCGTCATCGGCGATAGTCAAAACCGATGCGGGATCACGCACCAACGAGAGTGCTTTGGTCGTCCATTCTATGCGCTCGGCTTCGCCATGAGCGGGGGCTCTAGACTGGGCGTCACCACGATTGACCCCGCGAGAGACGGCGGCGACATCGTTGCGATCTGCGTGCTCGCCCAAGCCAGTGCGATTGAAGTAGGCGGCAGCAACTTGCAGCGAAACTTTTAGATCGCGTTCCAGAATGTCAGGATCACTGACGAGATCAATGCCAGCGAGTTCTCCATAGCGTCGGTAGTTGTCTTTGCCAGTGAGTTGGAAGAATCCTCTTCCGCGATACTTCCACCCGTCACCGGACTCCTCGGGCCCATTGCCCATTCGGTTCGCATAAACGCGATTGGCAATCCGCTCCGGCTTGCGAGCGTACTCGCGAATCTCGTCGTCGCTTGAGAACTTGTGTCCGAAAACTCGCTTCAAGCCTGTAAAACTGTAGTTCAGGTTCTCCGACTTGGCCTGCATAAAGTTGGTCTCAACAATGCCCTGACCGAGGAAGTGCGCCAAACGCAGAGCAGTGTTGATCCCGTTTTCGCGCAGCATCGGATACGATTGCAGTATCGCTGAGATGTATTGTCCTTGTGTGCTGAGAGGATTCCAGGCGGCTCGATTCGGCAGCGCCTGCATCAATTTGTTGAAGTCGATCTCATCAATGCTTCTGACGCTGAAGAACTGCACCTTAGCCTCCGCCCGACAGGTCAGACGATAACTGATCAGGGCTGGCAGTGGCTAGTCTGCGACCTCGGTGTTCGCGCTTGCGAAAAGAACAGGAGCGTTGCGCTGTTTTAGTCGGGGCGTGCGCGCATTCGGATATAAGCCCACGACACTCGAAAAATTTCTCTTTCGACGCGACTGTGTCGCTCGGTCGATCCATTCCTGAAAAGTATCGTTATCCGAAGCGGGCATTACGCGGAGCTGTGCCTCTTGGCTGGTTCGCTGATTAGCCAGAAAGGGAGACGATACAGCATGGCGGAGGCAAAACATTTCGCGCTTGGGTGAGGTCAGATGGCGGCTGACGTGGGCTGGATATTTCTTCACTCGAATGCTTTGCTTATGGCGTGGAGGGGATCATGCGGACCTGGCTTCTTGTGACGGGGCTCATGACGGCAGCGCTCGCGAGCGCGCCCGTCGATGCGGTCGCGGCCGAGCGTGTCGATGCGGTGAGCGCAAATGCACGTGCTGAGATTGCTGCGGCGCTTTATTCTGCAAGCGCCACCCAAGCGGTCGCCGAACGGCTCGCCGACGATAGGCTGAGCGCAGCGCAACGTGAGATCGAGCGACTTCGCGGTGAAGGCGACCGCGCACGATTGCAGCTCATAGCGGCTCAAGAGCAGTACGTCAGCGATCTCGAACAACGCAGCTCAGCCTATCAGCAAGAAATTGCGGTCTTTCGTCAGACCGTAACGGAGATTGCGGCAACCCCCCAAGGGCGGCGCGCCCTCGCGCTATACGCGGAGGGCGATCCTGCCGCGGGCCGCGAATTGCTCACGCGCCTCATGGAAACGCGCGCGCGCGCCGAGCGGCGCGCAGCTGATCTGCGGCAAGCCGTCGATGCGCGCCGCATCGCCACGCTCGATCTCGATGCGATGAAGAGCGGCAGGCTCGACACGCTCACCGTGATCGCAGACTTCGAACTGGTCACGCGCCTGGACGGAAGCCAAAGCAGCGACTGGCTCCAACTGGCGCGGCTCTACCGCGACGCCGGACGTCTCGCTCAGGCCGAGCAAGCGAGCGACCGCGGCCTGGAAGCGGCGCGCTCGCCTGCGGAGATCGGCCGGCTCCAGCTGGAGCGCGCCTCGATTTTCTCGGCAAGCATCAACTTTGAGGGCCAGATGCGGGCTGGCGCCGAAGCGCTTGCCCAGCTCACCGCCGCCGCAGCGGCCGAGCCCGGCGTTGTCTCGATCCGGCGCGACCTGCTGGAGGCGCAGCTCAGAGCCTCCGATGACACCGAGGCCGAACTGCTGACGGCTGTACGTGAAGCCGTCGCGGGCGCGCCGAACGATCTCTCGCTCCAACTCACCTACATCGACACGCTGGTCCAACTGGGGGAGGACGCGGCCGATCGCCAGGATTATCGCGCGGCGACCGCCAATTTCAGCGTCATCATGGACGCCATTGATGCGGTCAGCGCCACCGACGCCGAACGCATTGCCGTCGACAACGCGCGCGCGCGGGTGCTGGGCCTCCAAGCCGAAATCCTGGAGCGCTACGGCGAAGTCAATGAGCTCCTCAGCGTCAGGGCGAGGCGAACCAGCATCCTGTCGCGCATCGTGGACGCCAACCCCGCAAGCGCGGCGCAACGCGAGCTCCACGCAATGTCGATGGTGGACTTCGGCGTCGTCCTGTTAAGTACCGGCGGCGTCACGGGAAACGAGGGCGAGGAGTCCCGCGACGGCCGGTGGTGGATCATCGAGGGTATACGCAGGCTTCGCGAATTGACCCAAGCGAACCCTTCCAACCCCACCACACTGCTCATGTTCGCAGGCACGCTTCTCTCCAGCAGCCATTTGATCAGCGCCGATCCGGACTCGGCTGAAGCACTGGCGCTGTGGAACGAAGGCGTGGCGGCTGTGGAGGCGCTTGCGCGCGCGTACCCGAATCGCATCGACCTGCAGAATGCCGCCGTTGGCATGATGCTGATGCGCATCGAGCAGGAGAGCGATGCAGGCGCCAAGCGCGCGCTGATCGCAGAGCTGATGCCGCGCGTCAGAGATCTCGCGAGGAGCGACGGCGACGACCCTGGCATACAGAACATCTATGTCGTCGCCCTGATTGAAGAGGCCAAGGTTCTAGATGGCGCGGCGGATTTGCGCGAGCGCACGCGCGTCGAGCGAGAGGCCGACGAATTCGTGCGTCGCGCTGAGCGCCGCACTCCAGACTACCCCGCAGCGCGACTCGACGTCGCCAACTTGTATCGCGGCCTTGGCGGCTATTACTTGGATCGGAATGACACGCCGCTTGCGCTGGAACGGTACGAGCGGGCATTCGCGCTTCAACGCGCCGTATGGATGAGTGATCCGGAAACTACTGTGTTCCGCGATGAATTGGCTGACGACATGATACGCCTCGGGCGGAGGTTTTACGAAAATGGCGACACCGCCAACGGCGCGCAGTATTTTCGCAACGCGCTCGATCTCTTCCGCGGCGATGCCGCAACCGGCGAAGACCCGGAATGGCGCGAGTACCTGCTGCTCATTCGCCTCCACGAGTATGGCGACCTACTTACGGAGCGCCGGGATTGGGCCGGCGCACAGGCTGTGATCGAAGAGCGCCTTGCACTCTATCGCCGCCGCGCCGCGCCCGACCGTATTTCGACTGAGCGCATGATCGCGAGCGAGCTCCGGGAACTCGGCCGCATTGCAAGCGAGCAGAACGACCTTGAGCGCGCCGCAAGCCATCTGCAGGAAGCGCTTGCTGTCGCGCAGCCAATCGCGGCCGCCCATGCCGACGACGCGTCCAATCAGCGCCTCCTCGGCATGATTTTTGACGGTCTCGTCGACGTCTCGGTCAAGCGCGCCCGCGCGGCAGCTGAGCGGGGTGACGGCGCACTTGCCGAGTCCCGCTGGCTGGAGGCGGCCGCCGCGGCACAAAACCGGGTCGAATTCCGTCGTCGGCTCGCCTCGGCCCCAAATGCGGCGCCGGACGCTCAGAGTGAGCTTGCCAACGCGCTGGTGTGGCTTGGGAATGTGCATCTCACTGTGCGCAATCAGCAAGCGGCCCGCATAGCCTTTGACGAAGCCGTGACCCTCTATAGGCGTCTCCTCGGCGCCAATCCGGGTTCCAGCGAAGCGCGGACCGCGCTCGCAGAGAGCCTTAGCACCTTGAGTGGTCTGCAAGACAACAACGCAAGAGAGCTGACGCTGTTGCAGGAGATGTTGACGGTGTATCGCCAGGGTCCCGAAGACCCTGTCAGGGAATATCGTGTCGCGTATGCGCACTTCAGTATTGCACTAACGGAGGAGCGTCTGAGCCGGATGGATCGCGCTGCGGCGAGCTTCAGTCAGGGCTTCACCGTTTTCCGTCATCTTATGACGCAGTACCCGGACTACGCTTCCCTCAAGGGCGAACTCGTGAACATCATGACTGGGGTTGGGGACCGCGGTCTTTTGAGCGCGGCGGATCGCCAATGGCTGGAAGAGACGCGGGCCAGCGATCCTGTGCTCGCGCAAACTTATCACAGGCGTCAGTGCGCGAACGAAGGCGACGCCTATTCGCCGGAGCAGCGTATTGCGGGCTGTAGCGGCGTACTCGATGCCGCAGACACAACGTCGGAGCAACGGGCGCTTGCCCTCGGCAATCGGGGCAACGCCTATTTTGCGCAACGTGACTATGTGCGCGCCGGCGCCGATTACGACGAACTTACAAGGATCGAACCGCAGAACGCGGCCGCCTTCTACAATCTCTCCCTTGTCCATCGCAGCCAAGGCGATCACAGCCGCGCCATTGCCGACGTCGATCATGCTGCTTCTATCGAGCCCGACAATGCTCGCTTCCAAAACGGCCGCTGCTGGTCTCGCGCGGTCTCCGGCCTCGAGCTCGATGTTGCTAGAGCCGCATGCGATGCAGCGCTTCGCCTTCGCCCCGGCGACGCCGCAACCTATAACAGCCGCGGAATGGTCGGATTAAAGCAAGAACGGTGGCAAGATGCGTGGAACGATTATGATGCGGCCGTTCGCGCCGCCCCCGATCGCGCAACCCACCATTATGGCCGAGGGATTGCGGCGCTGCGGCTCGGTCGAATAGCGGAGGGTGAGGCCGACATCGCCCACGCGCTGACGCTCGATGCGAACATCGCGCAGACCTATGCTGGATACGGCGTGACGCGCTGAAGCCCGTCCGCTGCAGTGGGTATAGTCAAGCTTTGGCCGGTATGCTTTGCTGGCGAGCGTGGGGGGGGGCGCATGCTGACTTGGCTCTTGGCGACTAGGCTGAAGGCGACGGCGCGCGTGAGCGCGGGGCGGTAGCGATGAGCGACGTCTTCATCTCCTACAAGCGCGAGGACGAACCGCGTGTCGGCCGCCTGGTTCAGGCGCTCGAGAAAGCCGGCCTAAAACTGTGGTGGGATCGTGGTCTTCCTGGCGGGGAGAGCTGGCGCGCCAACATTCAAGGATCGCTCGACGCTGCAAAATGCGTGGTTGTAGCATGGACGCATCAGAGCACATCGCCTGCGGGCGATTTTGTCCGCGACGAAGCCGGGCAAGCCAAGGCCCGCGGGATCCTCGTGCCGGTCCTCCTCGAACGCGGGGTTCGCCCGCCGCTCGGCTTCGGCGAAGTGCAAGCGATCGATCTCTCTCATTGGCGTGGCAGCCAAAGCGATCCGTTCTTTCAAGACGCGGTGGCGGCGATCCGCGCCAAGGTCGAAGGGCGTGCAGTCCCGCCGGCGCGCGGACCGATGCGACGTCTGTTACGGCGGCTGACGATCGGTAGTGTCGCCAGTGCAGGCATGGCCGGTTTGGTAGGATTTGGTATGAACTTGCTGCAAGTGCAGGATCAAGTTTGCACCATTGATGTGGGGCAACCTTACCTTTCGGACGTGTGCGGGGCGGTCAATCTCGGCAACCGTCCAACGCAGGCCGAGCGCGTCGCGTTCGAACGTTTGCCGCCCGGCGACTGTGCTGCGCTCGAAGGCTATCGCGATCATTTCGAAGCAAGTCCGCTCCGCGAGATTGTGGACAGCCGTCTCAATGCCCGCGTCACGTTGCAGGAAGAGCGATGGATCGCGGGCGAACGCCGCCTAGCGCTCTATGCTGGCGGCTCGTCTGAAACGGAGGCGCGCACGCGCGCACAAGCGCGCGCCGCTCAGCTTTGCCAAGGCTTCGCTGCAACTACGCAGTTTCGTGTCACCGCAGCGGATTCAGAAGGGGCGTTTGCGTGCGAAGGCGGAGCCTGTGGACTTACCGGAGAAGCAGTTTGCAGGCTCGAAGAACGCCAGGTTGTGGCGAGCGACGTCTGTGGCGGGAATGCGCAGTAGGCGCGGCAATGTGGAAGCCATTCCCGATGCCGGCGGAGTGCAGGCCCCATGCTTTCACGCGTCACTGTCTGCAATGGAGCGAGTAGGCCGGTCGCGAAAATTAGCCCGATGACGCCCGCTGGCCCATTCGAGCCACTCGACACCCAGACGACCGATGATAGGTTTGGGTGTCCGGGGGGACGCCATGGCCGAACTTTATCGCTACGCCGCCTTTATCTCGTATTCGAGCAAGGACGCGAAATTCGCACAGCGCCTGCATCGCGCGCTTGAGAGTTACGGCATTCCATCGTCGCTCGGAAAGTTCGACCTGATCGGCGGCGGCAAGCAGAACCGCATCTATCCTGTGTTCCGCGACCGCGAAGAATTGAGCGCGGGGCATCTGGGCGATCAGATCGAAGCAAACCTCAGAGCGTCCGCAGCACTGATCGTCGTGTGCTCGCCCAACGGCGCCGCGAGCCCGTGGGTGCAAAAGGAGATTGAGTTCTTCGCCGCGCAGGGCCGTCACGCAAAAATCTTCGCCATCATCCCCGACACAGCGCCACTCACCGACGAGCAGGGCGCGGATTGCACGCAAACCTGCTTCCCACCCGCCTTCCGCGGCGACGCCCTCTCCGGCGACAAACTCGAACCGCTCGCGGCGGATGCGCGCAAAGGGAAGGATGGGTTTCGCAATGCTTGGCTGAAAATCGTCGCGGGGATGGTGGGCGTCACGCCGGGACAAATTATCGATCGGGATAGGAAACGGCGCAGGCAGCAAGCATTGACGCTGGGCTCGGGCGTGGCCGCGCTCGTCATAACCGCTATCGCCGCAATCAACCTCCCGGCCGGTGAGCGCGTACGGTCCGCAATGACGACGGCCGCCGCTGAACGCGTTGAGCGCCAGCAGATAGAGTCAGCTGCGTTTGCGCTTGCCGGTTTGCCTGCCGATGGCGACATCAACCCTCTGCACTCCCGCCAAGCGGACGACGTCGTGGGGCAGGCGGGTCTGTTGGTCTCCATCGTCGGCCGCTTCGACACCGGATACGCACGCACACATTCACCGGACTTTCGGTTTGCCGTGCTCGAAGAAACGGACCGCGACACCGACATTGAAACCTATTTCTTGGCCGACCTTCGCACCGGAGAGCGCACGCTCCTCGAGGGCGCGCGCATGGATAGTGCGATCGATGACGAATTCAGATTCTCGCCGGACGGCCGCGCGCTCATCAACTATGGGTTCGACGAAATTCTCTTCTGGAATACTGAGACCGGAGAGGGGACGCAAATAGGCGGCGAGTACGCCGTTGCTGAAGACGGGCTGTCCTTGGTCGCCGTCCAGCGCGTTGGCGAGACGGCGCGCGGGACGCTCTATTCATTCCGTCAGGGATCGGCGCCGATCGATCTCGGCGAAATCCCGGGCGACACAGTTGACGATTGGTCGACGAGTGCGCCGGAGCCTCGTCTCTGCTACGGTTTCTCGCGGCGTGAGCGCTATCTGCTCCACCGCACTGCTGCAGGCGAAGGCATCTTACGGGACCTGCACACGGGGCGCACAGTCAGCTTCGGGTCAATCGGATGTGGCAGGTTTTTCAGTCAGTTCTCGGACCACAGAGCGTCCATCGTTTCGTCCGATGATGAGCGTTACTTCGCCGTGCTCACCCCCGATGGCACGACAGCTATCCACGACGCAACGGGTGCGTTGCGCATCAATGTCGGTCGTTACTGGCTCAACGCGATCTACGGGCACATCGCTCTGATGTTCGACTTTGACCTGCCGCCGCCATACCCCCGTCGCTACCTGAATATCGAAACCGGCCGCGAGGTCTATGTCGGCCTCGCGAACGAGAACTCAAGCAACGGCCAAACGTTTCTCATTTTCGACGAAGGTGGCCCGCCGCGCCTGCGCGATGCGACGACGCTTCAAGATACGCCGCTCAACTTCTCTGGCGATGCTCAACAAGACATCGACATCTCCGTGGACGGCCGCTACCTCGTCCTACGCCGGCAGGACGCGGCATTTCTCTATGACGTCGAGTCACGGCGAGAGACACCGCTCAACGTCGATCGATCAGCCAGCGTCTATTTCTACGACGCGGAGGGGCATCAAATATTGTCCCATTTGGCACCGCAGGGTGCTCGCGCGCGTTACCTGCGTATCTCGCCGCGCGATGGGCAGGGCCTTGTCTGGGACTTGGACTCCGGTCGGCAGGAGCCGCTCCACAGTGAGTGGTTGTGGTCGCCAAATCGCCGGTACGTGCTCGTTCGAGCTGCGGATGGCCGGACGACTGTGCGCGATCTCCACTCGAACGCGCCGGACGTGACACTCGATGCGCAACTCGACGTCGACTACATTCGCACCTACGGAACGACGCCCTTCATCAGCGACGCCTTCGTTGCGTTCAGCAGCTCAGGAGCCAGAACCGTGTATTCGATCGACGGATCGAGGACGCACCGGCTCGAGAATCTCGTCGGCAATCAATTTACGCCCTCTGGTGACTTCTGGATTTATTCTCAGCGGTTGGCGTCAGATTTGCCGCGTCTGTCTTTCCAGTACGATGTCGCCACTGGGGTAACGACACCTCTCGGCACCGCAGGCGCCAGCGTACCGTCAGACGAGGACGCATCGGAAAACCTCGAGCCCTATTACTTCACCTCTGAGCAAAGGGAGAACCTTCCGGCCGTGAACTATCTGCTTCGCGATCCACGCGCGATCGCGCAGGGCCGCGGCGGTGCGCTACGCGCGAGCGTTTGCCGCCTCAGTGCCGACTACATCGATCCATTCCCGGCCTCCGTGCGCGACGAGCAAACAGCGAGCGCCGATGGCAACGGCGCCGCGCTCTACGCCGACCTTGAAGGCCGTCCGTGGAATCCGTGTGACTGGCGCGGTCTGC
This sequence comes from Candidatus Viadribacter manganicus, assembly GCF_001679665.1. Lineage (GTDB taxonomy): Bacteria > Pseudomonadota > Alphaproteobacteria > Caulobacterales > Aquidulcibacteraceae > Vitreimonas > Vitreimonas manganica. Next base: position 3,417,505 of record NZ_CP013244.1, read on the forward strand.
TCGCCGTCTTCCCGAACCGCGCGCGCGGCGATGGCTGGTTTGAAGGCATGCGCCAGTGGCTGCGGCTGATCTCTGTGCGTTGGAATCTGGGCGGTCGCGATTATGCCTGTGAAGAAACCACCTCCGCGGCGTCCGCCGAAACCCGCGCCCGCCGCGCCCGCATGTGCGAGCGCTTCGCCGCGCCCGCGGCCCCTGTGCCAACCTGAGGCCGGTCTTCCGGCCGCACAAATGGACCGCAACGAATGTTGGCGCGCCAGCTTTCCCCGGCCGGCAGGCCGCGATCCCACCAGACTTTGAGTCCGGCCTTCTCCAGCGCCTGCACCAGGCGTCCAACGCGGGTTTCATCCTCGCGCTTGTAGGGGAGGAAGATGTCGGTCATTGGCCGGCTCGCCGCTCAAGTTCAGGGATCATCCAGGCATCGCTCGGCGCCAATTGTCGGCGCGCCTGCATGCCACGCGCAACATCCAATGCGCGCTGCGCATAACTGCGATCCCTCGTGACCTCCTGAAGCTTCACATAGCTGATGATCAGAGCGCGCTGCAGTCTTGCGGAACTCGGGTCCTGTGCGGCTAGGCTTTGTCTGATGCGCAAGCTCTCTTCATAGCGTGTGCGTGCGCCGGTGAGATCGCCTTGGGCGCGGAGCGCGTCGCCGATCCTGTCCAGGCTGACGCCGACATCGCGCTGCAGGCTTGCGGAACTCGGGTCCTGTGCGGCGAGGCGTTGGATGATGCGCAAGCTCTCTTCATAGCGTGTGCGTGCGCCGGTGAGATCGCCTTGGGCGACGAGCACGTCGCCCACCTTGATCTGGCTGACGCTGACATCGCGCTGCAGGCTTGCGGAACTCGGGTCCTGGGCGGCGAGACGTTGGTCTATGGCTAGGCTCTGTTCAAAGTAGCGCCGCGCAGCGGCCAGATCGCCTTGGGCAATCGCAACGTCGCCGAGCTTGCTGAAGCTCACCGACATATTCGTCTGCAGGCCTGCGGAACTCGGGTCCTGGGTGGCGAGGCGTTGGACGATGCTCAAGCTCTCTTCATAGCGCGCGCGTGCGCCGGTGAGATCGCCTTGGGCGACGAGCACGTCGCCGACCCCGTTTAGGCTGATGCTGACATCGCGCTGCAGGCTTGCGGAACTTGGGTCCTGGGCGGCGAGGCGTTGTCTGATGCGCAAGCTCTCTTCATAGTGCGCGCGTGCGCCGGTGAGATCGCCTTGGGCGACGAGCACGTCGCCGATCCTGTCCAGGCTGACGCCGACATCGCGCTGCAGGCTTGCGGAACTTGGGTCCTGGGCGGCGAGGCGTTGTCTGATGCGCAAGCTCTCTTCATAGTGCGCGCGTGCGCCGGTGAGATCGCCTTGGGCGACGAGCACGTCGCCGCCCCTGTTTAGGCTGACGCTGACATCGCGCTGCAGGCTTGCGGAACTCGGGTCCTGGGCGGCGAGGCGTTGGTCTATGGCCAAGCTCTGTTCGAAGTAGCGTCGCGCAGCTGCCAGATCGCCTTGGGCAATCGCGACGTCGCCGAGCTTGGTAAAACTCACCGACAGAGTCGTCTGGAGGCTTGGGGAACTCGGGTCCTGGGCCGCGAGGCGTTGGGCGAGGTGCGCGCTCTCTTCGTAGCGCGTGCGTGCCCCGATGAGATCACCTTGCGCGCGGAGCACGTCGCCGAGAGCGTCAAGTGCCACAGTGCGATCCCGATCATCACCCGCCGTTTGAGCCGCGCTCTCCGCTGCTCGACGCGCATTGGGGAGATTGCCAGCGTCGATGTAGAGTCGGCCCAGTTCCACCCAATCCCAGTGCACGCCGGGATCGAGGCGGGTGACTTCTGCGTAGCGGGCAATGACGGCGCTGGTGTCGAGACGTCCGCGGGCGCGCGCTTCGAGGGCGAGCGAGGCGATGCGGCGACCTTCGGCGGCGCTCTCTACGTTGGCGCGGACCTGGCGGGCGCGATCGCGCGCCGCACGTAATTGGTCGAGCACAGCAAGCGCACCGATCTCGTCACCGGCGTTGAACCGCGCCAACGCTACAGCGCCTTCAGGGGTTGAAGCGATGTCCTGCACGGCGCTGCGAAACACCGCGATCTCTTGTGCGTAGGCGCGGTCGCGCTGGGCAAGGTCGGCGACGTAGCGTTCTTCAAGCTCGGCGATCTGAGTGCGGCTGGCGCGTCCCTCGCGGCGCAGACGCTCGATTTCGGCGGCCTGTGCGCGCAGCCGTGCATCCGCTGCGCGCTCTGCTGCGGCCTGGGTTGCACTGGCTGCGTAGAGCGCCGACGCCACCTCCGCGCGCGCATCTACCGCGACGGTGGTGCGCTGAGATTGCGCGGAGGCGGGCGACGGCGCGGCAGCGGCGGCGACGCTCAAGCCCACCAGGAAAAGCAAACCTCGCATCACCCAGCCTCCATTTCGAGGCGGTACTTAAGCACGCTCCGCCCGTAACGGGTAGCCGGACCGGCGGCGTCTGCCTACGCGCAAGGTTTGCCGTGTCGTCAGGTCGTCATGAATGACTGAGTCCGGCGACATCGCGCCTTAGCGGACGCAGCATGACCAACGGCTGGAATCGAGAGAGCAAGCCCGTCGAGAAATATTGCTAGCGGGTAGGCGGTGGCCCATCCGGTCGCTGCCTGCGGCGAAGTAAGCTACCGTCCATCCCCGCAGGAGCGTCGGCGTGAGCGACAACTATCAAGTGCTGGCCTTCGACTCCATTGAGGAAGACGCGGCCCAAGAGATTGCTCACCAAGCTATCGGCTGGCTGATTTCCAGAGGATATGTTTGTGAAGCGCAAAGCGACAGCGCCTATGGATCGGAATGGCTCGGTCATAGACCTGGGCCGCACTGGCGTGAAATCGTTGACTCTGAGGAGGAGCAGCGCCGATGGGCTAGGTGGAGTGAGCGCACAGGGCAACCAGCACCGAGCGCCGCTGAGACTTTGGATGACTTCCTAGCGCTGAAAATCAATGGCATGGCCGGATCTAGCCAACGCAGTGTCCAGCATTCCGGCGAGAATTGCAGGCCAGAGCCGGAAGGCGTTTGCCCGGCATGTAATGTCAAGTCTCAGCCAGACGTTGACCTAGGCGAACTTGCAGAACGCTGGTGGCGAAGCGAAACTTGCGAATTGGTTTGCCCTTCATGTCTCGTGAGTTCGCGGCTTGAAGATTGGGACTGGCAATCCGATTGGGCGTTTGCAAGGGCAAGCCTCACATTTTGGAATTGGCCTCCGATTTCCGCCGAGGCGATCTCTCAATTGTCGGCGGCTTTGGGTGGAGTGCGTATTCGGCGCGTAGATGGGCGACTGTAGCGCTGCGAGCGACGCCTTTCGGCGGCGACCTCAACGAGCGTGTCGGCCGCTGACGGCCGCAACGTGACTAAGCTGCCGCGACCGAAAGACGAAGGCCCATGGCGCGCAGGACGCCGAGCAGCGTCGCCAGTCTCGGATTTCCAGCGTCGCTGAGGGTTCGATAAAGCGTCTCGCGCGAAAGCCCGCTTTCCTCAGCAATCGCTGCCATGCCTTGGGAGCGGGCGACCATGCCAAGCGCTTCGGCGATTTCGTTCGCATCGCCATCCGCCAGTACGGCGTCGAGATAGTGCGCCGCATCGTCTGGGGTCTTGATATGGTCGGCCACGTCGAAGGCCGAGAACTTAGCTTTCCTCATCGGTTTTGCTTCTTCCATTCGTCCCACAGTCTCTTGGCCGCTTTGATGTCCCGCTCTTGGCTGGACTTGTCGCCGCCGGCGAGAATGATCACCAATTCTTGGCCGCGTTGCCCAAAATAAACGCGATACCCCGGCCCGAAATCGATCTTCAGCTCGCTCACGCCCTCGCCAACGGGCGCAACAATGCCGGGATTGCCGCGCTCCAAACGAGCGAGGCGATGCAACACCTGGGCGGCGCCGGCGCGGTCGCGAAGGTTATCGATCCACTCCGCGAACGCGTCGGACTTGATAATCGTCGGTATGCAGCAATGTAGCTTATTGGCTACAATTGTCAAGGGTGCGCTATGGTAGGTCGGGAGCCACAATGGGGGACTTACAGATCGACACTCTCGGAGATGGCGATGGCGTCATCCACTTCCACGCCCAAATAGCGCACGGTGCTCTCTAGCTTCGAGTGGCCCAGCAGCAATTGCACGGCCCGCAAGTTGCCGGTCTTGCGATAGATCAGCGCCGCTTTCGTCCGCCGTAGCGAATGCGTGCCGTAGGTGGCGGGGTTGAGGCCGATGGAGCGAACCCAGCCCTGAACGATGCGCGCATATTGCCTGGTTGAAAGATGTGGCGACGAGACGAGGCGACTCTGGAACAGAAAGTCGCTGGATCTCAGATAATGACGGCTCATCAGATTGCGGATCGCGACCCGGGTTTGTTCGGTGATTTCGAATTGCACCGGCCGCCCGGTTTTCTTTTGCACGATGATGCCGCGCGTCTTCACCTCGCCGCCTGCGGCGACGTCTTCGACCGTGAGTGCGGTCAAATCGCAGGCGCGCAGCTTACTGTCGATGGCCAGGTTGAAGAGGGCGAGATCACGCACCCGCTTCTTCAACTCCAATCGCGCGCGGATCGACCAGACCTCCTTCATCTTGAGTGCTGGTTTCTGGCCTGTCAGCTTTCCGCCCGTAATGCGACGCTGGCGCTTTGCTGTGCGGAACGGGGTGTCTGTGATGATCTCCATGGTCATTGCGTGAGCCTTCTGCTCACCCGCCCGCACCATGCGTGGCGGGGAGCGGAGGCTACGCCTCAGTCCCTGCGTCCGCTATCGAGCGGCGCAGACAGACGCAGAAAATTGCTCTGGGGCTTAGGATGGCCCAATTGAGACATTGGCGCGCAACGCGCATGATCATCCGGAAACCGCGCGGGACGATGCCGATGCAAGAGTTCGAGGAAGCTGTGGCGCAAGTCGAGCGGGCGTCCGGCGGTGTGCTGCCCGCCGAATATCGCCACTGGCTACGGACGCATAAACCGGGGCCGACCGATCATCGCCAAACACCATTCGACCTAAGCGAATTGCTTAAGACCCAACGTCTTGTCCAAGATGTTATTCCGCCCGGAACGCTCGCAATCGGAGATGATGGGTACGGCAACTTAGTGCTTCTTCGCTTCACCGATGGGGCAATTGAGTGGTGGCATCATGAGCGCGAGTCCAACGACGTTTCGACAGACACCATCCGCCCTTCTTTCACCGCGTATCTGGAACTCATAGCGAAAGGCGAAGTCTAACGAATGTCGCTCTTCGGCGAACTCTTGCCGGTCGCCGCGGTGGTGGCGAACCTCCGCTATGCGGCGCCTTCGAGCCAATGACCGTTCCTGGGAATCAAGCGGAGAAAGAGAGTCGACCGTCCAACACGCATCGCCGCTCAACTACTTGGCGCAAGGAGCATGGTCAGAGCGGAGACGTCGCCGAGCGCATCGAAGCGCTCCAGAACGTGCCTGATCGAGCGACCGTATTCTGGCGTTAACTGGGCATACGCGATGCAGTCTTCGAACTTTGAGTTCGTTTCCGCAGCGCTCATCGGCGCGTCAATGCCGCCCTTGGCGATTGCGACGTGCTTATCCAGCGTCCGTCCGTCGCGAGTCACAACCTCGATGCGCGCTCCTCCAGGGCCGCCGCGCTCATTGGTAAGGCGGTCGTCTTGTTCCGTTACGATACGCTCCGCCATCGCTAAGATATCAAGCCGTCCAAGCGCCTGTGTCGTGAACTGAGATAGGCTGACCCGTCCGTCGACAAACGCTGACGAAACTACCCACGGAATGCTGAATTGGGCTTCTACGGACGAAGTTGGGTGGCGCTTACTTTCGATCGGCTGGCTGAGGAAAGGCCACTCGCTGGGGGCGTTTTGGATGACGATCCGTTCGATTTGATCCGCGTGAAGTCGGTGTTCCGCAACCAGTTGCAGAGCGGCATCGGCTGAGGTGTGCGAGCCGCGGCAAGACGGCCACGGTTTGAACGACGTTTCCTCGGCCGGATAAGCGCTGCCAAGATTGCTTAGTAGCAGCTCACGCGAATATGTGTTGCGGTGATATTGGCGGAAAAAGCCGCGGTCGCCCTCAAGCACACGACGCGGACCCGTTAAGCCGCGCGCCGCGAGCCGCGCTGCAAGCACGCCGCCAGCGCTAGCGAAACCGGGGCCAAGCCGCTTGGTCAGCGCGCCGTCGAGGTGTGATTGCGCGTTGCCAGCGGCTTGGTGCGACGCAATGCCGACGGCATTGATCGCTTGGTCGCGGTTCAGACCCATCAAACGGGCCGCGAGGAGCGCTGACGTCAGGTAGCCAATCAGCGTAGTGTAATGCCAACCCACAGCGAAGCCGTCTATGCCGGGCTGCGAGGCGACCGAGATGCGGCATGCCACGTCGATCGCAAGTGTCGTGGCGGCGAGAAACTCGCGGCCGCTGACGCCGCCGACTTGATCTGCAGCGGCGAAGCCGGCGGGAAAGGTGATGGCCGAAGGATGTAGAAAGCCTCGTTCAAAGGTGTCATCGAACTCAAGCGCATGGGCCATTACGGCGTTGGCGCGCGCCGCGTCGTGGGACGGTACGCGCAGCGATGAGCCCCACAGCACGCTTTCGCCGCGGCCGCCGATTTCGAGCGCCAGCTCACGAAGTTCCGCGACGCCAGCTTCGTTGCGAGCGGCGCAGGCGACGCCGACGGTGTCGAGTAATTGCTGCCGTGTCGTCTCCAGGGCGCCGGGGGGGATTGCTTCGAAGCATGTCGACAGCATGTGATCGACCAGCGGCTCGATGGCATCTCGGTAGGGGCCCGCGTCGCATGCGGCGTCGGTGCCTGCGGTGGCCTGGACGTTGCCGACCATCGCGGCGCCGGTGAGAGCCGCTGTGCCCAGGATAGCGCGACGGCTGAACATGAGCTGATCCTTGGGGCGACAAGACTCGACCGAAAAACCTGTAACATGATAGAACGTCGAGTCTAGAGTTGTGAATTCATAAACCTTCGCTATGCGCGGAGGGTGCGTCAGGTCATCAAAAAAGAGGGGAACGCTGACGCTGGACTTATAGAATAAAGAGTCTAGAGTTCATAATAAACGGAGGCGGCGGCGCCATGATTAGATCGATGGCATATCTAGGGCTGACCACCGCCGCGACGCGCGAGTGGCGCCGCTTCGGCGCCGAAGTTTTGGGGCTTCAGAATATCGAAGACGGCGCTGGCGGCGCCGTGCGTTTTCGAATGGACGAGGCTGATTGCCGGCTCTGGATTCATCCGAGCGACAAGAATGGCATCGCCTACATCGGCTGGACCGTGCGCGACGAATGCGAGGCTCTCGCGCTCGGTAAACAGATTGAATCCACTGGGATCAAGCCGCAGGCGGGGAGCCCAGAGGAAATCGCCGAGCGGAAGGTTGCGGGCTTCAGCTGGTTCATCGATCCGTTCGGCTTCCGCCATGAACTAGCGTGGGGCCAGCGGGTCACGCCGAACACCTTCCAGCCGGGCCGGCCGATGAGCGGCTTCAACACCGGCGACCAGGGCATGGGCCACATCGTGTTGTTAGTGCCGGATCTCCATGAGGCGGATCGATTTTATGTCGACGTGATGGGTTTTCACGTCTCCGACAAGGTCCTCGACGGCGCACGAGAGTTGCTTTTCTATCATTGCAACGGTCGCCACCATTCGCTGGCGATCGGGTCGCCAGTTCCTGGCAAATCCGGCGCGCACCATTTGATGATCGAAGTGAACGCCCTCGATGATGTAGGCGTCGCGGTTGATTTGTGCGAGCGCTATGAGTTTCCGGTAAGTAAGTCGATCGGTCGCCATACCAACGACCGCATGGTGTCGACTTACCTGTTCTCGCCGTCAGTGCTGCGTATCGAATACGGCTACGGCGGATTGTTGATCCACGATTTGTGGGAGCCGAAAACCTATTCCACGACCTCGATCTGGGGACACAAAGAGCTGCGCCCCGATTTGCCGCCAGCGATGATCATCCATGGCTGACTACGAGATTCCCTCCGATCCGCGCGTGATGCTGAAGGTGCCGGTGCAATCTGAAGCCTATTCTGAGACTATTGCTGTCAACCGCATCAGCGACGCGCTTTTCCGCAAAGTGCTCGGCAACGTGCCGACGTCGGTCTCAATCGTCACTGGCGATGACGGGGCGGGGCCGTTTGGGATGGTGGTCGGCTCGCTGGTCTCAATTTCGCTGAGCCCGCCACTGGTGGGCCTGTTTATCGACAACCGTTCGAACACGCTGCCGCGGCTTCTGAAGTGCGAAGAAGTCTGCGTGAACGTGCTGTCGGATGAACAGGCGCAGTTTTGCAAGGATTTTAGCCGCGAGAAGGAGCGGCGCTTTCAGTGCGGTGGCTGGCGTCAGGACGAAGGTGCGGCGCCGCGCCTGAGCGAGGCGCTGGCCTGGATCGCTGGGCGCGTTGAACGCAGCCTGGTGATTGGAGACCACACTTTGATTGTGATCAAGACGCGTGCGCTCGAAGAGAACCCCGTGTGCGCCGGCAGCGATCCGCTGATCTTCTTCCGTGGCGGCTTCAATGCCTAACAATCGCAACCAATCGATGCGCCGAAAATCTTGAGGAGTGAACGGTGAAGGCAGTTTTGAAGAAAGATCTGGAGCGCCCTGCGACGCTGGCGGACGTGCGCGCTAAGATCGAGGCCGCAATGCCGACCTTGGCTACGGATGCGATCGCCTGCGATGAGTTGGGTCAGCTTACGCCGAAGGTGCGTGATATTCTGCTCGAGAGCGGCGTGATGCGCGTGCTGCAGCCGTTGGAGTACGGCGGCATGGAAGGTGATCCAGCAGAGTATTGCCGCTTGGTGATGGATATCGCCGCGCACGCGCCGTCGGCCGGCTGGGTTGCCGGCGTGGTCGGCGTGCACTCGTTCGAGTTTGCGCAGGCAGATGCGCGCCTGCAGGAAGAGGTCTGGGGTAAGAACGTCGACACCTGGATGGCGTCGCCTTACGCAATGCTGGGACGAGCGCGCCGCGTCGAGGGTGGTTGGCAGTTCACCGGCCGCTGGCCGTTCTCCTCCGGCACGGACTGGTGCGACTGGATCGTGGTCGGCGGTCTGGCTGAAGCTGCGGACGGCTCCAATCCGGGTGTATTCGCTGAACCGCATCATTTCATCCTGCCGCGTAGCGATTACGTGATTCATCAGGACAGCTGGGACACGATGGGCCTTCGCGGCACTGGTTCAAAGGACGTGGAGGCGGTAGACGCGTTCGTGCCCGACTATCGTGTCATCAACGTCAAGAAGTTGAACGATCGCGAGTATCACCGAAAGAATCGGCCGGATTCGCGTCTGTACGAAGTGCCGTTCGACTTCTTGTTTCCGGGTGTCATCTCCGCAGCCACGATCGGTCTAGCAGATGGCGTCGTGCGACGCTTCTGGGAGTATTCGGAAAGCCGTGTGAACCGCGGCGGCCTGAAGGCGATCGATCACCCGTTCCAGATGGCGGCGTTGGGCGCGGCGATGGCCGACATCTCGGCTTCGCGGCTGCATGTACTTGCCGACATGAAGCGCGGCTATGACATCGCGATGTCGGGCGGCAAGGTGCCGGCGGCGTTGCAGCATGAAGCCCGCCGTAATCAGGTGCGCGCCGTGCGACGCGCCGCGGAAGCTGCGCATGCCGTATTCAGTAATGTTGGCGGAAACGTCGCGCGCAACTCCAACCCGATCCAGCGCTTCTATCGCGACATGACTGTTGCAATGTGCCACGCCTGCAACGCAGACCAGCCGGTCTACGCGGCGCAGGCGGCATTTACCTTCGGCAAGCCGATCCCGCCAGGCGTGATCGTTTGAGTGAAGCGGAGCGCAACAGGGAGAAGAGCATGGCTTCCCATGGCGTTCGGCCCGACATCCTGGCGCGCTGGAAAGAGCATCACCTTGCACCGTTGTGGCTTAGTCCGACTGCGCACAAGCCGCCGCCGCCGCCGCAGCAGCCGCACCTGTGGGAGTGGGCAAAGACGCGTCCGTTGCTGGAGCATGCGTTCAGCGAAACTTCGCCTAACGTGGTAGAGCGGCGCGTGCTGCAATACCTGACACCCTACGCACGCAGCGAGCACGAGGAATATACGGTTGGTGCTATGCTGTGCGCCGTTCAGTGTCTGTTGCCCGGTGAGGCTGCGCGGCCGCACCGCCACTCGATGGGCGCTGTGCGCTTTGTGCTCGAGGGCAGTGGCGCGACGACGCTGGTTAACGGCAAGCAGTGTCCCATGGAGTATGGCGACCTAATTTTGACGCCAGCTTGGTGTTGGCATGAGCACCGCCACGACGGCGAGGCGCCGGTGTTGTGGCTCGATGCGCTGGACGTGCCGCTGCATGCCTATCTGGGCACGGCGCAGTTTCAGCCGCCGCCGGTGACGAACTTGCCCGAGACTGCAGCGGACGCAGTGTTCGCGACGGCAAACTTCCTGCCCGCGGAAACTTCGTTCACCACGAACTACTCGCCGGTGTTTCGCTATTCGTATGCCGATGCGACGCAAGCGCTTGCCGCGGCGCCGCGCGCCGCCGACGGTTCCCGCGCCATTCGCTACACCAATCCGATCACCGGCGCGCAGGCGCAGCCATTGCTAGATTGCACGATGCTGGCGATCGAAGCGGGCGCGGCGACAACGCAACGCCGCAGCAATGCGAGTGTCGCCTGCGTGGTGGTGGCCGGCGAAGGGACGTCGACGATCGGCGGCAAGACCATTGCGTGGCGGGAGAAGGACTTCTTCACTATCCCGCAAGGCAATTTCGCCAGCCACGCCGCGATGAGCAAGGAAGCGCACATCTTCATGCTCTCGGATCGCGATGTGATGCGGCGGCTGGGCGTGCTCAGCGAAGAAACCGCCTGAACAGAATCGAAGAAACGATGCGGATTGCACTTTACGACGACGGGTGCCTTGGCGTTGTGCAAGGCGGGCGCGTGTTCGATGCGAGCGCGGCGCTGGAGGCTTTGCCGAAGCGGGCAAAACCGTGGCTCGCCACGCGCGGCGATTGGCTGATCGCCAACCTGGTCGCGCTCAAGCCGGCGATCGAGGGCGCTCTGCCGGGCGCCGCGTCGAAGCCGGTCGGCGAAGCGAAATTCCTGTCGCCGGTGCAGCAACCAAGCAAGATCATCGGCGTGCCGGTGAACTATCACGAGCACGTTGCCGAAGCCGAGGCCGATGTGCAGACCTTCTCGGATCGTTTCCGTGGCTCAATTGAGCAACAGGGGTTCTTTCTCAAGGCGGTGAGCGCGCTAGTGGGGCCGAGCGAGGGCATCACCTTGCGTTTTCCGGATCGGCGCAACGACCACGAGATGGAGTTGGGTGTCGTCATGGGTCGGACGGTGAGCAACATAGGCGTGGAAGAGGCGCTTTCGGCCGTTGCCGGTTATGCGATCGCGCTCGACATGGTAGTGCGCGGACCAGAGGATCGCAGCTTGCGCAAATCCGGCGACAGCTACGCTGTGCTGGGCCCTTGGCTTGTTACCGCGGACGAAATCGAGAACGCGGAGGCGCTCGACTTTTCCCTGCATGTGAACGGGGAGTTGCGCCAAGCCTCCAACACCAAGAACATGATCATGAAGCTAGCAGAACAGATTGCCTATGCGTCGCGTTTTTACACCCTCTATCCCGGCGACATTATCATGACCGGGACGTGCGAAGGCGTGGGGCCGGTCAAGCCGGGTGACATAATAACTTGTCGGATTGAGAACATCGCGGATATGAGCGTCACCATTCACCCCACCTATGCCGAAGCGGCGTCTACGTGAGCAAGTTGAAGCTGTCCGTTGCTGTCGGCAACTACGACCGCTGTCGCCCGCTGTTTGACGGTGATGTCCAGATCGACGGCGTCGATCCGGTGTTCATGCAGCTTTCGCCGGAAGAGATATTCTTTCGCGCCTTCAGGCACGCGGAGTTTGACATTTGCGAATTGTCGCTGTCGTCGTCAGTGGTCAAGACGGCGAACCGGACGTTGCCTTATGTTGGCGTGCCGGCGTTTTTGTCGCGCATGTTCCGGCATTCAGCTTTCTATGTACGTAAGGATCGGATCAAGCGACCTGAGGATCTTAAGGGCAAGAAGGTCGGACTGCCGGAGTACCAACTCACGGCGATGGTTTGGATTCGCGCCTTCCTCGAACAGGATTACGGCGTAGCGCCGGAGGACATCGTATGGGTGCGTGGCGGCATCTCCGACGCGCAGCGGCCCGAAAAGATCAAGCTGGACCTGCCGTCGTCCATTCGCTTGATCGACGCGCCGGAAGGCAAAACCATCTCGGCGTTGCTCGCCGAGGGCGAAATCGATGGCTTCATCGCTCCTCGCGCCCCGGACGTTCCGAAGGCGCAAGCGCACAACATTGGCTGGCTGTTCGACGATCCGCTGGTCGAGGCGATGTCCTATTACAAGCGCCGGCAGATATTTCCGATCATGCACATTCTCGGCGTACGTCGCACACTGGCGGAGGCGCATCCCTGGCTGCCGGGCGCCGCACTCAAGGCGTTCACCGAGGCGAAGGACATTTGCCTGGAGCGGTTGCGCGAAACTTCGGCCTGCAAGATTACCATGCCGTTCGTGGACGAACGCCTGCATGCGGACATGACGCTGATGGGCGAGGACTTCTGGTCTTACGGCATCGAGAAGAATCGCCACGTGCTGGAGGAATTTTTCACTCAGCACCACCGGCAGGGGCTCTCATCGCGCCGGATCGCTGTCGAGGATCTGTTTCATCCGGCGACGTTCGAGCAGTTCACGATCTAGCCCTTGAGGCCGAACTCGGCGGCGATCGCGGCAGCGTGCTCATTCAGTTCGGGCGGCGGCGCGAACGCATCCCGGCGTTCGCCGTCGAGTGTGATCGGGCTCTTGATGTCGACGATATCGCCCATGCTCGGATGGGCCGTGCGGACGAATGTCTGCATGTGCGCGACGTGCGGATCGGCCTGGACTTCGTCCACCGCGTAGACCGGCGCCGCCGGCACCTCTTCGGCGGAGAGCGCGCGCATCCAGTCGTCGCGCCCGCGCTTGGCGAACACGGCGGCGAGGATGGCGCGGAGCTCGTCATAGTTGCGGGTGCGAGCGATCGGGGTGGCGAAGCGCTCGTCCTCGGCCAGATCCGCGCGATCAATGGCCTTGACCAGGCCTTCCCAGAACTTCTTCACCGACGACATGTGCACGCTGATCAGGCGGCCATCGGCGTCGGCGAAGGTGTAGGCTTGCGAGATGCGCACGCGCGTCGCAGGCGACGAGACGATGCCGGCGCGGGTGAATTGCGCGAAGGCGTCGGGCATGAACGAGATCGCCGCCTCCAGCATGTTGACCTCGACATGGCCGCCGCTGCCGCCAGCCGAGCGCCGCAGCAGCGCGCCCAGCACGCCTTGCACCGCGTACATGCCGGTGATGTTGTCGGCGATCGTGGGCCCCGCCATGCGCGGGTCGGCGGGATCGAGCAGCAGCGACGACAAACCCGAGAGCGCTAGCGGCACGCTGTCATAGGCCGGGCGATCCTTGTACGGGCCGTCGGCGCCGAAGCCGGTGATCGACACGCGAATGAGCCGCGGATTGAGCGCGCGCAGCCGGGCGTTGTCGAAACCCATGCGCTCCATCGCGCCGGGGCGGAAGTTCTCGATGACAACGTCGGCGCGCGCCAGTAGCTGGGCGAGATTGCCGAGACCGGCCTCGGAGCGCAGGTCGAGCTGGATGCTCTCCTTGCCGCGATTGTATGCGACGAAGGGCGGGCTGTATTTGCCGCCGCCGTGGCCGCGGAACGGATCGCCGCTTTCTGGCAACTCGACCTTGATCACCCGCGCGCCCATGTCGCTCAGCATCATGCTGGCCAGCGGCGCGGTGACCATCGTGCCCAGTTCAATGACCAGGACGCCCTGCAGGATGTCTCGCATTAGCGCCCCGCGCTCTTCAGGATTGACCGCGCCATCGTGGTCTTCAGCACTTCGGTGGGGCCCTCGGTGATGCGGAAACTGCGCAGGTCGCGCCAGTAGCGCTCAAGCGGCGTCTCGCGCGTCAGCCCCATGCCGCCGTGCAATTGCAGACAATCGTCGATGACCTTGAAGCCGTTCTCGACGCCGGTGATCTTGGCCATGAAGGTCTCGATGCGGGCTTCGATGCCCTGGTCGAGCTTGGCGGCGGCGTCGCGCACCATCAAGCGCGTCGCGTGCAGCGCCGTGAAACCGTCGGCGAGCATCCACTGCACGCCCTGGCGATCGGAAAGGTATTCGCCGAAGGTCTTGCGCTGGTGCACGTAGGCGACGGTCATCTCCAGGCATCGCGCCATCGCGCCGCACGAGTGCGCGCCGTGACGGATGCGGCCGTGATTGATGTAGTTCTGCGCCAGGGCGAAGCCCATGCCCTCGGCCCCGACCAGGTTCTCCGCCGGTACTTCGACGTTATCGAAGAAGATTTCGTACGGGGTGTCGCCCATCATGGTCATTTCGGCGGGCCCGATGGTGACGCCGGGTGTCTTCATGTCGACGATGAAGCAGGAGATGCCGCCGCGCGCACCGCGCTCCGGATCGGTGACAGCCATGACCTGGGCGAAGTCGGCGGTGGCGGCCTTGGTGATGTAGCGCTTGTGGCCGCTGATGCTCCAGCCGCGCTCCGTGCGGATCGCGCGGGTGCGCATCGAGGCGGGATCGGAGCCGGCGTCGGGCTCGGTCTGCGCGAAGCAGGCTTTGAGTTCGCCGCGCAGCACCGGCAGCAGATAGCGCTCGCGCAGATCGCCCTTCAGCGAGAGCAGAATGGGGCCGATAGTCGGGCCGAAGATGGCGTGATCGCGGGCGGAGACGGAGGTCGTGCGGGCGATTTCCTCCCAGAAGATCGCCAGCGCCGAGAGTCCAAGATCGGCGCCGCCCAGGTCAGTGGGCACATCCATCAGCCAGAAACCGGCGGCGCGCGCCTTCTCAGCGACGGCGGCCTCGTGCTCCGGCGGCAACTTGCCGTCGATGGTGACGTGGCGCTCGAGCGGCACGAGTTCGCGGTCGACAAAGCGGCGGATGTTGTCGCGGAAGAGGATGAGTTCTTCCGGCAGATTGTGATCAAGGCTGGTTTCGAACATGTGCGTTTTTCTCGTCAAATATCCAGGACCAGCAGTTTTGACTTGGCCCGTGAGCAGCAGATCATCATGCGGGTGTTCTCGGCCTGCTCGTCGGCGCTCATAACGTGATCGCGATGATCGACTTCGCCTTCGATGACGTGCGTCTCGCAAGTGCCGCAGACGCCGGCTTCGCAGGAGGACACCGTGTCGACGCCGTTACCGCGTAGGGCGTCGAGGATCGAGGTATCCGCGCCGACGGCGATCTCGCGACCGGAGCGCGCCAGGCGGACGATGAACTCGCTGTCGCCGCCGGGCGGCGGCGGCGCGAGAGTGAAGGCTTCGTCGTGAACGAACTGGGCCGGCAGGTGCGCGAGCGCGGCGTGGTAAGCGGCGAGCATCGGCGCCGGGCCGCAGCAGTAGAAATGCGTGTTCGCGGGCGCCGCGGCGATGATCGCGACCAGGTCGAGGAAGCCGCCGGACTCATCGTCGAAGTGCAGCGTCGCATTCGGCAGCGCCTGAAGTTCGGCGAGCAGGGCGGTATCCTGGCGCGAGCGGTTGGAGGCGTACAAGCGCCAACTCGCGCCGAGCGCCTGCAGCCGTTGCGCCATGGCCCAGATCGGAGTGATGCCGATGCCGCCGGCCAGCAGCACGCTGTGCGCGGCGTCCTCCACCAGCGGGAAATTGTTGCGCGGCGCGCTGATCTCGATCTCGTCGCCGACGCGCAATTGCTCGTGCACGTAACGCGAGCCGCCGCGGCCGCTTACGTCCTTCTTGACGCCGATGACATACGCGCCTGGCGCCGACGACGGCTGCAGCAGCGAGTACTGACGCACCAGATGCGGGCGCAGAAACAGATCAATGTGCGCGCCGGCTTCCGCCGGCGGCAGCGTCGCGCCGTCGAGCGGCGTGAAGGTGTAGATGTTGGTGTCGCGCGCGGCGTAGGCGATCTGGGCCAGGCGCATCCGGAGTTTTGTCATCACCTAATTCCGCCCGCGTCGGGCTCACGTCTTCATTGAATGTCGAGGATCTGGTCGTAGTAGACGGAGGTTCTGTCGCCGGCGACGATCAGCCAGATTTCACCGCTCGGCGCGCCGCCACTATTGCCGACGCCACCGTGCCGCGACACCGCCAGCAGTTCTCCCGTCAGCGTGCGTCCGTCTTTCAGTTGGACGTTGATCGGGGCGAGCGGACCCCAATGCAGACGGGTGAACAGTTTGCCGTCGATGCTGGTGAAGGCGTCGTCGTCCATCCGCGGCGTCAGCTGACGGCTTCGTTGACTTGCTTGGGCATGTGGGCCTCCGCCGACAGCCGCGCCCAGCGCTTGCCGGGCACGCCCTTATCAATCGCGTCCATCTCACGCCAGTAGAGACGGCGCAGCAGGGCGATGCCCATGTCGGAGCGGCCTAGTCGTTCCTGCGTGCGATCGACGATGGCGCCTTGGCCGACGGCGGCGACATAATCCTGCGCCGAGGTGAGCTGCACCAGTTTGTCGTCCGGCAGCTTGCGATGCAGGATCAAATCATCGTGGTGGTCGGCCGGATTGTACTCGGAGTACTTTTCGAAATACTCGCGGATGCGCGCGTCCGTCGCTGAATCGGTCGACGGGATCGAGTAGATCAGGAAGCGCATGGTGTTTTCGTCGTCGACCGGCGTCATCCATACGCCGACATCCACCCATGGATCGTTCAGTTCGAGCGTGGGGTGCGAGATGTGGTTGTTGTTCGGGAAGGTCCAATCCGAGACGCGCTTCGAGGTTTCGGAACGCACTGCGGTTTGGCGGATGCCGGCGTCGGTTTCTTCGTAGGAGAGTTCGGGGACGGTGGCCGCGACGACGGCGCCGAAGGAGCCAACCTTGCCCCAGTGGTGCACGAAGCTGACGTGCACCGCGTCCATCGAGTTCTCGACTTGCTGAAGCCAGTTGCAGGGCCACGTCTCAATGCGGGCGAACTGCAGCGCGCCCGGACGCTCGAACACGGCCTTACGCGGCAGTTCAAAGGGCGGCGCCTCGCCTTCTCCCATATAGGCAAAGACCAGCCCGGCATACTCATGCACCGGGTAGGCGACGATTTTCACGTTTGGCTGCTTCGTGTCGCGTTCGGCCGGGCGCTCGGTGCATTGGCCGTCGCCATCAAATTTCCAACCGTGGTACATGCAGCGAATTTCGTCGCCCTGCACCCAGCCATTCGCCAGCAGTGTCAGCCGGTGAGGGCAATAACCGCCGACGAGGAACGCCTTGCCGGTTTCGCCGCGATAAAGTGTCAGGTCTTCGCCCATTACGCGCACGGTTTTGGCGTAGCCTGGCTGCAGCTCCTCCGATCGGCCAACTGGTTGCCAGAACTGGCGCAGTAGCTTGCCCATGCTGGTGTCGCGGCCGGTCTGATGCAGCTTACGGAGGCGCTCGAACATTGGATTTTCAGCGGTCACGTTTGGTCTCCTGCGGACTCTTCGCTTTGCGGCAGCAGCTTTTCGTGTGGCTCGCCGAAGCGGGTTACGCGGACTTGCTGCGCATAGTCTTTGATGTTCACGCCCGTGTGGTCGCCCGGCGTCCAGGTCGGGTATTTGTGGCGAAGACCTGCGTCGACGGGGATGTCGATGCCTGTGATGATTTCGGACTCGTCCGAGGCGAGAAAAACCGTCGCCCAGGCGAGATCAGAAGCGCGCGGGAAACGCTGCAGCGGCAGCATCTTCAGGTAGTCGTCGCGCGAGTAGAAAGACATGCGGTCGGGACGCTGCCAATCGGGATCGAAGATTTCGTCTTTCATCAGCGTCCAGAGCTGATGTTCCATGGCGCACGGCGTGACTGTGTTCACGCGGATGCCGTACTGTGCCAAGTCCATCGCCGCCGAGCGAGCGAAACTGAGTAGGGCTGCCTTGGCTGAGGTGTAAGCCGTGCCGGAGGCTTCGCCGAAATGCGCGGCAGTCGAGAGCAGGTGGATGATCGAGCCGCCGTGACCGGCCGCGATCATTGCTTTGGCGGCATACTTGGTTGTGAGTAGGCCGGCTGTCGGGAAGCTGAGAACGGACTCGTTCCAGTCATCCAGTTTCATGTCCAGCAGATGTGACCAGTGCACGCGGCCAGCCATGTTGACGGCGATGTCGATGCGGCCAAAGGCGGCTAAAGTCTCGGTCACAGCGTGCTCGACGTCTTCTGCCTTGGTTGCGTTCGCTTGTACCGGGTGAGCGGTGAGGCTCTTGCCCTTGATGAAGGCGACGGTGTCCTCGGCGGCGTCATGGTTCATGTCCGCCACGACGACCTTGGCGCCCTCGCGCGCGAGGAAGTGGGCGATCGTGCCGCCGATGTTTGGCCCGGCGCCGAACACGAGGGCGACCTTGCCCTCTAGCCTGCCCATCGCATCCTCCTCACGGCGTCAGCGAACGCCGAACCACTGCGCGCACAAAATCGCTCTTTTGGTCGCGGCAGCGAAGGTATCCCGCGTCTGGTGCCCGTAGAACGGACGCTCAGCAGGTGTCTCTAAGCAGTTGTCTCTAAGGCGTGCCCGTGCAGGTCGTTTACCGACTGGTTTGCTTTTCGCCCGAGGGCAATCTTGGGGTCGTCGTCAGGTCCAGCTTCTTGCGAAAGCTCTCTGTCGAGAACAGAATCGCTACTGCCGAGATCGCGCACAGCGCGATGTAGAAGACGCCGACCAAAGTCGCGTCCTCGCCGCCGCCCTGCGTCAGCAGCCACGTCGCGATCAGCGGCGCGAACCCGGCGCTGACAGTCGACCCGATCTGAAAGGTTACCGCCATACCGCTATAGCGGATGTCGGCGGCGAACTTCTCGCCCAACCAAGCGCTGATTGGACCGCCCATGAGGCCGTGTATCAATGGGTTACAAAGCGCGAACGCGATCAGCAGTGAAAGTGGATCGCCCGCAGTGATCAGCGAGAAGATCGGGAAGATTAGCGCCATCCCCGCAACAGCGCCGGCGAGCATCACCGGCTTGCGGCCGATGTGATCGGAGAGAATCGCAAAAGTTGGGATGGTGAAGATATGCAGCACGTTGACCAGCGTCAGCAGGCCTAGCACCTCTGAGCGCTCGTGACCGCCTACACTGATGGCGTAATTGACCATGAAGGTGGCGGTGAGCGTGGTCATCGCAAGGCAGGCCAGCGCGCCAAGCACGCCATTTAGAACTTCGCGTGGGTAAGAGCTGAACACGACGAACAGAGGAATCTTCGGCTTTGTTTCGCGCGTGCTGCTCTCTTGCAACGCGACGAAGTCCGGCGTTTCATCGACCGATCGGCGCAGATAGACCGCTATTCCCACCAGGAAAGCGCTGAGCAGGAATGGCACTCGCCAACCCCAGTTCAGGAATGCATCCTCGCTCATCGCCGCGAACGGCATCAGCGCCAACGTCGCTAACACCGCGCCAGTCGGCGCGCCCGAGCCGACAATTGAAGCTGCAAACCCGCGAGACCTCTTGCCGGCGTGTTCCATCGATAGCAGGGTGGCTCCTGCCCACTCACCGCCAACGGCGAAGCCTTGCACGATCCGCAGTGCGATGAGCGACAACGGCGCGGCGATGCCGATTTGGGCGTACGAGGGCAGCACGCCCATCAGGAAGCTGGCGACGCCCATTAGGTAGAGCGTCAGCATCAACATTTTCTTGCGGCCGATCTTGTCGCCGTAATGGCCAAAGAAGATCGCCCCAAGCGGACGCGCGACGTAGCCGGCGGCAAGTGTGCCGAGTGAAGCAAGCGTCGCGACCGCCGGATCGAGCGCGAAGAACACGTGGGGAAAAATCAGCGCGGCGGCGATCCCATAAAGCAGAAAGTCGTAATACTCGATCGCCGACCCGAGATAGCTCGACCACAAGGCACGGTGGCGCATGCTCTTGGTTGATGCAGTCTCGGTTGCCTCGGTCATCGCCGCTCTCCCGCATTTTGTGTTCTATGGCGAGCCCGTGGGGAGGTCCGTGACCTCAACATGATCGCACAAATTTCTTGAACCTGTATTCTGGAACCGATTATCATGTCTAGAGCGAGAGCACTTGGTGTTTGGCCTTGCGCGGTCGAGCGGCAAGCGCCTCGCGAGATTTAGAGTTTGACCAATTGTGGCAATGATTTCTGTTCGTTAGTGGGCGAATCGAGATCTGAGCCAGGGCGGTCTAGGAGAGACAACGCAATGGCTTTGGTCACGCAAGAGGGCGCCAGCAGACGCATCCGGACGAAGAACTGGGACGTCCACTACAGTGAGGTTGGCGAGGGCTTTCCGGTGGTTCTGGTCCATGGAGGCGGTCCTGGCGCTTCGGGCTGGAGTAACTACAACCCAAACATCCCCGCGCTCTCAAAGCACTACCGTGTGCTCGCCATCGATCTGCCGGGTTGGGGGCAGTCGCAGCCAGTGTCGTACGAGCAGCGTGACAATTCCGGTGTGCTGGCCGAGTTCTTGGAAGCGCTCGGCATCAAGAAGGCGGCGCTTGTCGGCAACTCGATGGGTGGCGCGTCAGTGATACGGCTTGCTTACGAGCGCCCAGAATTGGTCTCGCACCTGATCACAATGGGCTCGCCATCGGGCGTGCCTGGCATTTTTGAAGCTGGCGGCCTCACCGAAGGCGTCAAGGTGCTGGAGCGTGCCTATTTCGCCCCGAGCCTCGACACAATCCGCGCGCTCACCAACGTCATGACGTTTGATAGTTCAAACGTTACTGACGAACTGATCGCAGAGCGTTTGCAGAACACGCTGGCGCAGAAGGCGCACGTTGACAACTGGATCGCGGGCCACGGCAAGGGCCCTATGGTGCGTCTCAATCAGGAACTGATTGCGACCATCAAGGCGCCGACGCTGTTGATGCATGGCCGCGACGATCGCGTCACTCACTTCACGCATGCCATTCGTTTGGCGGGGATGATCCGCAATTCGCGCGCACTGATCGTGAACCGTTGCGGTCACTGGCTCCAGCTCGAACACGCGGCCGAATTCAACTCAAACGTACATCGCTTCATTCAGGACAACCCAGTGGCTTGAGCTGGCATCAACCAACGGTCCTCCGCGTGCAAATAGTCGCAACACTCGTCAAATCGCGCACGCGGGCGAGGCCGGGCCGATGGGAGGCGCGAGATGGCGATTGACGGACGATTGCTTGTGGTCATCGAGTCGATAAACGATCTTGGTGTCTGTACGGTTGTGGACATCCATCGCGCCACCGGCATTTCCCGCCCGGCTGTCCATCGCATGGTCGAGAGTCTATGCGCCTTTGGCTACGTCGAGCGCGTCGGTGGTAGCAGCGCGATCCGGTTGACCGCTCGTATCCTGGCGCTCAGTGCAGGCTACAGGCCGGAGAACAGGCTTGGCGACATTGCCGTTCCCGTGCTGGCGGAGCTGCAACAGCAGGTGCGCTGGCCGCTGTCGTTCGCGACACCACAGGATGACGCAATGATCATCCAGGAAACCACGCGGGATCAAAATCCCTTTGTCTTTGATGGCGGTCGCACCGGGCTTCGCTTAGCTATGCCGACCACTGCGATCGGATGCGCGTTTCTGGCAAACGTCGACATCACCGATTGTGAGGCAATCTTGGCGCTATGGCGCGAGCGCCACGGGGAGGAGAAGGGCGCCCGGCAGACCTTGGCGGCCGCGCGCTATCGGATCGAACAGGCGCGCGAACTGGGTTTTGCGCTACGCTCCGGCGGGGCGCCGAAGCGAACAACATCGTTGGCGGTTTGCGTCATCGTGAATTCGACGCCAGTTGGCGCACTGTGCACCACGTTTCCGACTTCCGCCGTTTCACTTTCGGAAGCCAGCGCAGCATACGTTCCACCGCTCAAGCAGGCCGCGAAAGCCATTGCCGCGTCGTGTGAGTGCGCTTCCGATACGAACAGTCGCGGCAGGCCTGCGCACTGGAGCCGGCAGGCGCGCGCAGCGCGCTAGCGCGCGTCGTCGGCCCTGATTCGCGCTAGTTAAGCCTTGCATTGCCGATTACAGCAAAACTACTTTGTCGGCAGGCGACCTGCCCATTCGTGTCGATGGCCGTCCTGGGTGCCTATCGTGGGGGCGCCAAGATGGAAGGGCTGAAGATGAGCACGATATGGTGAAGGCGCCCCCACAACGAGAGCGGCGTCGTGGAGAGCATCGCTCGACGGCAGCCAATCGCCAGAGGATCTTGGATGCGACCCTGAAGGTCGCGGAGAAATTTGGCTATCAAGGAACGACTATCCCGCGGGTGGCGCTGCGCGCGAAGCTGCCCACCGGCAGCGTCTATTGGCATTTCGAAAGCAAAGACATGCTGTTCGCTGCCATGATGGATCAGAGCCGTGCATGGCTTAGTGAGTTTCATGCACGTCGCCGCCCACTGCCAGGGGAGACCGCGCGCGCGCATCTGGAACGGATCTACTGCAACGCTGACGACAACGTCGCCATCCCGGCACACGATTTCTGGCGCCTGGGCGTGATCTTGAGCATCGATCAATCCGTGCGTGAGCAAATCTCGCGGCAGCGCTTTCTCGATTTGCGGAAGGACGTCACGGAAGAATACGCATCCTGGTATAGGCAAACCTTGCCGGCGGACATCCAGAAGAAATGTCCCGACCGCGCGATTAAGCTCGCGAAGTTCACCCTAATTCTCGCGGACGGCAATTTGGTTATGAACGCGTCGGGAGAATCGCTGAAGGACTATTTGCGCATGGCGGGCCTTAGCTTGATCGGTTTGGCCGAGGCCGACCCGAAAGTGTTGCCCTAGCCGAAGGCCGATTGTCCGCTTTACGGACGGTGCGCGGAATTTCCGTTACCGCGACCTCTGCATGGTGTTAGCGAATTGACGTTTAAGGACGCGCGCCAGGAGAGATCATGGTCACGGTGAAGCGCTCTAGCTTGAGGGTCTTGTCGATAGCTCTCGGTCTCCTGTTCATCGCGGGCTTTTACTACTTCTTCCACTATCGCTTGCCGTGGGATTGGGATGCGCCCGGCACAGGCAGGTTGCCGCGAGAGATCGTGAGCGGCTTCATGTCCGAAGCCTACGATAACGGTCGTGGCGCTGGTGCGGCTGCAGACTACTTCGCCAGCGATGGTGTCGACAATGTGCCGTTAGCTCAGGACCGACAAGATGGAGCGCCCATTCCGCACGAAGTGCTTTCGGTCGTTGCGCAAGGTCAAACAGTGGTGGTGATACATCGCATCGGGCCAGCGCGTGGGGAGTCGGCGATAGAAGCCATTGATGTGTTTGCGACCAACCGTGGTCGCATTGTTTCCCGCCAGCGTTATCTAACCGAGTTCGATCAATAACGTCGCCGATGCCGACCGCGAGAGGGGAAAAAGATGCCTCACAGAGATCCCGGTGTAGTGACAGACAGTGTGACACTCGCACTTGATCTGGACACCGCGTGGAAGGCGATTGTCACACTGCTTCGGCTTATCCTTGGCGCTTGGATGATCATCAGCGGTTTCAGCTACTGGGCTCCGCATTTCGGTCTGGAGCCGGCGTTTCCTCAGCCATTAGGGACGTTACCGCTCTCTAACCAGATGCTGGTCACTATGATTGAGGTTGGGCTTTTTGATTTCGTCAAAACTTGCGAAATCGTAGGCGGTCTGTGCCTGATCTTCGGCGTGTTTGTGCCATTCGCCACGGTGCTGCTGTTGCCGATCTCTGCAATTGTCTTTTACAACGCGATCGGCCTTAACGTGCGCACGGAGCGCCTGTTTGACATGACCTATCTGGGCGTGTCGTGCCTCTACATGAACATCATCGTCGCGCTGGGCTATATCCGTTATTACGTTCCGATGCTGACATTTCGCTCAAGCCCCGGCAGTGTCCGCGATCTTGGACATCTGCCAAATCTCTTCGATCCGAAAAACTAATTCGCGACTTCAAGGGGGGATCGGCGCGCCGGGCGAGGCTAGTCGAGGCGGCTCTTGTTTCTGAGCAGCATCCATATCAGCCCGCCCCACGACACGCCGAAAGCGACCAGATCATAAGTTCTGATTGGCCTGTAATCGGAGTAGAAGAGCCCGGTGGATCCTATGTATGCTGCTGCGGTGAGGCCGACACAGATCGCGACCGCAATCCACTTGTTCTTGTTCATGGCCCTTCCTTGCGATTTGCGTGAGTGGTTAGGTGGGCCGATTGTTCGGTGATGCGTCTACCGACCTCAGCTCGGTAAGCTTCTCTGCCATCCCATACCCAAAGAGGCTCGAGCTTCGGCTGCACCGCAGCGGAAACCCATCCGCTGTACGCCAGTAGCAAAACTCCATTCAAGAATTACTCTTGAGGACCTGTAAACAATTGGCGCGGCGTGGCGACTACGAAGGTGTTCAGCCAGAATATATTCACCGACGCGGGCATTTCCAGGATCAAGGCAAGGAGTGGAAAGCGGTTCGCGACCAGCATCGTGCCGGTTATGATTTCCAGATACTTGATGAATTGGTAGACATAGATGTCTGCGTTCGCTTGCACCCAAGCTCCGCCCGCTCCTGGAATTTCAGGGACGTATCCGGTGAGCGCATAACGCAAGCCGGAATACATCAAATGTGCTCCGAAATAATATCTGAGCCAGTGGACGACGTAGTACCACGGTGATTGAGAGGCCAGTCTCAAGACTGTCTCCTGTGCCTGTGCGAGAAAAAAAAGGAGCCGTCATGGTCTACATGACGGCTCCAGAAGAGCGCGGGAGGGAAGGTTAGAACTCGTAGCGGAGTTCAACCGCGAATTCCTGTGGACGGCCGACATCGAGCATCTCGAAGCCGAACACCGCATCGTGAACGCCGGCTGGTAGGCCAGGCGTAGGCTTGGTCGTAGGACCGGTCGGATCGAAGCCATTGGTGAGGTAGTATTCGTCAGTCAGGTTCGTTCCGACCAGCGCGAGTTCCCACCCGTTGCTCGACCGATAGGCGATGCGCCCGTTGAGTAGGCCATACGATGGCAAGATCACCATGTTCGACGGCTGAGGGAAGCTCGCCTGCTCATCCTTGTAGCCATAGTTGAGGTCAAAGGTCACCTCGGCGTTGTTGGCCAGGGGTTGGGTGTAGTTGACGCCCACCGTGTACGACAGTTCTGGGCTTCTGAAGTAGGGCGTGTCCGGTGTGGCGGTGGGTTGACCGCTAATTCCGTACAAGATCCCGTCATACCGAGCATCGACATATCCAAGGCTTGCTCGCAACAGCAGGTTGTCGGTGACCGCCGCCATGAACTCAAGTTCAACACCCTCTACGGTCGCGTCGCCGTTGATGGTGTAAACCAGTGGAGGTGGGCCCGGGTCGGCCAGCTGAATCTGCTGATCTGTGTAGGCCGTGTGGAAGTAAGTCGCGTTGAAGCGTATGCGGTTATCGAAGAGGTCCGAGCGCCAGCCGGCCTCATACGTCACAAGATTTTCTTCGTCGTACGCACTCAGTCCGCAGTTCGGCAGCGGCGATGTGGAGCAGGTGGACGCCACCGTGTCGTTAAAGCCGCCTCCTTTGAAGCCTTGCGCGACGGACACGTAGGTCATGATATCCGGCGTCCAACGGTACTCAATGCCTAAGCGTGGTGATAGGTTCTCCCATTCACCCGAAATGCTCTGTGGCACCGCCGTCAACACAGGTGGTGCGCCAACAGGGATGCGACCGCGAGCCTCGCGAAACGCCGTGAAGTCCTTTTCGTCGTGAGTCCAACGCAAGCCCAATGTGGCGCTAAGTTGTTCGGTGAAATCGAACGTCGCTTGTCCATAGGCCGCCAGGCTGGTCGTGCCGATGTCCTTGTACTCCAATTGGCCCTCGCCGACCGTACCCAGGGCAGCGCTATTGGCGCCGCCGGACGGATCGAAGCGACGACGCGTGTCGAGGGCTTGGTCGTCATAGTAGAAAGCGCCGACTTGCCACCGCAGGCGATCGCCGAACGAACTGCCTATCAATTGGAACTCTTGAGTGAAGTACTCGATCTCGACAATTGACGACTGCTGCACCAGGGGGATTGGCGTGCGGTCCCAATCTTGAAACTGGAACTGGTCGGACACCCGGTATCCGGTTAGTGAGTTAAACGTGATAGCGTCGTTGATATCGTAGCTCAGGCTAAGCGAAATGCCGGTGCTCTCGAATTCGTTTCGATCCGGAACGCCACCATAAATCGAGTAATCGCCAGTCTGAGAATAGTAGAAATCCAAATCGCTCTGGATGCAGGCTTGCACGCTAGCCAGTGCGACGGGGGCTGCGAGTACCGGGCCCTGACCGCAGTAGTTTGATGGTGACACCGACGCCGGCATAAGCGCGCGCATCTGATTGACGCGGGCTACGTTTACGGGCGGACCACCGACAGACTGAGCGCCATAGAGAGCCGCCGGGTAAAGGTCCGTCGCCGAGTACTCGCCTATGATGGTTGGCGAACCATTGTCGCTGGTGTTGATGGAGTCGATTGTGAAATTGATGTCGAGCCGATCGGTTGGCTGCGCTCGCAATTGAAGGCGAAATGTTTCTGAATCGGCGTCACCAACGCTCGACCCGTCATCGACACGGGTAATGTATCCGTCGCGGCTATTGCTTGCGAACGAAAGACGAGCGGCGATATCCTCGCCGAGGGGCAAATTAAGCATGCCGCTGACGTCGCGACGCTCGTGAGTGCCAAGCGTTGCACTCAGGCTTCCTTCCAACACTGAGGCTGGCTGATGCGTGACGTAGCGAATTGCTCCGCCCGCCGTGTTGCGTCCAAATAGTGTTCCTTGCGGTCCGCGAAGAACCTCAATGCGTTCGACGTCTAGAAGGTCCAGCAGGGCGCCATGCGGACGAGCGAACAGTATGTCATCGATGTAGACGCCGACGGCGCTTTCTTGCGTGACGAATCCCTGAGGTGCACCGCCGATGCCGCGAATGGCGAAGCTCGCCACTGCATTGCCCTGAGCGGCGGTCCCTCCTGCGCTTAGGTTGGGAATGAAGGTGTCGAAGCCAGAAAGGTTGTCGATGCCGATGGCGTCGAGTTGTTCGCTACCAAGGGCCACCACTGAAAGGGGCGTTTCCTGGAGGTTCTGCTCGTATCGTTGCGCTGTGACGATTATCTCACCAACGCCGCCGTCTTCCTCTTCGGCTTGTTGAGCGTGCGCAGCGCCTGCAAACGTCGCGCACGACAATGCAGAAGACATGAGCAACAGCGCGACTTTGCCCGCGCCAAAGCGAGTGCTTGCAACCTCAGCCAATGTTTCCTCCCTCTCCCCGACGCACTCTTGCACGAGATGCGCAAATCGAGCGTCACTCATGGCGCCGGCGGCGTCCCAGCCAGTCCGAACCAAGCTCGTTGTGCCCATGTTTGGGCTTTCTTTAGGGAACCATAGGCGAAACTAGAATATAGAATCCAGAGAAATCTCTTTGGGGCGTCCATGATCGCGGGCGGCCTGCCCCATGAGGCGGAAGGTTGTTCAACAAAAACAAGACTTAGGAATAGGGGGAGCCAAGTGAGGGCTGCCGGTGGCTGGCGTTCACCCTTGGAGACCAACGCTGCTGAGGGTTAGTTGGTGAGGACGATTGGCGGGTGGCGCCGACTGCGACGGTGGCCGCGCTCAACCAGGAAAGCGTAGTGGAGCCTTGCTGCGGGCGTTGTTCGCAGTGGTCGTCTTCGCGAGCAGGGCGGTGAATAGGCTTCGTTCCTCGGGGGAGAGACCGCCAAGAATTTGCCGCTGAATGCGCCGAACAATTGGGTTGGCGACCTCGAGCAAGTCACTGCCTGTCGGCGTGATTTCAAGTCTATGTGCCCGGCGGTCCTCTGCATTTGCTGACCGGACCACCAGCCCTTTCGAAACCAATCGATCGACGACGCCTCCGATAGTCACGCGATCATAGGCGATGAGGCCCGCAAGTGTGCCTTGATCGATGCCCGGTGACGTTGCGAGCGCGTTCAGCGCCGCATACTGAACTTGAGTCAGATCGATTTCGGCGGCAGCCATCTCGTCGTCGAAGATGGACACCGAGATTTGGTGCAGGCGGCGAATATTGAAGCCTGCCAGTTCATGGAAGTCTAAGCGCATGCCCTTCCGCTTTAGCCGGATTCGGCGACGTGCCGCGTTGACGATTTGAAATAGGTAGCATACGACCTAATGCGTTGACGAGAGGTGAGGCCTGTGAGCACTACGCTTGGCTCGCTTGAAGAGCTGCCGCAGGACTATCGCGACGCGATGAACGCCGCGGGCGTCGCACCGCTTTGGCCGATGATGCGGAACCTTCTTCCCCACAAGCGGCCGATTGCCACGACAAAGTCGCATCACTGGGCATTCGCAGATTTGCGGCCGTTACTGTTGCGCGCCGGACAACTCACTCCAGTGGAAAAAGCCGAGCGGCGGGTGTTGGTGCTTTCCGATCCCGGGCGCGGCGTTGGCTCCATGCAGGCCACGGCGTCGATATATCTCGGCATGCAATTGCTGTTGCCTGGTGAGACCGCCCCCGCGCACCGGCACACCCCCAGCGCGGCGCGTGTGATCGTTGAGGGGGAGGGCGGGTTCACTATTGTTGAGGGCGAAAAGCTGCCGATGCAGGAAGGCGACATCGTCCTGACGCCGGGCGGCCGATGGCACGATCACGCCCACGAGGGAGACAAGCCGGTAATTTGGCTCGACGCACTAGATTTGCCCTTGTTCGTCTATTTGGAGGGCTCTTACGCTGAAGAGGCGCCGCTACAGGCGCGCCGCAATCGCCCGGATGCGTCCGAAGTCGAGTACTTGGCTGCTGGCTTGCGGCCACCGCGCTCGCCGAGTGCGCCCACGGCGCAATATCCAATGATGCGCTTTCCCTGGCGACGCACTCGCGAAGCACTGCACGCAATGGCGAAGCACGCGGGCGCGGAAACAGTCGAGCTCGATTACGTCAATCCGGAAACCGGCCAGGCCGTTCTACCCGCTCTTGGCTTCGCCGCGCTGATGCTGCGACCGGGGGAGGTCGTGCGTCCGGCATTGCGCTCGACCAGTGAAGTTTATCACGTCGTGCACGGCAAGGGCGTCGCCATGGTCAACGGTGAGCGCATGCGCTGGGGTCCGAAGGACACCATCAGCATTCCGGTGTTTTCCGAAGTCACTCTCAGCGCCGATGGCGAGGAAGCTTTCCTGATCCGTATTCACGACCGGCCGCTGCAGGAAAAGCTCGGTTACTACGAGGAGCGCCCGCGATGAGCGAGCAATTACTGTTTCCGCCTGAGCCTACCTACACGGTGCCGGTCACCGGCGAGACCGCACTGTATCCGGTGCGCCGAATCTTTTGCGTTGGTCGCAATTATGAAGCGCACGCCCGAGAGATGGGAGTCGAGGTCGACCGCGAGGCGCCGTTCTATTTCACCAAGCCTGCGTCGGCGATCACGCTGAGCGGCGCGTGTGTCGCGTACCCGCCGGGCACAAGCAACTATCATTACGAGATGGAACTCGTGGTCGCGATCGGCGCGCCGGCGTTCAAAATCAGTGTCGAGGATGCGCTTAAAGTCGTGTACGGCTACGCTGCCGGCTTGGACATGACGCGCCGCGACCTCCAACTCGCTGCCCGCGCCAAGCAGCGCCCCTGGGACCTTGGAAAGGCATTCGAACAATCGGCGATTATCGCGCCGATTACCAAGGCCGCCGCGTTCGGCGCCGTCGGCCAGCAGCGTATTACGCTTAAGGTGGGCGAGGCGATCAAGCAGCACGCTTCCCTTTCCGATCTGGTCTGGAGCGTGGCCGAATTGGTATCGCATCTGTCGGGCTTCTATCACCTCGGCCCGGGCGACCTGATCTACACCGGCACGCCTGAAGGCGTTGGCCCGGTTGTGTCTGGCGACGCGATCACTGGCACGATCGATGGCCTGACCCCGGTGCAGCTCTCGATCGGTCCGCCAGAATGAGGATGCTCCTGCACGGCTACTTCCGCAGTTCAGCGGCGTACCGCTGCCGCATCGCGCTCAATCTGAAGGGCGTGAGTTACGAACCGTCGTTCGTGCACTTGCGCCGCGGCGAGCAGCGTAGTCCGGCCTATCTCGTTCACAATCCGCAAGGGCTGGTGCCGGCATTGGAAACCGAAAGCGGCGACCTGACCCAGTCGTTGGCGATCATAGAGTGGCTGGACGAAACCTTCGCCAACCCGCCGCTGCTGCCGCGCGATGCGCACCTTCGCGCCCGCGTGCGAGGCTTTGCCCAGGTCATCGCCGCTGACATCCATCCGCTCAACAATCTGCGCGTGCTCAACTTTCTGCGAGAGGAGCTGCAGTGCGACGAAACCGGGTTGGATAAATGGCGCAAACGCTGGATCTTGGAGGGGTTCGACGCGTGCGCGGCGTTGCTGCAGCTCGATCCAGAGGGGCCGTTCTGCTTCGGCGATGCGCCGAGTCTGGCTGACATTTGCCTCGTGCCACAGGTTTATTCGGCGCAGCGCTTCGGCGTCGATATGAGCGCCTGGCCGCGGCTCCAGCAGATTTTCGATGCGTGCGAGGCGCTTCCGGCTTTCGCCGACGCTCATCCGCACAACCAACCCGACTGCGACCTCTAACACCAAGATCAGGCGGGGAGGAGGAAACGGCAATGAAGAACGACACGCCTATCCTGATCGCCGGTGGAGGCATCGGCGGGCTCGCTACGGCGAAGGGTCTCTCGTCGAAGGGCTTCCGGTGCATCGTGCTGGAAAAATCGCCTGTGTTCGGTGAGATCGGCGCCGGCATTCAGCTCGGCCCGAATGCGTTTCACGCCTTCGACTATCTCGGCGTCGGCGACGCTGCGCGCTCGATGGCGGTCTACATCGACAGCCTGCGTTTGATGGATGCCTTGAGCGCCGACGAGATAGTCCGCATTCCGTTGGAGGCGGAGTTCCGGGCCCGCTTTGGCAACCCTTATGCGGTCGTCCACCGTGGTGAGCTGTTCAGTGTTTTTCTCGAGGCCTGCAAAGCGAGCCCGCTGGTGGAGCTGCGCACCAGCGCGGAAGTGGCCGACTACGAACAAGATGGCAAGCGCGTCACCGCGATCCTGGCCAATGGCGAGCGCGTCGCCGGCGCGGCGCTGATCGGCGCGGACGGCCTGTGGTCGAACGTGCGCAAGCGCGTGGCGGGCGAGGCCAAGCCGCGCGTCTCGGGTCACACAACTTATCGTTCCGTGATCCCCACCGAGCAGATGCCGGAGGACCTACGATGGAACGCGGCCACGCTATGGGCGGGACCGAAGTGCCATATCGTCCATTATCCACTATCGGGGTGGAAGGCCTTTAATCTCGTCGTGACTTACCACAACGACGCGCCGGAGCCCGTGGCGGGCAAGCCGGTGGCAGCCGATGAAGTTCGCCGCGGCTTCGAGCACGTGCACGAGCGCGCGCGCCAGATCATTGACTTCGGTACGAACTGGAAGCTCTGGGTGCTGTGCGATCGTGATCCCATCAGCAATTGGTGCGACGGACGGGTGACGCTGTTGGGCGACGCGGCGCATCCGATGATGCAGTACTTCGCGCAAGGCGCATGCATGGCGATGGAGGATGCCGTCTGCCTCTCGGCGCAACTGGAAGCCGCTGACGGCGATATCGAACGCGCTTTTCGTGCATACCAGGATATGCGCGTTCTGCGCACCGCACGCGTTCAACTGCAATCGCGCTGGATAGGCGACCACATCTACCATCCGGCAGGGCCGCACGCCGCGCTGCGAAATCAGATCATGCAAGCAAAATCCGCCGAACAATGGTTCGAGACGCTGCACTGGATCTACGGCGGGAGCGGACTAGCCGGCGGCGCTGCAGCGATACTCTGATCGGGAGGGAAAAATGAAGTACTTCATCTTGTGGGTGAGGATCGCCTTCGGCGCTCACTCCCTGATCTCAGGCAGCAACTATTTTTTCGATTTCTTGCCGCAGCCACCCACCGGGGCCACGCCGATCGGGCCGTTCATCGACGAGATGGATGCGACGGGTTTGTTCGCCGTCATCAAGGTGGTGGAAACACTAGTGGGCGTTTGCCTGCTGACCAACCGCTTCGTGCCGATCGCGCTGGTTGCCGAGCTACCGATCTCGATCACCATCTTCTATCTCAGCACGTTCGTGACGGAATCGCCGCGTTCAGTTTTCACTGGCCCGCGCGAGCTGTTCTACAACACGTTCCTTCTTGTCAGTTACGCTGGTTACTATGTGGCGCTCGCCAGCGCGCTGTCGGCGCCCAAGCCGCTTTGGGCCAAAGAGGTGCGGGAGCAAGTCGTGCGCAATCTATTGGTTTGGAAGTAGGAGGGGGCAATGGACGTTAGCATCAGTGGTTATGACGCCATTCACTACTCAATCGCGACCATCGTCACTCTGGTGACGATCATCTACGACGTCGTGCGCAAGAACCGTAGTTAGCATGGCTTTGAGCGCGATATTGGACGAAGCGGGAGGGCACGCGGCGCTACGCAATAAGTTCATGAGAGCAAAGACGGCGGGTGATATCCTGCAATTGCTCTATGGCCGGCGGCGCGCTCACTTAAGCGGGGGAGCGCGATGAAGTACCTCATGCTTTGGGTTCGGGTCGCTTTCGCCGTTCACTCGCTGGTGTCAGGCACCAACTATTTTTTTGACTATTTGCCGCCGCCACCGACGGACGGCACGCCGGTAGGGCCGTTCATCGACGAGATGAATGCGACGGGCTTGTTCGCTGTCATCAAGGTGGTGGAAACACTAGTGGGCGTTTGCCTGCTGACCAACCGCTTCGTGCCGATCGCGCTGGTCGCCGAGCTGCCGATCTCGATCACGATCTTTTATCTCAGCACGTTCGTTGACGGTTCTCCGCGTGCGATCTTCATCGGCCCGCGCGAGCTGTTCTACAACACGTTCCTTCTGGCCAGTTACGCTGGTTACTACGTGGCGTTCGCCAACGTGCTGTCGGCGCCCAAGCCGCTTTGGGCCAAAGAGGTGCGGGAGCAAGTCGTGCGCAATCTATTGGTTTGGAAGTAGTACGGGGCAATGGATGTTAGCATATGCGTGTACGTCGCCATTCACCACTCAATCGCAACGATCGTCACCCTGGCGGCGATCATCTACGACGTCGTGCGTGAGAACCGCAGTTAGGACCCCGGAGCACGATAATGAATGAAGCGATCCGTCGCCGGAACGCCGGAACGAGCCGGCGTTCAGCCTTGCTGCTGCCGGCAGCACTCGCGAGTGCAGTTACTGCGGCGACGGCGGAGGCTTCGCCTCGGCGCCGGTTGACGCTTGAGGATCGCGCCGCGATCCAGGATCTATTCAGCGCGTATTTGTGGGCGTTCGATTGCAGCGATGTCGACGGTTTCCTCGATCTGTTCACGCAAGACGCCATTCTCATCGGCATCGGACGCCGTTACGAAACTGAAGCAGCGATGCGTGATTGGTTCCTCAATCTACTGAGCACGCGCGACACCGCCGGCGATGTGTGGCTGCACCAAGCGGGGCAGTTCCGTTTCGACGGCGATGGCAGCTCTTGCGTGGTCTATGCTTATGCAACGCACTTCCGTTTGCAGCCTGCGACGCGTGAATTGGGTGTGCGTAGCCTCGGCTACTACGTCAATGAGTGTGTCAAGGCGGAAGGCGCCTGGAAGTTTCGCCGCTTCAGCATCAATCGCTGGGACAACACCACACAACCCTGGAAAAAGCCGAAACCGTGGGAAGCTCCGCAAGTAGAATGATCGCGCTCGCCTCCCCAGATTAAAGGAACTCATCAATGCAAATCGAATTGGAAGAGGCTGCAGAACGGCTGCGCCGCGCCTATAGCGGAACGCCAGTTGCGCCTTTGCGTGAGGTTCTTGAGCCGATTGATATCGGCGGTGCGTATGCGGTTCAGAGCATCAACACTGCTTACTGGGCTGCGCAGGGGCGGCGTGTTGTTGGACGGAAGGTGGGTCTGACTGCTGAAGCCGTGCAGAAGCAACTCGGTGTCGATCGACCTGACTTCGGCGTTCTGTTTGCGGATATGGAGATATCCAATGGCGGGAAACTAGATGCCCGCAAGGTGCTCCAACCCAAAGCCGAAGCGGAGATTGCGCTTATCATGGCGCGTGACTTCGCGGATTTGAACGCAACGGTGGAAAGTGTAACGAGCGCGGTAGAGTGCGCGGTTGCCGCGATCGAGATCGTCGACAGCCGCATTGCCGACTGGAAGATTACCTTCGCCGATACGGTTGCGGATAATGGTTCATCGGCGTTCTTCGTTCTCGGCCAGGAGCGCAAGCCGCTCGCCGGGCTTGATCTCTACACGTGCGGGATGGCGCTTGAGGTGAACGGAAAGGTCGCTTCCCTCGGCGCGGGCGCAGCCTGTTTAGGCCATCCGCTTAACGCCGCGGCGTGGTTGGCGCGCACGCTTACCGAACGTGGCGAGAGCTTGAAGCGAGGTGATGTCATCTTGACTGGCGCGCTTGGGCCAATGGTTGCGATTAAGCCAGGCGATGCCGTGCGGGCGCAGATTGGCGGCCTCGGCGCGGTGAGTTTCAGCTTTCCCGGTGACCAATGATGACCAAGACCAAGGTCGCGATCATCGGCTCTGGCAATATCGGCACGGATTTGATGATCAAGGTTATGCGTCTGTCCGACGTGCTGGAAGTCGGCGCGTTTGTCGGTATCGATCCAGAATCGGACGGGTTGAAACGCGCCGAGCGTTTGGGCGTCGCCACCACGGCCAAGGGCGTCGATGGGCTCGTCGACATGCCCCAGTTCAAGGACATCGCCATTGTTTTCGATGCGACCTCCGCCGGCGCGCACAAACGCCATGACGAGGTGCTGCGCGCGCATGGCAAGCGCGTCATTGATCTGACGCCGGCGGCGATCGGGCCTTTCACGATCCCGCCGGTCAATGGCGAAGCCTATCTCGATGCGTCCAACGTCAACATGGTAACGTGCGGCGGGCAGGCGACCATCCCGATAGTGTATGCCGTCAATCGCGTCGCCAAAGTACATTATGGCGAGATCGTCGCCTCCATTTCTTCAAGATCCGCCGGCCCCGGCACGCGCGCCAATATTGATGAGTTCACCGAAACCACTTCGAAAGCGATTGAGAGCGTGGGCGGCGCCCGGCGCGGAAAAGCCATCATCATCCTCAATCCGGCCGAGCCGCCATTGATCATGCGCGACACAGTATATTGCCTCTGTGATGACGCCGATAAAGCCGAGATCGAGGCGAGTATCGAGTCAATGGTGGAGGAAGTGCAGGCGTACGTGCCGGGCTATCGGTTAAAGCAGAAGGTGCAGTTCGAGCATATCGGTTCGAACCGGCCTCTGAAGATTCCTGAAATGAACGGCGAGTTTACGGGACTGAAAGTGAGCGTATTTCTCGAAGTGGAGGGTGCGGCGCATTATCTGCCGGCCTATGCCGGCAATCTCGACATCATGACGTCGGCCGCGCTCAAAACGGCGGAGAAGATCGCCCACCGTATGAGCCGGGAAAAGCCGGCATGAGCTTCGATCCAAAAGCCGGCAAGCTTTACATCCAGGATGTCACGCTGCGCGACGGCATGCACGCCATCCGTCATCAATACGGACTAGGCCAAGTGCGCGCTATTGCGCGCGCGCTCGACGAAGCCAAGGTCGACGCCATTGAAGTGGCGCATGGCGATGGCCTCCAAGGCTCATCGTTCAACTATGGCTTCGGCGCCCATACCGACTGGGATTGGATCGGCGCGGTTGCAGAGGTTTTGAAACACGCCAAGCTAACGACGTTGCTCCTGCCTGGCATCGGCACGGTGCACGATCTCAAGCACGCTTACGCGATGGGTGTGCGTTCGGTGCGCATCGCTACGCATTGCACGGAAGCCGATGTCTCGAAGCAGCATATCGAAGCTGCACGCGTGCTCGGCATGGATGTCTCAGGCTTCCTGATGATGAGCCACATGAGCGCGCCGGAGGCGCTCGCGGTCCAAGCCAAGCTCATGGAGTCCTATGGCGCCCAATGTGTGTATGTCACCGACAGCGGCGGGCGCCTCACCATGCCCGAGGTCGCGGCACGCTTTCAGGCGTACGACAAGGTGCTGAAGCCCGAGACCGAGCGCGGTATCCATGCGCACCACAATCTCTCGCTGGGCGTAGCCAATTCAATTGTCGCGGTGGAGAATGGCGCGATCCGCGTCGATGCGAGTCTCGCGGCAATGGGCGCGGGCGCCGGCAACGCGCCGCTCGAAGTATTCATCGCGGCGGCCGATCTCTATGGTTGGAACCATGGTTGCGACCTATTCAAATTGATGGATGCGGCCGAGGAGCTTGTGAGGCCGCTGCAGGATCGACCAGTCCGCGTGGATCGTGAAACGCTGACACTCGGTTACGCTGGCGTTTATTCGAGCTTCTTGCGGCATGCAGAAAAAGCGGCGGCCGAGTACGGACTCGACACGCGCGCGATCCTGGTCGAACTCGGACGGCGGAAGATGGTTGGCGGGCAAGAGGACATGATTGTCGATGTGGCTCTCGACCTTTTGAAGTCATGATGACTTGCGTCCCGCTTGCGCATCGTCGCGCCACTGCAAGGCCGATGGCCGAGATGGGCGAACGAGTGTTTCCCTCCTTCGCGACACGGTACGCGTGACGGCGGCTTTTTGACCATGTCCAGTCGGTCGTCGAGTGGGCTCGCTTGTCCGTTACTCGGCACATTCACGCCAGTAGGGTTTCCGGCGCCTTGTGCTAGTTCAATGGTCGTGATGAGCGCGCGGGGACTACGCGCTGATTCTGCGGTGACGGGCCTCCTGACACGACTCTACCCATCCTGAGCCGATGACCGCCTCGCGCAGCTTCGTGGACTACCAAGATGGTCAAACTGGCTTGTAACGCATTGACTGCATTGGCCGTGAACGGACGTCGAACAGTTTGACGGACCCTTGATTTTCAAGGTTCGCAGGGCGGTTCAGACAGATTCAATCCCTGTCGCGCCCACCATCTATTTTCCCAAAGTACCGTAGTGCAAAGCGCGTCGCCGGCGCCGCGCACCGCCATGCCGCAGCGTACGTTAGGCTGCGGCATCAGGACTTTGTGATCGCAATTGTCCTCCAGACGCGAACTCGCCATATCGTCGCCTCGCTTGTCGCTAAGGATACGTCCTGCGGGAGCGAGTGAGGGGGCTGACGCAAAGCGCGGAGCGGAGATCCGCGCGACCGGTCCCGGGCCATTGAGCCCAACCCGGAACCGAGCAACTCATGTGGTGGAGCTGAATGGATCACGATTTCTGCAATGTGGATGGCGCACGGCGTCTGAAGTTGCGCATTGAAGAATACTGGCGCGAACGGGGCTACAACGTCGATGTGAAGCTTATTGAAGCTGGCTTCGTTGCGGCGATGCGTTCTGCGCGCACGGACGTTCGCAGTGACATGGTCAATGGTTTCCCGACCAAGCGTTCCGATGATGACGAGCGGCCGTCCCCTAGCCGTCGCGGCTTGTTGGAAGTCGCGTAAGCGCCGGTACCTGTTGGTTTATGGGCGCGCCGCCAGCAGGCGGCGACAGGCCGGCGCCAACTCTGAAAATCTGTGGAGCAGCACATCGGCGCCGAGTTTCTCGGCGTCGATGTCGCTATAGCCGAAGCTCACGATGCAAACCGGCGCACCGGCCGCGCGCGCTGAGCCGACATCAGCCGCGCCATCTCCAACCATCACCGAACGCCGCACAACACCGCCAGCGCGCGTCACCGCCGCGCGATAGTGATCTGGATGCGGTTTGCGATCCTTGACCGCATCCGCGCCAACGATCGCCGAAAAACGCTCGCTAAGCTCCAGTGCATCCAAAAGTTGAACCGAAAGCGCCGTACGCTTGTTGGTGCAGACCGCGAGCTTCGCGCCGAGGTCAGCCAGAATATCGAGCTGCTGGACGACGCCGTCGAATGGTCTTGACTCGCGCGCGATATCGGCTGCGTAGAACGTCACGAATTCGTTGGTCAGCTGATCCAAACGGGTCGCTGAAAACGTTACCCCCTGCAGCGCCGAGGCGCGCTCGATTAGCACCCGCGCGCCGTGGCCAATGAGGTTGCGCACGGTATCCAGTTTGACCCGCGGCAGGCCTTCCAAGTCCATTGTTTCGTTCAGCGCACGCACAATGTCCGGCGCGGTGTCCACCAGCGTGCCGTCCAGGTCGAAAACAATGGTCGAGTCGGCCAGTTCGCCGCTGCTCATGGGATGCCTCTGAGAAGCGCATCGGCTAGAACCTGCGCAGGATTCGAACAAGGTCGGAACACATGAGCCGGGCGCGGGCCGCAATTATTTTGGCGGCGGGACAGGGCAAGCGGATGAAGTCCGAGACGCCCAAAATGCTGCACAAAATGGGCGGCAGGCCGCTGGTGGATTGGTCCATTGCTCTGGCGCGGGAACTGAATTGCGCGCGCACGGTGGTGGTGATCCCGCCAAACGCGCCGGCATTGGCCGAGCGCGTGACCTCGGTTCTCGGTGAAGGCTCGACCGCGATCCAGGACGTTCCGCGCGGCACCGGTGATGCGGCGCGCGCCGCAGCCAGCGTACTCTCGGGCTTTGAGGGCAGCGTCGTCGTCTATTTCGGCGACACACCGCTCATCCGCACTGAAACCCTTTCGCAAATGTTCACTGCACGTGAGGCTGGCGCTGATGTCGTCGTACTCGCATTCCACGCTGACGATCCCACCGGTTATGGTCGCATCATCACCGACGCCGCGGGAAATTTCCTACGCAACGTCGAACATCGAGACGCGAACAAAGAAGAGCTCGCAGTCAATCTTTGCAACGCCGGCGCTTTGGTTGCCGACGCCAAAGTCCTGTTCGATCTGCTCTCGAAATTGCGCAACGATAACGCGCAGCAGGAGTTTTATCTAACCGACATTCCGGGCATGGCTCGCACTGCCGCCATGAAAGTCAGCATTGTCGAAGCGCGCGCAGAGGAATTGCTGGGTGTGAATTCTCGGGCGCAACTCGCCGACGCCGAGGCCGCCTTCCAAGCGCGCGCTCGCGAAGCGGCGATGGAAGCGGGTGTTACGCTCATCGACCCCGCCACAGTGTTCTTTTCCTACGACACAGTGATCGAGCAGGACGCTGTCATCGAACCTAACGTCTTCTTCGGCACAGGCGTGAAGATCTGCCGTGGCGCGACCATTCATGCTTACTGTCACTTCGAACGCACCGAAGTGGGGCCCAACTCTGAAATCGGCCCATTTGCGCGCTTTCGTCCGGGCGCGAAACTCGCGGCGAAAGTGAAGATCGGCAACTTCGTTGAAGTGAAGAACTCCAACTTCGGCGAAGGCGCGAAGGCGAGCCACCTTGCCTACATCGGCGACGCCGACGTCGGCCCGCGCGCCAATATCGGCGCCGGCACGATCGTGTGCAATTACGATGGCTTCGACAAATATCGCTCCACCATAGGCGCCGACGCCTTCATAGGCTCGGACACTGCTCTCGTCTCGCCCGTCACCATCGGCAACGGCGCCTACACAGGCACCGGCAGCGTTATCACCAAAGACGTCCCCGATGGTGCGCTCGGCGTGGCGCGCGGCCGCCAGGTCAATCTCGAAGGATGGGCGACTAAGAACAAAGAGAAGAAACTTGCAGCGAAAGCCGCGAAGAAGGACGAGCACAAGTGAGCGGAGACATCGCCAAGTTCAACGCGGCGCAGGCTGCGCTTGATTATGTGAAGGACGGCATGGTCGTCGGCCTCGGCACCGGTTCGACGTCAGCTCACTTCGTGCGTCAGCTGGGCGAGCGCGTCCGGCAGGGGCTCCGCGTCAAAGGTGTGCCGACCTCTGAAGCAACGCGAAATCTGGCTGAGCAGGTTGGCGTGCCGCTTCTGGAGATCAGTCAGATCACGTCCATCGATGTCGACGTCGATGGCGCCGACGAAGTCGATCATCAGTTTCGCCTGATCAAGGGTGGCGGCGGTGCTCTGTTGCGCGAAAAAATCGTCGCCGCGGCATCGAAGATGATGGTGGTCATCGCCGATGAAACCAAATGGGTCGAAACCCTCGGTGATTTTCCGCTACCGGTTGAAGTGACACGCTTTGGGTTCGCTTTGACCCAAGAGCGCGTGGTCCAAGCGCTGCGCGCGACCGGTTGCGCCGGCGATGAAGTGGTTCTCCGCGTCAGCGGTAAAGCCAACGAGCCTGTCATCACCGATGGCGGCAACTACATCCTCGACGCTCATGCCAAGCGCATTCCGGATCCCGCCAAGCTCGGGGCGGCTCTCAAGGAGATCGCGGGCGTGGTTGAGCACGGCCTCTTTATCGGCCTTAGCCAAGTCGTGATTATAGGCAAAGCCAAAGGCGCCGACGTCAAAACTCTCTAAAGGATCGTGCGGCCCCGGCACTCCAACCTACGTTAGCGTTCCTTGCGCGAAGAGGTCGCTTTTTTCGTGGTGGTCTTTTTACTCGCACGCTTGCGCGCCGCCGTCTTGGCGGTCGCGGCTTTCACCGAGGCGCGCTTTTCTTCGCACTTCGGGCAGGCGCAAATGTCCTTCAGGTACTCATTGAAGTAGTTCTTGCCGTAATCATAGTTCAGCTCTTCTCCCGGCTTGATCTTGCGCTTGGCGTGAATGAACACGCGGCCCTTATGGATGTTGGGCTCGCAATTGGCGCGGCATGAGTGGTTGATGTAGCGCGCGGTGTTCCAGCGCGGCGCGC
Organism: Candidatus Viadribacter manganicus; assembly: GCF_001679665.1. Taxonomy (GTDB): domain Bacteria; phylum Pseudomonadota; class Alphaproteobacteria; order Caulobacterales; family Aquidulcibacteraceae; genus Vitreimonas; species Vitreimonas manganica. The sequence goes on from NZ_CP013244.1 coordinate 3,457,875, forward strand.
CGTCGATGGTTTTGCGCGCGTGAATCTCGAACAGATATTTCGAGCGGCTCTTTTCTTCCTGCTCTTTGGAAATCTGCACGCCGGTATATTCGATGATGCAGGCGTTCTTCGGAATCTCGCTTTCCGCGAAAAGGCCAAGGCCGGTCTTCGAGCGCTTCACGACCAATTCGAAGTCACCAGGTATATAGCTCTTCCGCGCCATCATCGCTCCGTTCTGAAACGCAAGTCTTCTTGGGCCGCTGGTCAACACGCTGACAAGCGGTTCGTTACGTCACTTCCGTTCGGTAGTTCGCTGGCTGGGGTGCTAGGATTCGAACCTAGGAATGGCGGTACCAAAAACCGCTGCCTTACCGCTTGGCGACACCCCAAAACCGGCGAAGCGCGTACTTAGAGGCGCCCGCCGCGGGATGCAACAGCGCCCGGCTGACGCATCTCAAGTCTTTGGCCCAAACGGGGTTTCAGCACTCGACTACGTTGACGGCCAGCCCGCCCTGGCTCGTTTCCTTGTACTTGGAGGACATATCCACCCCCGTCTGGCGCATGGTCTCGATGACCTGATCCAGGGAGACCTTGCTGGGCGTGTCCGAGTGTAGCGAAAGCCGCGCGCCGTTCACCGCCTTCACCGACCCGACCGCGTTCCGCTCGATGCAGGGGATTTGCACAAGCCCGCCGACCGGATCGCAGGTCAGTCCAAGATTGTGCTCCATGCCGATCTCTGCCGCATTCGCCACCTGCTGCGGTGAGCCGCCCCAAACTGCTGACAGCCCGGCCGCGGCCATCGAGCAGGCGACGCCAACCTCACCCTGGCAGCCCATCTCCGCGCCCGAGATTGAAGCGCGCTGCTTATAGAGAAGGCCAATGCCGCCGGCCGTGAGCAGAAAACGCCGTGCGTCGCCGATTGGATCCGGGCTGCTCAGGCAATAGTGCCGGAGGATCGAGGGTAGGATGCCGGCTGCGCCGTTGGTTGGCGCGGTCACCACTTGGCCGCCTGCCGCGTTCTCTTCATTCACCGCCATCGCGTAGACGTTGAGCCAATCGAACAGGCGCTCCGGTTCATTGGCGCCGGGCTGCTCCTTCAACTTCTTCCAGATCGCTGGGGCGCGCCGTGTCACCTGCAAGGCGCCCGGTAGAATGCCGTCCTTATGCAGGCCGCGCTCGATACAAGCCGTCATCACCCGCGCTACGCGATCCAGGCGCGCGTCAGTTTCCTCGCGCGGGCGCATCGCATCTTCGTTGGCGCAAATGATCTCCTCGATCGATTTGCCCTCCCGCGCGCAGTGTTCAAGCAGCTCGGCGGCGGAGCCGAACGGGAACGGCACTTTGCGACCGGTGGTGATCAAATCCTTTGGCGCTGGCGTGCGGAGTTGCTTTTCCGTCGCGATGAAGCCGCCGCCGGTTGAGTAATAAGTTTGCTCGAATAGCACTATGCCGCCCGCGCCGCGTGCGCTGAGCTTCATGCCGTTCGGATGCAGTTCCGGCATGATGTGATAGGCGAAAACGATATCCGTCTCGGGGTCGAACCCGATCTCGTGCGATCCCAGCAAAGCCACTCGCTTCTCTGCCGCCACGCGTTCAACCGTCGCTTCCGCGACATCGGGATCGAGCGTTTCCGGATCTAGCCCGAACAGCCCCAGCACAACGGCTTTCGGCGTTGCGTGGCCCTTTCCCGTCAGCGCCAGCGAACCTTGCAGTTCCACGACGACGTTCGCCACCGCGTCCAGTTCCACAGCGCTTTTGAGGTCTTCCAGGAAGCGTTTGCCAATGCGGATCGGCCCGAGCGTATGCGAGCTCGAAGGGCCGATACCGATGCGAAAGAGGTCGAGGACTGAAAGCATGAAGTCTGCTTGACGTTAGGCGATTGTCGTTCAGCTAGGTAGGCGATAATGGACTGATTTCCAAACACTTGGATTTTGAGCGCGGGATAAGATCGTGCTTACCGCATTTAAGGAGAGGCCGTTGAAAGCGCTGGTCAAACGCGAGGCCGAACGTGGGCTTTGGCTGGAAGACGTGCCGGAGCCGCAAGCGGGCCCCAACGATGTGAAGATCCGCGTGAAGCGCACCGCGATCTGCGGCACCGACATCCACATCTATAAGTGGGATGAGTGGGCGCAAAAGACGATCCCAGTGCCGATGGTCGTTGGGCACGAGTTCGTCGGCGAAGTCGTCGAGGTCGGTGACAACGTCAACGACTATAAGCCGGGCATGATCGTCTCCGGCGAAGGCCACATCGTTTGTGGCCGCTGCCGCAATTGCATGGCTGGGCGCCGCCACCTTTGCCCATACACGAGCGGCGTTGGCGTCAATCGGCCCGGCTGCTTTGCTGAATACATCGTCATTCCGAACGCAAACGTCTGGCACCATCACGACGGCATCGATCTCGATGTCGCCTCGATCTTCGACCCCTTCGGCAACGCGACGCACACGGCGCTGCAATGGGACATGGTCGGCGAAGATGTGCTGATCACAGGCGCGGGGCCGATCGGCGCGATGGCGGCGGCGATCGCCAAGCACGTAGGCGCGCGTCATGTCGTCATCACCGACATCAACGATTATCGCCTGGCGCTGGCCAAGAAGGTCGGCGCGACGCGTACGGTGAACGTGTCGAAGGAAACGCTCGGCGACGTGCAGAAGGAACTCGGTATGAGCGAGGGTTTCGACGTTGGCCTTGAAATGTCCGGCGCGCCGAATGCGCTGTCGGACATGATCGACAACATGAGCCACGGCGCCAAGATTTCGATGCTCGGCATCCCGTCCGGCGACATGAAGATCGACTGGAACAAGGTCGTCTTCAATATGCTGACGATCAAGGGCATCTACGGCCGGGAGATCTTTGAGACCTGGTACAAGATGACCACACTCATCCAATCCGGCCTCGATCTCTCCCCGATCATCACCCACCGCCTGCCATACGATAAGTTCGAAGAGGGCTTCGAGACGATGCTCGAAGGCAAGTCAGGCAAGATCGTTCTGAATTGGGAGAACGCCTAAGCCATGTACGGCGAATTTCAAAAGCACATCGAAAAAGAGATCGCCAGCATTCGTGAGGCGGGCTTCTACAAAGAAGAGCGTGTGATCGCGACGCCGCAAGGTGCGGAGATTGGCGTCACCGGCGGCAAGTCCGTCATCAATATGTGCGCCAACAATTATCTGGGCCTGGCGCAGGATGCGCGGATCAAAGCCGCAGCGCACGAAGGTTTGGACCAGTGGGGCTACGGCATGGCCTCGGTGCGCTTCATCTGCGGTACGCAGACGGTGCACAAGCAGCTGGAGGATGATCTCTCCAAGTGGCTGCAGATGGAGGATACGATCCTTTATCCTTCATGCTTCGACGCCAACGGCGGCTTGTTCGAGGTTTTGCTCGGCGCTGAAGACGCGATCATCTCGGACGAGCTGAACCACGCGTCGATCATCGATGGCGTGCGGCTCTGCAAGGCGCAGCGTTATCGCTACAAAAATAATGACATGAACGATCTCGAAGCGCAGCTGAAAGCGGCTGATGCCGCGGGCGCGCGGTTCAAATTGATCTCAACGGACGGTGTCTTCTCGATGGACGGCGTCATCGCTTCGCTCGATCAGATTTGCGATCTGGCCGAGCGCTACAACGCTCTCGTTCACGTTGATGATTCCCATTCGACGGGCATTGTTGGTCCGGGGGGGCGCGGCACCGCCGAGTATCGCAACTGCATCGAGCGCCTCGACATTCTCACCAGCACGCTCGGCAAGGCGCTTGGCGGTGCGAGCGGCGGCTTCACCAGCGCCAAGCGCGCCATAGTTGAGTTGCTGCGTCAGCGCTCACGCCCTTACCTTTTCTCCAACACCGTGCCACCGCCGATCGTGGCGGCTGCCCGTAAGGCAGTAGAGCTTGCGGCGAAGGGCGATGATCTCAGAAAGCAGCTCAAGTCGAACATGGAGCTTTTCCGCAATGGGCTCGAAGCCGCCGGCTTTGATCTCTTGCCGGGAGAGCATCCGATCATCCCGGTCATGCTCTATGACGCCAAGCCCGCTGTGGCCCTGGCCGAGGAGCTTCTGAAGCGCGGCGTCTATGTGATCGCTTTCTCATATCCGGTGGTGCCCAAAGGCAAAGCACGGATCCGGACCCAGATGTCAGCGGCCCACACGCGCGATGAAGTCGAGCGGGCGGTGGCGGCTTTTGCCGAGGCCAAGGCAGTGCTTTAGCGTCGCTGGCGGGGTGCGTTGCGCGTCCCGAAAAACGGTGTAAAAGGCGCGCCTCGCGTAAGCGTCGGAGTATAGCTCAGCCTGGTAGAGCACCACGTTCGGGACGTGGGGGTCGTAAGTTCGAATCTTGCTACTCCGACCACTTGCGAGGCCGTTTTCCCGATAACGGTCAGGACCTTACAAAGGCAAGTTAAACGCCAGCCAAGTCGCCCCGAAGCCGATCCCGATCAGCAGAATCCAGCGCATGGTCTCGGCCGCCGCGTGAACGAAGCCGCGGGCTGCGCCGAACATCGAGAGTGCGAGCACTACGGCGAACGTCGAGCCGGTGGCCATCCAGACGTCGAACTCGCCGAGGCGGGCGTCCACGCCGGCAATCCAGGCCAAATAGGCCGCGAACGCAGCGAGTATGAAGCGAACAAGCGCCTTGAGGATCGTGCTGCCGGTGCTGTTGTGATCGGCCTGAACTTGGACCACGGTCGCCTGGATCGGCGGTGGGGGCGGCTCGGGCGCGGCTAACTTCTGGCGAAGGCTTCGCCAGCCCTCAGCCTCGACCTCCGCTCGGAGCTGCTGCTCAAGCATCCAGTCGTCCGTAGCGAATGCGGGTCTGCCGCGCGACATAGCCATCAGGAGCGCACCCCTCCGCTCGTGATCATGCGCCATGTCGCGGTTGGGGAAAATAGCGCGCGGCAGCAAGGTTTTGTCCTGCTCCAAGCCGCCCCAGGCCGCCGGTTTATCATTTTTCGATAAAATTCCGCTTGCGTGGGCCCTCGGTCCATATCATTTATCGATAAACCCGGCAGAGGGCCGGGGTGGAGTCTTCTGCCGTGAAGCAATTTTTGATCACCGTCGCGGGTGTGCTGACTGGTCTGGTCCTTTTCCTCTTTATCGGACCCTTCCTTCTCATCGGCATGCTGGCGGCCTCATTCGGCGGCCAGCCGGCCCAGCCGGCGCACATGGTTTTGGCGCTCGACCTGCGCGAGCCGCTTACTGACCAGCGTCCCGCCAATCCGTTCGCATCTTTGAGCGGCACAAGTAGCGCGCTTCTCGATGTTCTCGCCAAGATCGACGCGGCGCGGACCGACAACGCGGTTGAAGGCATCTATATCCGCGCCAACACGGGCGGCATGCAGGCAGCGCAGGCAGAAGAGCTCCGCGCCGCGCTCGCGGCGTTCCGTGAATCCGGCAAGTTCGTCGTCGCGCACCTTCAGAACGATGGCGTGCGCATGGGCATGCCCGGCTACATGGCGATCGCTGACTCCGATGAAGTCTGGCTTCAGGAGACGAGCGAATTCCAGCCGATGGGTCTTTCGGCCGAGGTGACGTTCTTCGGACAGACGCTGCAGCGTTATCACCTGCAAGCGCAGTTTGAGCAGCGCGAGGATTACAAAACCTATCCGAACTCGCTGACCCAACGCACGTTCACACCAGCGCACCGTGAAGAGATTACGAGTCTGATGAACGGCATTTACGGCAACATGATCACCAACATCGCGGCCGATCGTGGCATCACGCCGGACGCAACACGTGCTGCCGTTGAGGCAACACCTTTCACCGCCCAGCGCGCGCGTGAGCTGAGCTTGATCGATCAGATCGGTCGTCCGGAAGAGGCCGAACGTGCAGCGCTTGCACGCGCGGAGAATTCTGAATTGGTCGATTTCGATGATTATCGTGCACCGACCCATTCTGGTGGCCGTGTTATCGCGGTTGTGCAGGGTGAAGGCGCGATCGTCTCCGGCCCGGAGAGCCACGATGTGTTCGGCGGCGAATCCGCGATGAACAGCGACGCAATCGCGCAAGCTTTGCTCGATGCCTCGGAAGATGAGGACGTAGCGGCAATCGTCTTCCGCGTCTCCAGTCCTGGCGGTTCGGTGGTTGCTTCGGACCAGATCCTCGCGGCGCTGCGGACGGCCAAGGAGCGTGGCAAGCACATTGTGGTTTCGATGGGCGATGTTGCGGCTTCTGGCGGCTACTACGTCTCGGCTTATGCTGATGAGATCATTGCTTCGCCGTCGACGATCACCGGCTCGATCGGTGTAGTCGGCGGCAAGCTGATCATCGGCCCGGCGATGGACTACTATCTCTCGAGCAATACCGAGACGATCACGGTTGGCTCGCCGATGGTGGAAATGTTCACCACGCAACGCGGCTTCAACCAAGCCGAACGCGCCGCCTTCGCGGGCTTCATCGATCGCGCCTACCAACAATTCCTCGGACTTGTTGCTGATGGTCGCGGCATGACGCCCGAGCAAGTTCGTGCGGTGGCGCAGGGCCGGGTATGGACGGGCCAACAAGCGTTGGAGCGCGGTCTGGTCGATCACCTTGGCGGCTTTTCGGTTGCCGTGGCGCGCGCTCGCGCGCTGGCCGGGATCGAAGAAAATGCCCGCGTTCAGCTGCGTTACTACCCGACGGTTGAGAGCCCGTTCGAAGCGTTCGGCCGCATGTTCGGCGCTTCCTCGGAGAGTGTTGAAGCGCTGGTGCGCATCAACGCGGCGCTCTCAGATCCGCGCATGCAACGCGTGATGGCGGCGATGCGTGAAGAAGATGCCGGCGCGCGCGCGCAGGCGGACCACTTCACGGTCGAATAATCTAACTTTCGAACTCCATAGCCTTGGCCCTTTGCGGAAACGCGGAGGGCCTTTTCTTTTGTGCTAGCGCCAACCTGCGTCGCGCGCGGCCCGTTCGGCTTCGGCATCGAGTGGATCGCCAGCGAACATCTGATCGACGGCATTCAGAATTTCGGCAGCTGCGCCCGCTGTTCGCACCTCGCCTCCAGCTGCGCTGCTGGAGATCAGCGGGATGCGCCAACCGCGCTTGCCGTGACATGCGACGCCCGAGGCGGCGCCTTCGGTGAGGTCAAGGGTGCGGCAGAACTCTCCGCCCTGATCGCGGAAGCTGACGCCAAGGGCGCAGAACCATCCGCCTTATCTGGCGGCTGCGCGCAAATATGCCGATGCGAAGAACCCCCTGAACGAGCCAGCCCAGCCACGCGCCGACGCCGGCTCGAAAGTGCGCCAGGCGGTGTGCGGGGATGATGTCGTCGATGGTCATGAGCGGCGCCAGTCTCGCCGGCGCGCGCAGGTGTGGGATAGATTTCGACGTTAAGTGTTTGCGCTCAAGGATTTAGAGACGCGGATCGTAGGGATAGGCGCCTAGCCCTTGTGCTCGACTTCGTATTTCGGGAGGTCGGCGCGGAGGGTCTCGTAGAGACGCTCGACGAAACGCTCGGGATCGTCGTCCACGAAGTCATCGAAATAGGCTTCGAGGTTGGATTCGAAGACGTACTCGCCATCCTCTGCGAAGATGAAACCGAGCTCTTCGTCGGTCTCGACGTGGAGGACGATGATCTGCGTCTCGTCATCGTCCTCGTCGCCGAGCGTGAAGGCGAGACGGCGCGAGGAGATCTTCTCCGACAAGATCGGCGCGAGCGCTTGCAGCGCCGCCAGATCGTCGAAGCCGGTATCTTCGTTCAGTGAAGCTTCCAGACGCTTGCGCGCGGAATCGACCTCGGCGTCGAAGCCGGTCGCTGCTGGTTTCTTGGTGGTCATGCCGCTTCCATGAGGCTTTGGAAGATGGCGGCTCCACCGGTGCGGCCGAGCACAGGGTCGGAGGCGCGTTCGGGGTGGGGCATCATGCCAAGCACGTTGCCGCGGTCGTTGATGAGGCCGGCGATGTCGCGGGCCGAGCCGTTCGGATTGTCGAGATAGCGGAAGACAATGCGTCCCTCGCCTTCGATGCGGGCGAGCGTGTCTTCGTCAGCGACGAAGCGGCCGTCGCCGTGGGCGATCGGGATTTCGGTTTCGCGCTGCTCGCGATAGGCGCGCGTGAAGGCTGTGTTGGCGTTGGCGATCGCCAGCGGCACTTCCTTGCACGCGAACTTGAGGCCTGCGTTGCGGGCGAGCGCGCCGGGCAGCAGGCGGGTTTCGGTGAGTACCTGAAAGCCGTTGCAGATGCCGAGGACGAGGCCGCCGCGTTCCGCATGAGCAACGACGTCGCGAACGATCGGGCTCTTTGCCGCCATCGCGCCGGAGCGGAGGTAATCGCCGTAGGAGAAACCGCCTGGGAGAACGACCAGATCGAGACCCTCGGGGAGCGTTGTTTCCTTGTGCCAGACCATAGCGGCAGGCTTGCCGGTGAGGCGCTCTAAAGCGCGCGCGGCGTCACGGTCGCAATTGGACCCAGGGAACACGATCACAGCGGATTTCATGCGGCTTTCAATAAGCTGCGTCGGCCGGGAATTAAAGGGCACGAACCGCTGCGGAAGGCTGTGTTGCGTCCCTGCCGCGCCTCGCAGCGTTGATTTGGGGTGCTCGGAGGCGCCCCTGCGGTGGTAAGGAGCGGCGGATGCAGACCTGGATCATCATTATCGCGCTTTTGAGCATAGCGGTGACGGCGCTGCTTATTTCGATCCTGATGCGTGTCAACGCGCCGGGGCGCGGCGCGCGGCAAACCGATGCGGGCGCTGGCGCAGATGCTGGTGGAGATGCGGGCGGATCTCTGCGCCGCGACAGCGACCATGATGTGGGTGACAGCGGGGGCGATGGCGGTGGAGACGCTGGCGGCGATTGACCGCGCCCTGTGCAACGCAACTGTCACAAGGCACTGTCAAGGCCGGCGGCTTCAGAATTTTAGGCAAATGAGGATGATGAGATGATCAGTTCAGCACTTATGCGCGGCGCAGTCGCCGCGGTGGCGATTGCGGCGCTTGCGTCGTGCGGCAATGGTGGCTCCTCGGCGCCGGCCGGTACGACGTCAGAGCAGATCGCGATCGATGGCTCATCGACAGTTTTTCCGCTGGCTGAAGCGGCGGCTGAGACGTTCACGAACACGCAAACCGGCGCCGCCCGCGTTACCGTTGGTGAAAGCGGCACGGGCGGCGGATTCGGCAAGTTCTGCCGTGGCGAAACTCAAATCTCGAACGCGTCGCGCCCGATCTCGACGGATGAGATTGCGGCGTGCGCCGCCGCGAACATCCAGTTCATCGAAATCCCAATCGCGTTCGACGGCATCAGTGTTGTCGTCCACCCGAGCAATCCGCTGACCAACATTACGATGGCGGAGCTCCGCCACGCGTGGGAGCCGGCGGCGGAGCGCACGGTGACGCAATGGCGTCAGGTGAATGCGCAAGGCCCGAACACGACGCTGCAATTGTATGGGCCGGGCACAGCTTCGGGCACGTTCGATTACTTCAATGAAGCTGTGAACGGCGACGGCGGCGCTTCGCGCACCGATTATACGCCGAGCGAAGACGACAACGTCGTGGTTCAGGGCGTCGCCAGCAATCCAGGCGCGATGGGTTATTTCGGCTACGCGTACTACGAGCAAAACAGAGAGCGCGTGAAAGCGCTTTCAATCAATGGTGTTGCGCCGTCGCCGGAGACGATCGCTTCGGGCGCCTATCCGTTGTCACGGCCCATGTTCATTTACGTGAACGCTGAGTCGCTGCGCCGTCCGCAAGTGCGCCGGTTCGTGAACTATTTCCTTGAGAACGCTGCGACGCTGGCGCCGCGCGTCGGCTATGTGCCGCTGCCGGCTGCGGCTTATGCGGCCTACACCCAGCGCGTTGCCGACAACCACACCGGCACCGCGTTCGGCGGCCACAATGAAGTGGGGCTTTCGATTGGTGAATTGCTGGCGCGTCCGCTGGCGGATGAAGCCGCGCCGTCGCACTAAGGTTCAGTCAAACACGATGCAGGGCGGCGGGCGCGGACCTATCGCGTCCGCCGCTTTGTTTTGGCCCCTGGCGCAAGGGAAACCGGCTCCCCATATCTTGAGTATGATGCCGGTCGAGCTGCTCTCTGTGGCTATCGGGGTTGTCTTGGTGATCCTGCTTGCCGTGGTCTCTATGGCGGGTCCGCCCGATCCCGGCGGCTAGCTCTAGAGAAGCGATAAGCTCTCAAGGTGCAGAGCTTGGCGAGCGGGACGCTCGGCCATGACAGCGAACATCTCATCGCCGCGCTCGGTGCGCTCGACGTTGGTTGAGGCGATGATCGCCATCAGCACGCCGGAGAACGCATAGAGGCGATATTCGCGCCAGACTTGCTCGGCGTCAGCTGACGCGCCGAGCGCACGCACGCCATCAACATAGAGCGCGACCAGTCGCTCCTCCTCGCGTGCGCGGACGCCAGCGTCTGCGATGCTTGTGCCAATGAGGTAAGCGAGGTCGGCTGCGCCGGCGCCTGGTCCCAAGGTTTGCCAATCGACGACGTAAGCTGTCTTGTCGCCCGGTTCGAAGAGGATGTTGTCGATGCGAAAGTCGCGGTGCTGGACGGTGAGCGCTGCGGGCTTGAGATCGAAATAGGCGTCGATGCGCGCGATGAAGGCGTCGCAGAGATCCAGCACGTCCGGTGAGAGGCGTGTCGCGTAACGGCTCTTGAACTGGGTGTAGACGGCGGGCGTCATTTGCCGAATGAGCGCGGTGGTGTTCGGCGATGGTTGCAGCCAGCCGATCTGTGAAAGCCGCGGATCGCCCCAATAGGGTGCGTGCAAGCGCGCGGCCTGCGCGAGTGCGGATTCAATTTGCGTGATGCTGGCGCCGGCGAGTTGATCGCCTTGCTGGGCTGGTGCGAGATCTTGCAGCAGAAGAATGAAATCGGTTTCGTCTGCATTGCTTTCGAGATGCAGGCAGCGCGGGCAGGCAACGCCGATTTGCGGCGCCAGTTCGCGATACCAGCCGAGTTCGAGAGCGTAGGCGCGGAGCGCCGCCGCGATGGCGCGAGTCCCGGCGTCCAGTGAGGGGCATTTCGCGATCACCGACGCGGGCCCCTCGTTGTTCTTCCAATCCAGCGTGAGGCGAAAACTGAGGCTCATTTGCCCGGTGCCGACGGGCTTGGCGCTGAAGCTTGCGAGCGCGCCCGATGGAGCGCCGAGGACGCGTTCGAGCCAGGCGAGCTTGAAGCGGTCAGGGTGGTGCGAAGTTTCGCTCATGCGGCGCCGTCGAGCATGGATTTGAAGCCGCTCGGTGCGTGTGGGCCTATGAGGAATTGTTCGAGCACGCCGTGGCCCCGATGTTCGCCGCTTGCGGTGTGTAGGGTCGCGCGGGCCAGCGCTTGAATGTGAAGTTGCCCGGGAGCGGCATCGTCGATCGTAGCGAGATCGATAGCGTCATAGGCGGTTTCAAGGTCGCCGTGGTCGCGGCCATGACCCCAAGTTGGGTGGGTGTAGCCAAGGCCGCTCATGTAGAATTTGGGGCCGGCCGGTTCGATGCTGAGCGCGGCGTCATTGGAAAGCGTGATGTTTGCGCGCTGCAAGCGGCGTGTTCTGGGGACGTAGTTGAGTTCGAAGTGCGGGCTTTCGAATTCTGTGCGGGATCGGCCGATGTGATCGATCACCGCACGTCGGTTCCAAGCTTTGCCGGCATCGTCGTCATTGGTGTGACAGAAGACGGCGTGATCATCGAAGTTGAAGGGCGCCCAGAGCCAGAAGAATTGCGGTGATGCGGGCGCGGGCTGTGAGTCTGGCGCGCCGACTGGGCGAATGCCCCATGAGCGATCGCGCGTGCCGCGCGCGCCAGCGATGTCGATGCATTGGCCGTTGAGGCTGAGGTCGCCGCTCCAGCCGCCGTTTTGCGTCATGCGCGTGTAGTCCATGAACATGCGCGTGCCGATGCGGCGGGTGAAACGTGGTTCTTCGATCGGTGCGTGACGAGCTTCGAAGATGAGGTTGGCGCGCACGCCGCCGTCATTGTCGCTGACGCGGACGGCGAGCTTGCGCAGCGGTTCGATAACGTCGATTTCTATCGGGCCGACGCTGAGGTTCATGCGCTCGCCCTCGAGGCGGCGCGAGGCGCGGACGTTGTGCTGTTTGCCGTCGATGGTCAGGCAAAAGGCGGCGTCGATGACACCGAGATGCGGATAGACGCCGAGCGCGGCGGCGAAGAACACCGAACCATCGGCGCTATAGCCGTTGAAGAAATAGCGATCATAGAAGTTGCGGTCGCTGCCGGAGAACGCCACGGGCTCGGGCGTCTGGTGGATGGGGTAGTCGTCGCCCCAGCTGAGCATCGGCGCTTCCTTTTATGATTTCGTGGAAGCGTAGACCCATGCCGTGGCGGCAAACAAGCTGCGCTACTTGTCCTCGCCCCAGTGCCAGCGGAAGCCGCCTTCTGTCGTGCGCCAGGCGATGCCGACGAAGATGATCGTGAGCGCAATGACGATGACGGCAAAAGGCGTGACGCGCTGATCGATGATCGTGGCGTCGCTGCCGAACCAGATGCCTAAGGCCGTCACCGCGGCGCAATAGGCGAGCGTGAGCGCCCAGCCTTGCCATGACGCAGGCGAGGCGCCGAAGCCGTAGCGTTTAGGTTTGAACCAGTAATTCTGCATGGCGTTTACTCGCGAACGGAGACCTCTTCGAACGCACCGTCTAACCAATAATAGAGCGTGCGCGAGCGCTCTTCGAGCCCTTCGATGATGATGCCGTCGTGTGTCAACGTCACAGTGGCCGGCGCGCCGTCGCAATTGGGGCCGTGGGCGTTGCAGTCTGTCTGATAGATTCCGGCGGGCGCCGTGCGAAACGTGAAGCGCGGCAGACTTGAGATGTCGCCGCTCCAGATGATCGGCATGGAGCTATCGTCTGCGGCTCTCGCGACGGCGATGGCGAGATTGCCGTCTTCATCCTCGTAAAACGCCGCCGTGTCGGTGGCGTTATCGCCGTCGAAATCACCGGAGGCGGTTTGCGCGCCCTCAATGGGCGTCCCGTCCATTGTGCGAGCGAACGCATCGACCCCAGTTCGATCGCGGCGTTCGGCGACGGATTCGAGTAAGGGGCGGAACCAAGTTCGTTTAAATCCCCGAGTCAGCACGAGCGGGTGATCGTTCGGACCAAATGATTGGCGTTCAACGCCCCGACGAAGTTCGCCAATGATCAGGCCCTCACGACCAAATATTAGAGGGTAGAGGCACGAGCTATTGACGACACCCAAGCGTACGGTCGCCTCGCGATACTCGCCTTGCACCACGCGCCGAACGCGCGCGGTCAATGGCCCCGTGTCTGTCGCTTCATCGAAGGCAACATCAAGGATCAGCGCGCTTGCCGGCGTGCCCGCGGGGACGTCGTCGTAGATCAGCCCCTGAATGTTGTAAGGGTCTTCGCATGCCCAGGCTGGCGAAGCGCCGCATGCGATGACAACGGCGAGCGCGAGTGCCCGCCACACAAGCTTAGCTCGCGATCTCGACGCGATAGCTCTCGATCACGGTGTTGGCGAGGAGCTTTTCGCACATCTCGCGCACCTGAGCTTCGGCGGTGGCGGGATCGAGATTGCCATCGAGTTGGATTTCGATGCGTTTGCCGACGCGCGCATCTTGCACGCCGCCAAAGCCGAGGTCTTTCAGCGCACCAGCGACGGCCTTGCCCTGCACGTCGAGCACGCCGGGCTTCAGACCCACGGTGACGATCGCTTTCATTACTCTTCCCCCATCGCCCAACTCACCCACGTAGCACACGGGCGAGCTCGGCTCGTTTACTTCACTCAATGTACGCTTTCGCCGCCGGCCGCGGATTGCTTCACGATGCCGAGGCGACGGGCGACTTCCACGTAGGCCTCGGTGACGTTGCCGAGGTCGCGGCGGAAGCGGTCCTTGTCCATCTTCTCGTTCGTTTGCACGTCCCAGAGGCGGGCGCTGTCGGGGCTGATTTCATCAGCAACGACGGTGCGGACCATGTCGCCTTCGTAAAGGCGGCCGAACTCAAGTTTGAAATCGACGAGTTTGATGCCGACGGCGCCGAACATGCCGAAGAGATAATCGTTGATCCGAAGCGTCAGCGCCATGATGTCATCGATCTCTTGGGTGCTCGCCCAATTGAACGCGGTGATGTGCTCTTCGGCGACCATCGGGTCGTTGAGTTCATCTTTCTTGTAATAGAATTCGATGATCGAGCGCGGCAGCGGCGTGCCTTCTTCGATGCCGAGGCGCGTCGAAAGCGAGCCGGCGGCGACGTTTCGGCACACGACTTCGAGCGGGATGATCTCGACTTCACGCACGAGCTGTTCGCGCATGTTCATCGTCTTGATGTAGTGGGTGGGCACGCCGATCGCGTTCAGGTTCGTCATGATGAACCCGCTGATCTGGTTGTTGATCACGCCCTTGCCTTCGAGGATCGCCTTCTTCTGGGCGTTGAACGCCGTGGCGTCGTCCTTGAAGTATTGAATGATTGTGCCTGGCTCCGGCCCCTCAAACAGGATCTTGGCCTTGCCTTCGTAGATCTTCTTGCGACGCGACATGAGGTGCTCCCTCCTTGAGGGGCGGCGTCCGGCGCTAACTGGCTCAGAGCGCTCACGGAATCGCCGCAACACAAGTGAACATGAACTTAGGGCGCCGGGGCGGGGGTAACAATTGGCCACTACCGTAGAACTGGCGCCCGTCTGCGGTTGATTGCAGCGCGCCGCGCACCTATTCAATGGCGGACAAGGAGACCAGAAGGCCCATGAGCCAATTCGACGATCGCAAGCGCGCCTCAGAGACAAAATATCAATTAGATCAAGAGCTTGAGTTTAAGGCGCAAGCGCGCCGGGCCAAGCTTGTGGGTCTTTGGGCGGCAGGCCTGATGGGTTTGGCTGATGAGGCGGCAGCCGATTACGCCAAGTCGGTGGTGGTGGCTGACCTTGAGGAAGCCGGGATCGAGGATCTGTTCCGCAAGCTACGTACGGATCTCGACCAGCACGCGGTCCAGCTCTCCGATCACCAGATCCGGGCCAAGATGGATGAGTGCCTCGCCGAAGCGCGGGCCTCGGTGGCCGCAGGCAACTAAGCGAATTTGGCGGCGCCCCCGGGGCGCCTCTCACAATGAGCCCGGCGCTACCATGGTGGCGCCGGGCCTTTGCTGTGAGCTCGCCCTTCGAAGACCTCAGGGTGACGCAGGTTCAGACTTGGCTAGCGCAACAGGCCGCGCTTGCTCATCGCCCAGGCGTACCAGGCAAAGACGAGACAGAGCGCGAGGATCGTGGCTTGGATCGGGTATTGCGCCGTGCCGAAGAGTTCGCCGCCGTTCGACAAGACGTACATGTGGACGAGGCTGAGCACGAACGCGACGAGTGAGGCGATGAAGGCGTGCAAAGCCCATTTGCTGCGCGCCAGCAGGAGTACAGCGCCAATTAGTCCGCCCCATACGCCGATCGGCCAAACGATGTCGGCCCACAGCGGCATGTTCATGTAGTACTCGACCTGCGGCTCGGAGAAGAAGCCGCGCAGGTAATCTGCGCCGCCAAGCCTTGTGGTGACGTAGTCGTAGCAGCCGAACGCGTTCCACAGCACCGCGACGACGCCGACGGCCCAAAGGTGCCAGGGCGCGCTTGGTCTGATCGTTGTTGTATCGCTCATAGGTCCCTCCCTGAGCGGAAGGCTACGCTTAAGGGTTCAACTCGCCCAGTACGTAATTGACGATACGATCGGCGTCCTTGAACACGGCGTTGAGATCGGCCGCGCCTTCGCGTTTATGGAGGTGGGCCAGCATGGCGTGTTCAAGACCGAACTTGCGGACCTCGACCATCACGTCCTCATCCCATTCGTCATCCGTAATGAAGTCTTCGCTCGCCATGTCCGATCTCCTGACGCCTTCGCTCCGGTTCGCAGGGATTCGCCGGTTCGAGCAAGGCGCGCTGGCGAAACGTTGCAAGGCTAATGGGGTTTAACCGGTTTAATGAACACTTCCCTCACGACGCCTCCAGATACTCACGCCGGGTAGTGGGACGTTCTCAATGAAGCGCGGACTGGCTTTCGCCCTCGTGGCGGCGCTTGGTGCGTGCGCGCCTTCGCCGGTCGAGATGCCGGCGGCGCGCGCCGCGGAAGTACTCAATCTTTTTGCAGCGGGTGCAGGGCCTGCGAACATTTGCTCACGCGATGGACGCTTGTTGTTGCGTGGCGCGGTGCAAGCCTATTCGCGCGAGATGCAGCAAGCAGGCGTTGCCTGGCCGGTGATCCCTGGCACTGCAGCCGAGACCGATGACGTCACCAGTGTCGATATATCGGTGATGATCGCTTTCGCGGCGGGTTTTGTTGAGACGAACGATTTTCAAAATCCAGCGCGCGGCATGCTGAGCCATCTTACCTTCACGCAATGGCCGGAAATCCAGAGCATTCGCAGCGCAGCGCGCGATGCGTGCGCCGATGTGCAGGCGTTGCAGCAGGCCGCGTCGCGCTTCGTGATCGAACAGACGCGGCTGGCGCAGATGACCCACGTCGTCAATGTGCGCAATCAGGGGCGCGAAACGGCCGAACGTTTGCGCCGCCAATCTGTTCGGGTTGAACGCGCCCACACGCAGATGCGCGAGATGGCGGCAGTGCTTGAGGCGCGGATGCGCGGCGCCGGCGTCTAGCCGAAGACGCGCTTGAAGATGACGTCGACGCGGGCGAAGTGGTGCGCGTCGTCGAAGCAGCTTGCGAGCGTTTTGGCGTCGAGTTTCGAGGTCACATCCGGATCGGCGCGAAGTTTGTCGATCAACGCAGTCTCGGCGCGCGGTGGCGGGCTTTGCCAGACTTGCATCGCGCTCTTTTGCACGAGGCGATAGGCGTCTTCGCGGGTGACGCCGGCTTGGGTCAGCGCCAGCATGACACGCTGGGAATTGTGCAGGCCGCCAAGAAGCGCCAGATTGCGCGCCATGTTTTCTGGATAAACGACGAGCTTTTCGATCACCATCGCCATGCGGTGTAGCGCGAAATCCAGATGGATTGTTGCGTCAGGACCGATGCCGCGCTCCACCGATGAGTGCGAGATATCGCGCTCGTGCCAGAGGGCGACGTTTTCCATCGCCGGCGTCACGGCGCTGCGAACAAGGCGGGCGAGGCCGCAGAGATTCTCAGTGAGAACCGGGTTGCGCTTGTGTGGCATCGCCGACGAGCCCTTTTGGCCGGGTTCGAAGAATTCTTCCGCTTCGAGAACTTCGGTGCGCTGCAGGTGGCGCACTTCGGTGGCGAGGCGTTCAATGCCGGAGGCGACAACGCCGAGCGCTGCGAAGAAGGCAGCGTGGCGATCGCGCGGGATGACTTGGGTCGAAACAGGCTCGACTTCCAGGCCAAGCTTTTCAGCGACGTAAGCTTCCACGCGCGGATCGATCTGGGCGAAGGTGCCGACGGCGCCGGAGATGGCGCAGGTGGCGATCTCTTTGCGGGCGGCTTTCAAGCGCTCAAGGTTGCGCGCGAACTCGCCATAGTGTCCGGCGAGTTTCAGGCCGAACGTGGTTGGCTCGGCGTGGATGCCGTGGCTGCGTCCGATGGTCGGCGTCATCTTGTGTTCGACTGCGCGCTTCTTCAACGCCGACATGACGCGCTCGCAGCCAGCGATCAGCAGATCCGAAGCGCGGGCCATTTGCACGGCGAGGCAGGTGTCGAGCACGTCGGATGAGGTCATGCCCTGGTGTGCGAAGCGGCTCTCAGGGCCGACGTGTTCGGCGACGCTGGTGAGGAAGGCGATGACGTCATGCTTCACTTCGCGCTCGATCTCATCGATGCGCGCGACGTCGAACTTGCCCTTCTTGCGATATTCGTCGGCGGCGGATTTTGGAATTGTGCCGAGCTCCGCCATCGCCTCCATGGCGAGCGTTTCGATCTCTAGCCAGATGCCGTAACGGCTCTCAGGCTCCCAAATCGCCACCATTTCGGGGCGTGCATAACGCGGAATCATGGAGTGCGTTTAGCCCATTCCATGCGCGTGGCGAAGGCCCGGACCGGTAGTTCTTCCCGCCTGCGACAGGCTCAGGCCGCCGCTTGGGGAGTTCTCTAGCTCACACGGTCTTTCACCAACGTACGGGCCGAGAGCAGAAAGTGGATCGCGGCCCAGGCGAGAACGAAGATGGCGCAGCCGAGAGCGTATTTGAGGCCAAGGCCCTGCGCGGTGGCGCACGTGGCGGCGTTCGCTGCATCCATGGTGAGCGGGTTGCAGTCGGCCAGCGTCAGCGCTCCGGCGCTGGCGTCGTTCAAGATGTTGGCGGCGAAGATGTCGTTGAGGGCGCCGACGGTTGGCGGGCCAAGGCCGTAACCGATCAGGTTTACGATCAGAACGAGGATAGCGATGGCGGTGGCGCGTTGCAGCGGCGTCGAGACGCCCATGGTCACCGCGTACATCGGGCCGAGGTACATATAGTGGAAGATCGGCGCGATCATCAGGAAGGCGAATGCCCAGATGAACTCGGTCTGGAAGAACGAGAAAATGTAGAATGGGATAGCGACCGCAACGCCAAGCGCGGGCAGCCAGGAATGGACGTGCGTGTGCTTGGGCGCGAGGCGATCAGCCAAATAGCCGCCGAGGAACGTGCCGAGTGCTGTGGAGACGCCAGCAACGAGCCCCATCGCGTAAGCTGCGTGCGCGTATTCCTGTTGGATCGTGGCGCCAAGATCGTAATTGCGGACGAGGTGCGAGACGAGGAATTGCGAGCTGCCGTAGCCAACAAAGCTGATCAGCGCGCCGCCAACGGCGATGTGCCAGAAGGAGGCTTTCTTTGAGAGCGCCTTCACGGTTTCGCCGAAGCTTGGCGGCTTGGTTTGGGCGGTGGCGCGCGGCGGTTCTTTGACGGTGAGCTTCAGCAGCAAGGCCGCGGCGACGCCGGGGGCGCCGAGAAGCAGAAAGGCGGTTCGCCAATCGAAGTTCGCGACCAGCCAGCCGCCGCCGACATAAGCGAGCGCGCTGCCGATTGGGATGCCAAGCGAAAAGATCGCGAGCGCTGAGGCGCGGCGATCGGCGGGAAAATAATCGGCAATGGCCGATTGCGAAGGCGGCACGCACGCCGCTTCGCCGATGCCGACGCCAAGGCGACAGAGCGCCAGCTGCACGAAATTGCCCGCGACACCGCAGGCGGCTGTCATCACGCTCCAGATAGCAGCGCCGATGGAAACGATGGTGACGCGGTTGGCGCGTTCCGCGTAACGCGCGATCGGAATGCCGAGCAAGGTGTAAAGGATCGCGAATACCGGACCCCCGAGGAGGCCGAGTTCAAAATTCGAAACACCGAACTCTGCTTTGATCGGCTCCTGCACGATCGAGATCAGCAGACGGTCAATGAAGTTGAAGGTGTAGATGATGACCAGCACGAAGAGCACGTAGGCGCGGTACGCCTTGGTGCCGTAGCCCTGAAAGGCCGGCGCTGTTGCGCTCGTGTCTGTCATGTATCCCCCCGCCTTTTGCAGCTGTTGTGGCGGGCCGGCGGGCCGGGGTCAAACGCGAAGCGACTTTCGGAAGGTGACGACACGTTCGACCTCTTCGTAGCCCAGGGCGGCGTGAGCGGCTTGGCCTTGCGCGTTGTCGAGCGAGGTGTCCGAGGCGATCTCGGTGAAGTTGCGAATGAGCGCCCAGCTTTCGGCGGCCGACATGAGAGCGCGACCGAGGCCTTTGTGGCGCTCGCCTGGAGCGACGTACCAGGCTTCGATGAATGGCACCGGCGAAGAGGTGCAGCCCTTGGCATAGGGACGCAGGTTGAGTTCGAGAAAACCGCACGCTGTACCGCTGTGATCTTCGCAGACGAGCACAGTCGTGGCCTGTGTCGTGCCGGAGAAATGCATCAGCGTTTGGTGCGCGAGGAGATCGGCGTCTTCGTCCGGCCAAAGGCCAGCGCGCATTGCCGCCCATGCTTGGCGGTCACGCGGTTCGATCGGACGAACTTTCATAACAGTCCCAAACTCCGAAAGCTTTCCACCCGCTCGCGGCCAATGACGAGGTGATCGTGTGCTTTGACGCTGATCGAAGCCGTTGCGTCGACGATCCCGCGCGTGATGGCGATGTCGGCGGCGCTGGGTTTTGGGTCGCCGCTTGGGTGATTGTGGACGAGGATGACGGCGGCGGCGGAAAGTTCGTGTGCGCGGGGGGCGATCTCGCGTGGATAAACCGGCGCGTGGTCGATGGTGCCGTAATTCATGACTTCGTCGGTGATGAGCTGGTTCTTCACGTCGAGAAACAGCACCCGGAATTGTTCGCGCGGCTCGTGCGCCATGGCGAGTAGCGCTTTGGCGCGCGGCTTGGTGATCTCCAGCGGCGCAACCGACGCAATCGGCGAGAGCGCGTCGGTCTTGAAGACGAAGAGCTCGCCATGTTCGACGCGCGCCGGCGACTGCTTGGGTTCGCCGGTTTTGCCGCCGCGCCCCGCCATACGCGCCCTCTAAGTTGTTGCGTTCAGCTTGTGGGGCTCGTCCAGCCCCGCAGGCGATTTGGTGAAGATGACGACGCCATCTTCTGTGACGCCGACAGAGTGTTCGTATTGAGCCGATAGCGACTTGTCTTTCGTCACCGCGGTCCAGCCGTCGTTGAGCACCTTTACTTGCGGTGAGCCGGCGTTGAGCATCGG
This sequence comes from Candidatus Viadribacter manganicus, assembly GCF_001679665.1. Taxonomy (GTDB): domain Bacteria; phylum Pseudomonadota; class Alphaproteobacteria; order Caulobacterales; family Aquidulcibacteraceae; genus Vitreimonas; species Vitreimonas manganica. The sequence goes on from NZ_CP013244.1 coordinate 3,478,315, forward strand.
TTCGACGGTGAAGATCATGCCGGCTTTGAAGACGTCGCCTTGGCCGGGTTTTCCGAAGTGCAGGATGTTCGGCGCATCATGAAAGACGCGGCCGAGGCCGTGGCCGCAGAACTCGCGCACCACAGAGGTGCGTTCGGCTTCGGCGAAAGATTGAATGGCGTGCCCAAGATCGCCGAGCGTCACGCCCGGCTTTACGATGGCGAGGCCGCGCATCATGGCTTCGTAGGTGACGTCCATCAGGCGTTGCGCCTTGCGTGAGACGTTCGGGCCGATCGCGTACATGCGGCTGGTGTCGCCGTGCCAGCCATCGACGATGACGGTGACGTCGATGTTGACGATATCGCCGTCCTTCAGAACGCGATCGCCAGGGATGCCGTGGCATACGGTGTGGTTGAGTGAGGTGCAGATCGTGTGGCGATAGCCGCGATAGTTCACGCAGGCCGGAAGCGCGCCGTGATCGAACACGAACTGACGCGCAAGATCATCGAGGCGGGCGGTGGTGACGCCTTCCTTGGCCTCGGGCACGAGCATGTCGAGGCATTCAGCCGCGAGTTTGCCCGCAGCAGCCATGCCCGGAAATGCGACCTTCGGATCGTGGATTTTGATCTGGCCCTGGCGTTCAGATGCCTCGGCCTCGACGTAGTTCATGCTGTGCTCCGCTATGCCCTATAACATAGGCGGGGCGGGTGAACAGCCGAAGGGGGCTATTCCGTGCGGCGCCGGTAAATGAAGGCGTATGAGGTGGTCCAGGCTTGGCCATCGGCCGACTGTTCGCCGTGCTGGAGGACCGTGCCGTCGGGGTTGTTGGTGAACGTTATCCGCGAATAGGCCTGCTGGTTGGGCGCCACCGTGACGGGTGTTTCGGTTGCGATGCGCATGCCCGTTGGTGTTGGGCTGCCGATGAAGTGGACGCGGTTGCCGGTGGAGTCGACCCAGAATTGTTCCCACTTTTGCGTGGCGCGATCGTAGATGTTGAGGCTGCGGCCTGAGTAGGGTTGCCCGATGCTGGTCCAGTGTTCGGTGATGACGCAGCCGGTATCCTCCGCGCGAACGGATGAATGGCCGGCGGGTGCGTTGGTGTCGGCGCGGAAGGCGTCCCAATCGCCGATCCAAAAGTCGAAGGCGCGATACTCCCAAGCCTCGCAATTTGGACGCTGCTGTTGAGCGAGAGCCGGCGTTGTGAGCGCTAAGGTGGCGACGACGGCAAAGAGCGTGCGCATGAGGACTTCTCCTGCGCCAAAGCGATCACGCGGCACGGACGCGCGACAAATCACGAAAGACGGAGGCGGGCGTTGGCGCGACGAACGCCGTTGGTCTAGGCTGCGTCGCGGCCGGTGCGGCCGATGACGCGATTGCGGCCTGTGCGCTTGGCTTCATAGAGCGCTTCGTCGGCGCGTTTCAGCAGCGATTCAGTGGTTTCGTCCGCGCCGTCGGTGGAGGCGACGCCGATGGAGATCGTCACCTCCAGCGCTTGCGCGAGGCCTGGAATGATGAATTCGGAACTGGCGATTGAACGGCGCAGGCGCTCCGCGGCTAGGCAGGCGATGTCGCCCGTGGTGCGTGGCATCACGACGATGAATTCTTCGCCGCCCTGACGGCAGGCGTAGTCCGACGGCCGCGTGTTGGAGGCGAGGCGCGCTGCGAACTCGCGCAATACAGCGTCGCCGACGTCGTGACCGAAGGTGTCGTTGCAGCGTTTGAAGTAATCGATATCGATCGCCATGATCGAGACGGCGTCGCCACCACATTGGGCGCGCTGCACCAGCGGCTCCAATTGCGTAAACAGGAAGCGGCGGTTGTAGAGGCCGGTCAGCTGATCGGTGATGGCCAGTTCGAGGCTCTGATCGAGGCGCTGGCGAAGGGCGTCCATGTAGCGCTTGCGGCGCATCAAGGTGCGGGCGCGGGCAATGATCTCTTCTTCGTCGATCGGGCGCAAGATGATGTCGTGAGCGCCAAGCTCCAAGGCGCGGATGGCGCGTTTGCGATCGTCCGGATCGACGATGGCGAGGATCGGGAGGTGGCGGGTCGCTTCTCCGGACCGCATGCGTGCGATGACACGGAAACCGTCGAAGCTCTTGGCGTGCACGGAGACGACCGCGAGGTCGGGCGGGCCTGCGCCGGCTTCGTCACCCAGAATGCTGACGCGGTGCTCGACACCGAGCGCGGACTGGATGCGCTTGATCTGGGTGGGGTTGTCGTCAACGACGAGCACGTTGCCGGCGAAGACGCGGTGCTGATCGACCGCGTCGGGGCGCCCGTCATTGGTGATGACGCCGAGGCGGCGGCCATTGGCTTCGCGTGCGCGCAGTTCGTCGATGACGACTTTGAGCGTGAGCAGGCTTTTCACGCGCGCCATCAGCTGCACGTCATCGATGGGCTTGGTCAGGAATTCTTCGGCGCCAGCTTGAAGCCCGCGCACGCGATTGTCGCGATCATCGAGCGTGGTGAGGATAACGACGGGAATGTGCCGCGTTTCCGGCATCGCTTTGAGCCGCCGGCACGCTTCATAACCATCGATGCCGCCGGGCATCATCACGTCGAGGAGGATGAGGTCGGGACGTTCGCGCTTTGCCAGTTGCACGGCTTCTTCGCCGCGTGAGGCCATCATCACTTCGTAATAGTCAGCCGTCAGCAGCGCCTCGAGCAGGCGGCGATTGGCTTCAAGATCGTCTACTACGAGGATGCGCGCGCTCAAGCGTCACTCCTCATCCGATGAACTTGCGAATGGTTTCGAGGAAGGTCGTCACCGAGATCGGTTTTGAAAGATAGGCGTCGCAGCCGGCGGCCATGATCTTCTGTTCATCGCCGCGCATCGCGAAGGCGGTGACCGCCACGATCGGGATGTGCTTCATCGTCTCGTCCTTCTTCAGACGATCGGTGAGTTCCAGGCCGGAAATTTCCGGGAGCTGGATGTCCATGATGATGAGATCAGGCATGTGCTCGCGCGCGAGCGGAATGGCCTGGCGTCCGTCACGCGATTTGACGGTCTTGTAGCCAAAGGCCTCCAAGAGGTCGTTGAACAGCCTCATATTGAGCTCGCTGTCTTCGACGATGAGAACGGTCTTGGCCATAAACCCGCTTCGCTTCCGCGACCCCAGAGAACGCCCCGAGCGCTCCGTCGAGCGCCGATTTTGAGCGTATAGTTCCCACTCTTATAGTGCTGGGGCCTTAACAACCCATCGCAATCTCATCAGTTTGGCCCATCTCGTTAAGAACGTCTTAAGGATTGAAGCATGCGTCTCGGCGTCGATTTTGGCGGTACGAAAATCGAGGCCGCGCTGCTTGATTCATCGGGGGAAATTCGCGCCCGTCAGCGTGTCCCGAATCCTGGGGATTACCAAGCCGCGGTTCGTGCCGTTGCCGAACTGACCGCGCGAATCGAACAAGAAACGGGCGCCCGTGCCGACACGATTGGCGTCGCGATGCCCGGTTCGCTCTCGCCGCTGACGGGATTGGTGAGGAACTCCAACTCGGTCTGGCTGAATGGCAAGCCCTTCTTTGAAGATCTGAAAGCCGTGCTGGCGCGACCGCTGCGGGTTGAGAACGACGCAAATTGTTTTGCGCTTTCGGAGGCGGTCGATGGGGCGGCTGCGGGTTCGCGGGTGGTGTTTGGCGTGATCGTCGGCACGGGTTGTGGCGGGGGCGTCGTTGTTGATCGCAAGGTGATCGAAGGCGCTAGCGGCATTGGCGGCGAATGGGGACACACGCCGTTGCCGTGGGCGCGCGCCGATGAAGTGCAGCCGCGCGATTGGTGCGGGCGCGTGGGATGCCTGGAGCAATGGCTGTCGGGAACGGGGTTCAAACGCTGGGCCGGCATGAGCGCGGGCGACGCGAACGCAAGAGCGTTGGCCGGTGATCCGCACGCGCGTGTTTTGCTGGATCTGTTGGCGGATCGCATTGCGCGAGCGCTGGCGGTGGTGATCGATATTATCGACCCGGACACGATTGTGTTCGGTGGCGGGGTTTCGAACATCGACAGCTTGTATCCGAGCATTCGCGGCAAGCTCATCGCGCACGTATTTTCCGATTTTGTCGGCGCGAAGATCGTGAAGAATAAGCACGGCGACAGCTCCGGTGTCCGCGGGGCCGCTTGGCTCTTCGATGCCGATAGAGCGGCTTCGGAGCAGATGGCGTGAGATTGTGCCGCGGTTGCGCGCGCGAAATTTCAAGCGCGCGGTGTTGGTGCGGCGAAGACCGGCCGGTGGAGCATGCTGAGCTGGGCCAGCTTTCGCTTGCGCACCTCGATTGCGATGCATTTTACGCGTCGATTGAAAAGCGTGACGATCCGAGCCTGCTGCCGCATCCGGTGATTGTTGGCGGTGGCAAGCGCGGCGTGGTCTCGACGTGCTGCTATGTGGCGCGCGCTTACGGCGTGCGCAGCGCCATGCCGATGTTCAAGGCGCTGAAGCTTTGTCCGCAGGCGAAGGTCGTGCGCGGCGACATGCGCAAGTACGTCGAGGAAGGGCGTATCATCCGCCGGATGATGGAGGATCTGACGCCGCAAGTGCAGCCGCTTTCAATAGATGAAGCCTTCATGGATCTTACCGGCACTGAGGCGCTGCATGGCGGACTGCCAGCGCAATCGCTGATCAGGCTGCAGAACAAGATTTGGGAAGAGCGCAATCTCACGGTTTCGATCGGGCTTTCGTTCAATAAATTCCTGGCAAAGACGGCGAGCGATCTCGATAAGCCGCGCGGATTTTCGGTGATCGGGCGCGAAGAAGCGCTGGCGTTCCTGGAAACGCGTGACGTCGGAACTCTGCCGGGCGTGGGGCCGGCTGGCGCGACGGCGCTTGAGCGCAATGGGTTGCGGAAGATCGGCGATATTCGGACGGTTGGACCGCAGCGCATGCGCACTCTTTACGGGGATTGGGGCGCGCATCTTTTTGCGTTGTCGATGGCTGACGATCCGCGCAAGGTTGATCCCCATGGCGAGCGCAAGAGCATTTCGTCGGAGACGACCTTCTTTGAAGATGTGGCGGAGATCGAGGCGCTCGAGGATATCCTCTGGCCGCTTTGCGAAAAGGTGGCGGCGCGTTGCAGGGCGAGCGAGACAGCGGGGCTGACGCTGACGCTCAAGCTGAAAGACACAAAGTTCAAGATCATCACTCGGCGGCGCCAATTGCCGGAACCGACTTTGCTGGCGTCACGGATATTCGCGGCGGCGCGTGACTTGTTGGCGGGCGATGCCGACGGGCGAACGAAGTATCGGCTGATCGGCGTCGGGCTTTCCGATTTCAGTGACGCGGCGGTCGCCGATAAGGGTGATATGTTGGATACCGAGACGCCGAAGCGTGCGGCGGCCGAGGCGGCGATTGCGAGGGCGCGGGAGAAGTTCGGGAAAGGCGCGGTGCAGACTGGGCGTGCGTTAAAGACGCATTGGCAAGACGATGAGGATGACGAGTAGCGCCCGAGCCGCTAGACCTGCGGCACAAGGCGAGGGAGCGGACGATGACGGGGCGGATTGAGGCGCGGTTGCAGGAGTTGGGCGTGACATTGCCGACGCCGCCAGCGCCGGTGGCTTCGTATGTGCCGTTCCAGGTTGTCGGCAATCTCGTGCATGTGTCGGGGCAGGTGTCGGTCGATGCTTCCGGCGGCATCAAGGGCAAACTCGGCGACGCGATTGAAGTCGAGCAGGGGCAGGCGGCGGCGCGGTTGTGCGGGCTGAATTTGCTGGCTCAGGTGCGCGCGGCGTGCGGCGGCAATCTCGATCGGGTCAAGCGCGTGATCAAACTCAATGGCTTTGTGAATGTGACGCCGGATTTCGATCCAATCCCGCAAGTGATGAATGGTTGCTCCGATCTCATGGTGTCGGTGTTCGGCGATGCCGGTAAGCACGCGCGTTCGGCGGTGGGGATGGCGAACCTGCCACTGAATTATGCTGTCGAAGTCGATGGCATATTCGAAATAGAATAGCGGAATGGACGGAACCGACGCGCTCTCCATCTCGGTCATAGGCGATCTCGCGACCATCGACCGCACGGTGTGGGACCGGCTCGCGAATCCGTCAGACCAGCCGTACGATCCGTTTCTCTCTTGGGATTTTTTGCAGGCGCTTGAAGAGAGTGGTTGCGCGACTGCGGCAAAGGGTTGGCAGCCTGCGCATTTGCTTGCGCGTGATGCGAGCGGCGGCGCGGTTGGCGCGATGCTGCTCTACGCCAAGGATCACTCATACGGCGAATACGTGTTCGATCACGCATGGGCCGACGCGCTGCAGCGTGCGGGCGGGGAGTATTATCCGAAGCTTCAGTGCGCGGCGCCGTTCACGCCGGCGCCAGGGCGACGGATTTTAGCGCGCGACCACGCCGTAGAGAGTGCGTTGGCGCAGGCGTCGATTGGGTTGGCGCAGCGCGCGGGTGCGTCCTCGGTGCATGTGACGTTTGCAGAGGCGGAATTGGTGCGCCGCTTGGCCCCGCTTGGGTTTCAAACTCGCACGGGACTGCAATACCATTGGTTCAACCGCGGCTATGCGGCGTTCTCCGAGTTTCTGGCTGAGCTCTCCTCGCAAAAGCGCAAGAACATCCGGCGTGAACGTGAGCGGGCTTGTGAGGGCGCGCGCGTGCGGCGTCTGCGCGGCGATGAGATCAAGGCGAAGGACTGGGATTTCTTCTTTCGCTGTTACATGGACACCGGCTCGCGCAAATGGGGCTCGCCCTATCTCAACCGCGCGTTCTTCGAACTGCTCGGTCAACGCATGGCGGATAGGTGCGTGCTGTTCGTTGCCGAAGAAATGGACGGAACGCCGATAGCGTCAGCGCTCAATCTCATTGGCGGCGAGGCGCTTTATGGGCGCTATTGGGGGCGCATCGTCGATGCGCCGTTCCTGCATTTCGAGCTTTGTTATTACCAGGCGATCGATCTGGCGATCGAGTTGAAGCTGCCGCGCGTTGAGGCGGGCGCGCAGGGCGAGCACAAGCTCGCGCGAGGCTACATGCCGGTGCAGACGTTCAGCGCGCACTGGATCGAGCACGAAGGACTCCGCAACGCGGTGAAGCACTATCTTCGTCAGGAAACGCCGGCTGTTGTCGAGGAAGCGGAAATCCTCGCCGAGCACGCCCCGTTCAAGAGGGCGGACTAGCTGGCGCGGGCGCCGACTTGTTGGCGCGCACCAAATAATAGATCGGCACGCCGCTCAGGAACATGAGCGTGCCCCAAACCATCACTTCGAGTCCTGAGCCGATAATAGCGAAGAGCGAGTAGAGCGCGGCCAGCAGCGCGACGCCGGCCCAACCGCGGGCGCTGCGCCACGAATGACGCAACTCAGCTGCAGCGCTGAAGAAGTAGGGCAGCAACGTCGCCACCGTGCTGACCATAACGAGGAAAGTGAACGCTCCGATCAGGCCGCGCGAATAATTGGTGATCAGGAAGATCGACGCGATGATCGAGGAAATGATGAGCGACACGTATGGGGCGCCGCCGCGATTGGTCACGCCGAGGATACGCGGCGCCAAGTTGTCCAAGGCGACGGCCATCGGCAGTTGGCCGGACACGAAGATGTTGCCGTTGGCAGATCCCACAGCCGAGACAAGCGCGCCGGCCGCGATCAAAGTCGGGCCCCAGTCGCCTAAGTGTCGCGCGGCGTCGGCGAAGGGCGAAGTCGAGTGTGCAAGCACCTCCGGCGGGACGAGCGTCATCACTGCCGCAGTTGAGGCCAGATAAACGAACGTGACCGTGATGGCGCCGATGACAATCGCGCGCGGAATGGTGCGTTGGCAATCCAGACATGATCCGGCGGGTATCGCGCCGACCTCGATGCCGACGAACGCCCACATGGTGAGAAGAGCCGTTGCGGCGATCGTGGGAATGATCGGCGTATTCTGTGGATTGAGCGCGGGGAGATTTTCGGGCGTGCCGACCGCTGCGCCAAGTGCGATGATGATGAATAGCGGAACGAGTTTCAGTACCGTCATCGCGAGTTGCACGACGCTGGAATCGCGCACACCGCGGATATTGATCAGCGTCAGCGTCCAAATCAGCACGAGCCCAGTAAATGCCTGTGCCGTTGGGTTGCCGTTCAGCGCCGGGATGAAGACGCCGAGATAGCCGGTGAAAGCGATCACGATCGCCGGAACTCCGGTCCAATACGAGGCCCAATAGCCCCACGCGTTGGCGAAGCCGAATACATCGCCGAAGGCCTCGTGCACGTATGCGTAAGGTCCGCCGCTTCGGGTCGTGCGCGAGGCAAGACGCGCGAACACCAACGCCAGGAGAATGGAGCCGGCGCCGGTCAGAAGCCAACCGCCGAAGCTGATTAAGCCGTATGGGGCGAGAACGGTCGGCAGCATGAAGATGCCGGAGCCAATCATGCAGCCGACGGTGAGCGACCAGCAGGACCAGAAACCAAGTGGTTTGTCGGAAACGTCGCTCATCTGCACCCCGCCGGAGCGAGCATGCACGAGCTTATGCGGGTGCGCTAGGTGCTAGCCTTGTGCGGTCTCGACGGCGGCGTCGGCTTGCGCACGGGTCTCGTGTTCGTATTGCTGCGGGTCGGTGCGACAGGAGTTTAACTCGACTTGCAGGTGTTGCGATTGCTGCGCTTCGCTGGCGGCATTTTCAGTCATGGCGAGCAACCACGTGGCGTACTCTTCGCACCATGTGGTGCGCTCATCCGCTGACGCGTTTGCGGCAGGCGTAGGCTCTGCCGGCGGCGCGATTACCTCTTGGGCGAAGGCGGCGTGGCTGCAAGCGAGCGTAAATGCGGCAAGAATGAGCGTGCGCATGGTCCTGATCCTTCTCAGGCGCCAACGCCCGCCCGCTTTCTTGAGTTCCGCGTGGGTTTAGCAGCGCTGCGAAATGCCGAACGAGCCGTCCGGTTGGCCGATCATCAGCGTGTCGTTGCCGCCAACGGCGATGCGCAACAGGAACGAGCCGCCGGCGCCATCAAGGGTGAGTTGATCGCCTGACAAGGTCCAGTTGCCGCTCATGCCTGAATAGGATTGGAATGTGCCGTCGGCGTTGAAGGCGATGTCCTTGGTGCAATCGCCGTTGTCGCCCCAGCGGCCAAGCAAGAACGCCGCTGTCGGCACGCCCTCGGCTGGTGTCGTTGCGGCGACCTCTGCTGTCGTTGTTGCGGTTTGTGTTGTGGCCACGGCGCGTGGACTGCAGGCCGATAAAGCGACGAGACAAGCGAAGGCGATGCGTGCGGCAAATTTCATGTGACTCTCCCCGCAATGAGCCTCGTCACTTGAGCGGGGGGTGTCCAGCGCGAACTATTTGCGGCGTTTGCGGCGTTTGCCGTCGCGCTCGCGTTTGCCGCCGCCACCGCCGCGCTGTGACTGGCCGCTTGGGCGCGACTTACGCCAGCCCGGCACGGATGGGAGGGCGTCGGTCAGCATTTGGAAGACGAGGCCGCCGCTGATCGGCGTCGCTTCTTCGAGGCGGACTTCGACGCGCATGCCAAGTTGATAGCGTTGGCCGGTTTGTTCGCCCACCAAGGCGTGAGCTGTCTCGTCGTGAAACCAGCGCTCGTGACCAAGCGTGGAGATGGGCGCTAGGCCATCGGCCTGTGTCTCGTCGAGGCGGATGAACAGCCCGAAGCGGGTGACGCCGGTGACGCGGCCTTCAAAATCCGCGCCGATGCGATCGGAGAGGAAAGCTGAAATGTAGCGCGCGGTCGCATCGCGTTCGGCGGCCATGCTTTGTCGCTCGGTTTCGCTGATGTGCTGAGCCGTCTCTTCGTAGCGCTGTTCTTCGGCGTCGCTGGCGCCATCCTCGCCAAGCTTCAGCGCGCGGATTAGGGCGCGGTGGATGGTGACGTCTGAGTAGCGGCGGATGGGCGAAGTGAAATGAGAATAGGCGCGCAGGTTGAGGCCAAAGTGACCGATGTTGTCGGGCGTATAGACTGCTTGTGACTGCGTGCGCAGGATCACTTCGTTGATGATGTCCTTGTTCGGCGATTGCTCGGCCAAATGCAGGACGCGGTTGAATCGCGCGGCGGTGACGTTCTGTCCTTTGGCCCAGGCCATATCGACGGTGGGCAGGAAGTCGGTGAGCGCAGCGATCTTGGTGTCGCTGGGGCGATCGTGGACGCGGTAGATCTGCGGCCGGTTCTTCTGCTCCAACGTTTCGGCGGCGCAGACGTTAGCCTGGATCATGAATTCTTCAATCAGCTTGTGCGCATCGAAACGCTCGCGGCGCTTCACACCCGCGACCTTGCCGTCTTTGAAGATGATCTTGTGCTCGGGTGCGTCGATCTCAAGCGGCTGGCGTTTCTCGCGTGCTTTCCAGACGGTGCGATAGGCTTCCCAGAGCGGCTTCAAGACCGGCTCCAGCAGTGGCCCGGTCTTGTCGTTGGGTTTGCCGTCAATGGCCGCTTGCGCGTGTTCGTAGGAAAGCTTGGCGGCGGAACGCATGAGGCCGCGCACGAATTTGTGGCGCAGTTTGTGGCCTTCGCGGTCGAAGATCATCTCGACGGCGAGACAGGCGCGCTCTTCATGTTCACGTAGTGAGCACAGATCGGCCGAAAGCGATTCCGGCAGCATCGGTGCGACGCGATCCGGAAAATAGGTAGAGTTGCCGCGCCGCCAGGCGCCGCGATCAAGCGGCGAGCCCGGCGTGACATAAGCCGACACATCGGCGATCGCGACCCAAACGCGCCAGCCGCCTTTGTTCTTCTCGTCGGTGTCGGGGGCTGCGTAGACGGCGTCGTCATGGTCGCGCGCGTCTTCGGGGTCGATGGTGATGAGCGGGATGTCGCGCAGGTCAGTGCGGCCTTTGAGCGTTGGCTTTTGCGCGGCGTTGGCTTGCGCTTCCTCATCGGGGCTGAAGCCTTCGCGGATGCCATGCGTGTGCATGGCGAGGATAGAAGCGGCGCGCGGATCGCTTTCACGACCGATGGTTTCTTTGATGATGCCGTGCTTTGGGCCGTGGGCGCGGCCACGCTCGGGCGCTAGCTCCACAAAGACGAGGTCACCGTCTTTGGTTTCGCCGACATGTTGCGGCTCGATGACGATGTCGTGGCGCGCCTTGCGATCGGCGGGCTCAACGCGGCCGCCGCCGAAGCGCGCGCGCGGATCTTTGCTGGCGCGATAGACGCCTAGGATGCGGTGCGCGCTTTGACCAAGGCGCTTGACGACGCGCGCTTCGAACTGGCCGTCATCGTCTCGGTGGATGCGCGCGAGCACACGGTCACCAATGCCGATCGCGGCTTCGCCCTTCATGCGGCGTGCTTCGCCTGGCGCTAGGCGAATGACAGGTCCGAAATAGCCTTCGGGGCCGCGCATGCGCACGAGCAACTCGCCGTCCGGATCGCGATCGAGGACGTCCATGACGCCGGATTCTGGGAGCGCGTTGGCGTCGGCGTAGCTCTTGCGGCCGCTGCGGCCGAGGGCGCCTTCGTCTTCGAGTTCACGCAGGATGTGGCGCAACTCTTTCTTCTGATCGCTGCCGATGCCGAGTTCGTGTGCGATGTCGCGCTTCTGCGCCTTGCCGCCGATTTTGCGGATCGCCTCAAGCACGCGTTCGCGCGTGAGGGGGACGGGGGCTGGTGGTCGATTCTTCGCCATGGGCACAATGTGTCACCTCTCCCCGTCGCCGGGGAGAGGTGGGTGCGCTCTCCGAGCCTGGTTTCAGGCTTTTTTCGAGGCTTTCTTGGCCGGCGCCTTCTTGGCGGCGGGCTTGTTTGCGGATTTTGCCGCCGCCTTCTTTGGAGCTGGCGCCTTCTTCACGGGCGCTTTCTTTTTCTTCTTCCCACCGCCCATTTCGGCGCGGGCAGCCAGGAGTGAGAGCGCCTCGTCGGCGCTGATGTCCTCGGGCTTCTTGTCCTTCGGCACGTTGGCGTTGGTGTCGCCGTCCGAAATGTAGGGGCCGTAGCGGCCATTGAGGACGCGGACCGGTTTGCCGGTCACAGGGCTTTCGCCGAGTTCCTTGATGGGTGCAGGCGCTGCGCGGCCGAAGCGGCCTTTGCCGCCGCCGGCCTTCTTTTCTTCGATCAACGCGACGGCGCGGTTCATCTGAATTTCGTGCACGTCGTCGGCGCCGGGCAGGTTCACGTAGAGATTGCCCATTTTGATGTACGGACCAAAGCGGCCGATATTGGCGACGATCAGTTCGTTGTCGCTCGGGTGCATGCCGACTTCGCGCGGCAGCGAGAGCAATTTGATTGCGGTCTCCAAGCTGACATCCGTCGGCGCTTGGCCTTTTGGCACGCTGGCGCGCTTGGGTTTGTCAGGATCGCTCGGGTTCGGCGTTTCGAAATAGGCGCCGAAGCGGCCGCTCTTCAAAAGGATCGGGCCGTTTGGGCCATCGCCGACCGGGAGGCCATCGGACGGGATGGCTTGTTCGGCATCGTCGCCGCCTGCAAGCGGACGCGTGAACTTGCACGGCGGCTCGCCGTTATAGTTCGAGCAGCCGACGAACGCGCCGTACTTGCCGAGGCGCAGCGAGAGCTGTCCGACATTGCAGAGCGGGCACAGGCGCGCGTCCTTGCCGTCTTCGCGCGGTGGAAAGATGTGCGGGCCGAGCACTTCGTTCAAAGTGTCGAGCACTTGCGTGATGCGCAGATCGCCGATCTCGGCGATCGCGCCGTTAAAGTCCTTCCAGAAGTCGCGCATCAGCTTCTTCCAGGAGAGTTCGCCGGCAGACACTTGGTCGAGTTGGCCTTCGAGGTCAGCGGTGAAATCGTATTCGACATATTTGCCGAAGAAGTTTTCGAGGAACGCGATGACGAGGCGGCCGCGATCGTCCGGGATGAAGCGGTTCTTCTCCATCTTCACGTAATTGCGTTCGCGCAGCTTCTCGAGGATCGCCGCGTACGTAGAGGGGCGTCCGATGCCGAGCTCTTCGAGTTTCTTGACGAGACTGGCTTCCGAATAGCGCGGCGGCGGCTCGGTGAAGTGCTGATCGGCCTTCACGTCTTCAACCTTGACGCTCTCGCCTTGCTTCAATTGCGGCAGGCGGCGGTTTTCTTCGTCCTCCTCGTCGTCGCGACCTTCCTGGTAGAGCTTCAAGAAGCCGTCGAAGAGGATGACTTGGCCAGTGGCGCGGAGTTCGACCTTGCCGGTCGGTTCGGTGAAATCGACGCTGGTGCGTTCGATCGAGGCCGCTTCCATTTGCGAGGCGACAGCGCGCTTCCAGACGAGATCGTAGAGTTTTGCCTGATCGCCATCGAGGTGCAGCGATTGGGGCGTGTTGGTCGGATCGGTCGGCCGGATCGCTTCGTGGGCTTCCTGCGCGTTCTTGATCTTGGACGTGTACTTGCGCGGCTCGGCCGGGACGTAATTGTTGCCGAACTGGCCGCCGATTGCTGTGCGCAATTCACGGATCGCGCCTTCGTCCATGCTGACGCCGTCGGTACGCATGTAGGTGATGTGGCCCGCTTCGTAGAGACGTTGCGCGGTCTGCATGGTGCGCGAAGCGTTGAAGCCGAGCTTGCGCGCAGCTTCTTGCTGCAGCGTCGAGGTTGTGAACGGCGGCGGTGGATTGCGGCGCGTGGGTTTGGCTTCGACGGCGCTGACCGTGAACTTGCCGTTCTTGACTGCATCGCGCGCGGCGAAGGCTGTTTCCTGGTTTTCAATGTCGAGACGCTTCAGCTTCTTGCCTTGGAACGCTGAGAGGCGGGCTGTGAAGCTCTCATTGCGTGGCGTCGCCATGGTGGCGTCGACGGACCAGTATTCCTGGGCCTTGAACTTTTCGATCTCGACTTCGCGGTCGACGATGATGCGCAGCGCCACCGATTGGACGCGGCCGGCGGAACGTGAGCCGGGGAGCTTGCGCCACAGAACCGGCGAGAGCGTGAAGCCGACGAGATAATCGAGCGCGCGGCGCGCCAGGTACGCATCGACAAGTTCCATGTCGATGTCGCGCGGGGCGGCCATCGCGGCCTGTACGGCTGGTTTGGTGATAGCGTTGAAGGTGACGCGTTTGACGGTTTTGCCCTTCAGCGCCTTCTTTTGATTGAGGGCCTCGAGCACGTGCCAGGAAATGGCCTCGCCTTCGCGATCAGGGTCGGTTGCGAGGATGAGGTGGTCGGCGCCTTTCATGGCGTCGGCGATGGCTTTGACGTGCTTTGAGGACTTGGCGTCGATCTCCCAGGCCATGGAAAAATCGTCGTCCGGCTTCACCGAACCGTCCTTTGGGGGGAGGTCGCGGATGTGGCCGTACGAGGCCAGGACCGTATAGTCCTTGCCTAAATACTTGTTGATTGTCTTGGCCTTAGCCGGGGACTCAACGACGACGACATTCATTCTGGATGGGGGCTTTCGCGAAAAAACGGGGCGGAAACTGGGGGGCGAGGCGCCCCCTGTCAACGCGCCGAGATGGGCTCGGATACGCACTTATGCGAGCCCTGGCCTAATTTTCCTTTGCCATTCCACTGTTTAGCGGCGTGTTTAGAATTCCAGCGAGATCAACCAAAGCGTGCCAAATGCGCGTTTAAATTGCATAGATCGAGCATGGCGGACCATGGCGGCGGGCTCCAGCCGGGCGAGGTAGCAGAACATGTCCGACATGATTGGCCAGTTGGTGGCAAGGGCGGCGCGATATCTAGCTGTGTGGGCGCTGCGCGCGAGGCCGGAAACGACAGGCTAGCCGGCCGTTCCAAGATGAGCTGCGAGGCGTTCAGCAAACATGAGCGGCCGAGCCGGAGCCTTCACGTGAACCCACCGGTGCGATGGTTGGCTTGTTCAGCAAGTTGGGATCGCCGCGAATGGCGATCAGCGGTTGTGGTGCGTCGCGTTCAGCACGGGGCGGCGGGTAATCCGGTTCGCACGAGGCGATCAGGCGTGCGCCGAGCGCTTCAACACCTTCGATCTTGGCATGCGCGCGCTCTTCGGGCGGCGCGACGAGGTTCGAGACTCGCGGCAGCGCTTCCAGCGCTGAGCACTCCCATGTGGAAGCGTGCGATCAAACGATGAAAGGTAAAAGGGCCGATCGCGGTGTGCGCGCAAGCCGCGTCCAGGCAATGAGCTCGGGACGCGACAGCGTACGCATCAGGCCTCGGGCTTGGGTTGGGCCGATGGCGCAGGCTCTGGCGCAGGTTCCGGTTCTGCAGCGACCGCGGGTTTTGGCTCGGGCGGCGCTTCGATGATTGGTGCAGGTGCGGGCGCTGCCTCAACAACGACCGGCGTCGGCACAGCTTCTTGCGCGGGCGCTGTCGGTTCGCTCGCGGCCTTCTTGTCGCCGATGCGGGGCTCAGTGCCTGTGGCGAGACGCTGAATGTTTGCGCTGTGTCGCCAAAAAATCAGGATTGCCAGGGCGGCGGAGAAGATGATCTCGGACCAGCTGAAGCCAGCAACGAGCGCTGCGATCGGTGCAATCGCCGCCGCGCACAGCGCCGCAAGCGATGAGATGCGGAACATGGTGGCGACGGCGAGCCAAGTGATCCCCGAGATGACGCCGAGCGGCCAAACGCCGGCGAACAAAACGCCGAAGAAGGTCGCGACGCCTTTGCCGCCCTTGAATTTAAGCCAGACTGGATAGCAGTGGCCGATGAAGGCGGCGGCGCCGGCTGTGAGTCCGATTGCGACTTGTTGTGGGTTGTCGTCACCGGCGAGTGCGCGTGCAATCAGCAGCGCAATGCCTGCCTTGCCAGCGTCGAGAAGCAATGTTGCAAGCGCTAAATCCTTGCGGCCAGTGCGCAGAACGTTGGTCGCGCCGATATTGCCCGAGCCGATGTCGCGGATGTCTCCGAGCCCCGCGGC
Organism: Candidatus Viadribacter manganicus; assembly: GCF_001679665.1. Lineage (GTDB taxonomy): Bacteria > Pseudomonadota > Alphaproteobacteria > Caulobacterales > Aquidulcibacteraceae > Vitreimonas > Vitreimonas manganica. The sequence goes on from NZ_CP013244.1 coordinate 3,493,953, forward strand.
TTTCGTGATCACGAGTCCGAACGGAATCGAGCCCAGCAAATATCCGAAGATGGCGGCGAGAGTGAAATAAAGAGGCAACACCCTGGCTCTCTAACAGGCCAAAGCGCGCCTGTGGAGAGGAGAGTTCTGGCGCCCCGGTCTAGCTGCCGGTGCAGGATGCGGGCGCGGCGCGGCCAACTTCCCATTGGCCGCTCGCGCCGCCGCCACGGAAGCCATAGCGACCGTTCGAGTAATAGCCGTCGCCAGCATTGGGCAGCACCATCGAGGTGCCGCCGATGATTTGCACGCGCGCGCTCGTGCCTTCGATGTCGACGACGATCTGTTGGCCGTTGCTGCAATTATACATGATCGGGCCATCGAGCGGGATCGGCGGCGGCGTGTTGCCGGGACCGGCATCGCCAGGGCCGTAGGGCGGCGGGACAGGATTGGAGCCACCTGCCGATGCGCACGAGGCGAGAGCGAGCAGTGCAACGCCAAGCAAAAGTCTGCGCATCGTGGGCCTCCTGAATTAGCCGCCGAAAACCGATTTACCGGCAATGAATGTCCGTTTCACGGCTCCTTGCAGGAGTTTTTCGTCAAACGGGGAATTGTTGGACTTGGAGCGAAGCTTGTCGCTGTCCAGGCGGAAGGGCGCGCCGAGGTCGATGAGGATGATGTCGGCGGGAGCGTGCTTGGCAAGGCGGCCCTGCGGGAGCTTCAAAAGCTCGGCGGGCCGCTGGGTCATGGCGTGGAAAAGCGTGGTGAGCGCCACATCGCCCTTGTGATGCAGCGTGAGCGCCCCAGGCAGCAGCGTCTCCAGGCCGACGGCGCCGAACGCGGCCTCCTCATAAGGCAAGCGCTTGTCTTCAGCTGGGCGCGGATCATGACCGGAGACGATGACGTCGATCAGACCATCGTTCACGGCGTGGACGAGGGCGACGCGATCATCTTCGCTACGCAGCGGCGGTGAGAGTTTGGCGAAGGTGCGATAGCCGTCGACGTCGTTCTCGTTGAGCACGAGATGGTGGACGTTGACGCTGGCATAGGCTTTCACGCCTTTGGCTTTCGCACGCTTCAGCGAGGGTAATGTTTGCGCTGACGAGATCATGTCGAGCAGCAGACGCCCGCCGGTGAGTTCTGCGAGCGTCAGATCGCGCTCCGCCATGATCAGCTCCGCTGCGGCGGGAATGCCTGGCAGGCCAAGGCGGGCGGCGAGCTCGCCCTCGTGCATCACGCCGCCTTCGGCCAGATAGGGATCTTCCGGGCGATGGGCGATCAGCGCATCGAATGTGGTGGCGTAGGAAAGCGCGCGACGCAGCGTGCGCCCAGAGACGATCGGCTTGTCGCCATTGGTGAACAGCACCGCGCCGGCTTCGGCCATCAAGCCGATCTCGGTCATGAGTTCGCCGTCGAGGTGCTGGGTGAGTGCAGCTGCGGGTAGAATGCGGACGCCGCCGGAGCGATCTATGCCGCGACGAAGCACGAAGTCGATCAAACTCTGATCGTCGAGCACGGGCGTGGTGTTTGGCATCATCACCATGGTGGTGACGCCGCCTGCCGCTGCAGCCCGGCCCGCGGATTTGAAGGTCTCTTTGTGCTCGGCGCCCGGTTCGCCGATGACGACGCGCATGTCGATCAGACCCGGCGCGACGTGCGCGCCGTCGCCATCAATGATCTCGGCGCCATCCGGCGCGCTGCTGATATTGCCGATGTCGAGGATTTTATCGGCGAACAGGATCGCGCCGGGTTCGACCTTGTTCTTGGCAGGGTCGATCAGATGCGCGTTCTTGATGAGCGTGGGGCGCGTCATGATCTCAGCGTCTCTTCATGGCGACGTTGAGCGTCGTGGAAAATGCGAGTGCGATAATGAACGGCACCCAGATTGGAAGCTCGCCGAGCTTGGGCGCGTTCAAAGCGACAGCGAGGTGATCGTCCACGCACCACCAGAGCAGAAAGAGCCACATTAGCTGCGCTCCTCGTTCGCGCCGCTTTCGGCCAGCGCTTCTAGGACCGCCATGCGGACCGCGACGCCCATGCGCACCTGTGTTTCGATGAGAGAGACGCTCGCATTGTCAGCGACGGTGCTGTCGATCTCGACGCCTCGATTCATCGGGCCGGGGTGCATGACGAGCGCGCCCGGTTTTGCGTGGCGTAGCTTTTCTTCGTCGAGACCGTAGAACCAAAAGTACTCGCGTGCGCTTGGGAAGAAGCCGCCGGTCATACGTTCGCGTTGCACGCGCAGCATCATGACGACGTCCGCGTCCTTAAGGCCGGCGCGCATGTCGTGGAAAACCTTGGCGCCCCACTTTTCTGCGCCTGCCGGCATCAATGTCGGCGGGCCGATCAGGCGCACTTGAGCGCCCAGCAAGGTGAGCAGCGCGACGTTGGAGCGCGCAACACGGCTGTGGAGCACATCGCCGCAGATGGCGATGATGAGACCTTCGACGCCGCCCAGGCGTGAGCGAATGGTGAAGGCGTCGAGCAGAGCTTGAGTTGGATGTTCGTGCTTGCCATCGCCAGCGTTGATCACCGCGCAATCGACCTTGCGCGACAGCAATTCGGCAGCGCCCGAAGAGCCGTGACGCACAACCAGGAGATCGGGACGCATCGCGTTCAAGGTTGCGGCAGTGTCGATCAGCGTTTCGCCTTTGGCGACGCTTGAGCTTTTCACGCTCATGTTCACAACGTCAGCGCCCATGCGCTTGCCGGCGAGTTCGAACGAGCTTTGCGTCCTTGTGGAATTCTCAAAGAAAAGATTGATCAGTGTGCGCCCGCGCAGGGTGTCGAGCTTCTTCACGCGCTCATCTAGAAGCGGTGCGAATTTCTCGGCGCGGTCGAGCAGGTTCTCGGCTTCGAAACGATCCAGGTCCGCTATGGCCAAAAGGTGCTTTTGACGGAAACGGATGGCGCGTGCGCTTTCGTCAGTTTTCTTCACACCAGTCGGTCGCTGAGCCATGGCGCTTGTTAAGCCCTGTGTCTGACTCGCCGCAAGCGCGGCGACACTAAGGCGGGGATAATCGTTTCCGCCATCTTGCTGTCCTGGACTCGGTGCTGTACTCGATTTGTTCCAATCGTGGGACGGCGGGTTTGAGGGCTGAGTAATAGGAGGGCGTGATGCTGCGATCGCACCCAAAGAAGGAAGAGCAAACCACGTTGCGGCCGGTGGGGATCGCGCTCGCGGCGGTGGTTGCAGGATTGAGCACTGGCAAGGCTGCGCCGGTTGACGCGCACGTCCACGCTCCGCTCGAGCCTGCCTCAAATGGCGCGACCTATTTCGTGGACCCTACGAACCATCCCGGTTTTGAGGAAGATGCGTCCATGGTCGTCGGCCGCAGCGAACCTGTGGAGCCCTTCGGCAAACGCTAAGTCTCAGTGCAACGCGAGCGCGATCGCGATGGGCATGGTGATGAAGGACAGTAGTGTGGTCGCGGTGATGATCGCGGCCATGAGTTCGGGGTCACCGCCCATTTCACGCGCAAGCGTATAGCCCGCAGCGGCGGTCGGTGTTGAGCCGACGCCCGCTGCGATGGCGGCAGTGAGCGGACTGGCGCCCACGAGCGTTGCGGCGCTCCACATGACGGCTGGCGCGACAATCAATTTGAGCGCGCTTGAGCCGATCACCTTCACGCGCGCGGTGCGCAGCGCTTTGAAATCGAGGCCTGCGCCTACGCACACGATTGCGATAGGCATCGCTGCTTGTCCCAAGAGGGTCAGCACGTCTGACACCGGTCCTAGATCGCGAACGTGGAATGCTTGCGCGGTAAGGCCTGCCGCGCAGCCAAGGATCAGAGGATTGGCGATGATTTGATCGATGATGGCGCGGGCGCTGTTGGCGCCGTTCTGTCCCCAACGTGCAAGGACGATGACGCAAACCAAGTTGACGATGAGCACCAGTGGTCCGAAGGCGACGCCGATCAGATGCGGACCGGCGGCGCCGTACAAGGCGGGCGCGGCGGCCAGCAATACAAAACCGTTCCAGCGCACCGAGCCTTGAAAAACGCTGGTGAAAGCCGGTCCCTCGTTGGCGGCGAACAGCGCCCGCGTCGCCAGCATCAGCGCCATCATGACGCTAATGCCGAGCAAAATGCCGAGGATGAACGGTCCGGCTTCGCCGCCTGTAAGATCGGCCGTTGAACTCAGCGTGAAGAGAAACGCCGGATAGAGCACAAAATAGCCGAAGCGATTCACTTGCCCGAAGGCTTCGGCGCTGACGATGTTGCGCGCGCGCACAACCCAGCCGATTACGATCAATATGAAGACGGGGAGTAGTTCGCCGATGACGCTGGTCACGCGCGGCGTTCCTGCATGGCGTCGAGCGCGCCTTGGAGCATGTACGCGGCCGCCATTTTGTCGACGACTTCGCCGCGGCGTTTACGGGTGGCGTCGCCTTCGAGAAGTGTGCGCGTCACGGCTGCAGTGGAAAGGCGTTCGTCCCAAAGCAAGAGCGGAGCATCGCGTTTGGACAAGAGGTTGCGGGCAAAAGCGCGCGCCGATTGGGCCGCGGGCCCGCTGGAGCCGTCCATGTTAAGCGGCAGGCCGACGACGAAACCGGCGCACTGGCGCCCATCATAGAGTTTGAGGATTGCGACGGCGTCGTCGGCGAATTTGCCGCGCGCGACCGTGTCTAAAGATGACGCGATAAGCCGCGTTGTATCGCTCACCGAAATGCCAATGCGCTTTTCGCCCGGGTCGACGCCCAAAATGGCGGCGCGCTCCGGCAGGGCGGCAGCAAAAGCGGAAAGGTCGGATATCAGCGGCATTGAAAGATGTTCATCCCATCGGCGCGTGCTTGCGGAACGTCAAGCGCAGGGTTTCAATGCGTGAATGTTTCGCTCCTTGATTGTCATCGCCGCTTTGGGACTTGCAGCTTGCGCCGCGCCAGCCGCCAATCCCGTCGTCCATGTGCCCGCGCCGAGCGCAGATCTTGCCTGCAACGCGGGCGATGTGCGCCAATGTCCGGCAGGAGGCTGCACTGGCGAGAACCCTGGGGAGCAGTCGACGCTCTACATTTCACTGGAAGTGCCGGCGCGTGGCGGAGCCGGGCGATTCTGCATCGCTACTGGTTGCGAGGATGCGACGTTCACGGCGCGTCCGACAAACTCGGGCTTTGGCTACATCATGCGCACGAACGACCGCACCGAGTACGCAGCGGCGCTCGATATTGCCCCAGATGAGCGCACTTTCACGCTGAGCCAAGCCAATGATGGCGCCCCAAGCACATGGACTGGCCAGTGCAGCGTGGCGGGGTCTTGAACGGCTAGGGCGGGGCCTATAAGCCCGCCCGCATGTCGATTGATGAGAAAACTGTCCGCAAGGTCGCCAAATTGGCGCGCCTGGCGCTCCCCGAAGATCGCGTGAAGCCGATGGCCGATGAGCTGAACGGCATCATGGCCTGGATCGAGCAGCTGAACGAGGTCGATGTCGAGGGCGTCGAGCCGATGACGAGCGCCGTCGAGGGGCTCTCGCTACCACTGCGCGATGACGTCGTGACCGCGGGCGATGATCCGGAGAAGGTGCTGAAAAATGCGCCGAAGAGCGAAGACGGGTTCTTCGTTGTGCCGAAGGTTGTGGAGTGAGTTTCACGATCTCAACCGAAACGCCGCTCTCGGATGACGTGCGCGCGCTGGTAAAGGAGCTCAACGAATTTACGTTCGAGCTGACGCCGGCTGAGTTCCGCCATCACATGACGGTTGAGCAAATGGCGCAGCCTGATCTGACGCTGTTCGTGGCGCGCGATGCTGACGGGACGACGCTGGGGATGGGCGCGCTGAAGCGTCACGCGAACGGCGTCGGTGAAGTGAAGCGCATGTTCGTGAAGCCGGTGGCGCGCGGCCTGGGGGTGGGCGGCGCCATTCTCGCGCGCATTGAAGAGCTCGCGCGACAGGAAGGCCTTTGCCGTGTCGTGTTGGAGACGGGCTCCAATTTCGATGCCGCAAAGCGCGTCTATGAGCGCGGTGGCTTTGAGACGTGCGAACCTGTTCTTGATTATCCGCCGAGCGCCTGGACGGCGTTCTACGCAAAAAGTTTGAGTGCTTAATCTAATGACCGATCTTACGACCCTCACACTCGCTGAAGCTCTCGACGGGATGAAGCAAAAGCAGTTCTCCTCGCTTGAGATCACGAACGCGTTCATCGATGCGATCGACAAGGCGAACCCGCATCTCAACGCTTATGTGGTGACGACGCCGGAGTTGGCGCGCGATCGCGCCAAGGCGTCGGACGCGCGCCGCGCGCAAGGCAATGCCGGACCGCTTGAGGGCGCGCCGCTCGGGATCAAGGACTTATTCTGCACCGAAGGCGTCCGCACCACCGCATGCTCGGGCGTACTCGGTGAATTTACGCCGACATATGAAAGCACGGTCAGCGGCAATCTCTTCCGAGATGGCGCGCTGATGCTGGGCAAGCTCAACATGGACGAGTTTGCGATGGGCTCGTCGAACGAGACTTCGCATTTCGGGCCAGTTGTCTCTCCATGGCGGCGTGGCAATGACGACGCGAAACTGACGCCAGGCGGCTCGTCCGGGGGTTCGGCCTCGGCGGTGAGTGCGGATCTCTGCCTCGGGGCCACTGCGACCGATACGGGCGGTTCGATCCGTCAGCCGGCTGCGTTCACCGGCACGGTGGGTATGAAGCCGACGTATGGCCGCTGCTCGCGCTGGGGCATTGTGGCGTTTGCTTCATCGCTTGATCAAGCAGGTCCGATTGCGAAGACGGTCGAAGATTCCGCAATGCTGTTGCAGTCGATGGCGGGTCACGACCCGAAGGATTCGACGTCGCTGACGAACGCGCTGCCGGATTTCCGCGCGGCAACCAAGCGCTCGATCAAGGGCATGCGCATTGGCGTGCCGGAAGAGTATCGCGTCGATGGCATGCCCGCCGAAATCGAAGCGCTGTGGCAGCAAGGCATAGAGTGGGTGAAGGCGGCGGGCGCGACGATCGTGCCGATCTCGCTGAAGCATACCAAGTATGCGCTGCCTGCCTACTACATCGTGGCGCCGGCGGAGGCCTCGTCGAACCTCGCGCGCTATGACGGCATGCGTTATGGCGCGCGCGTCGCGGGCAAGGATTTGAACAGCACGTACGAAAACACGCGCGCTTCCGGCTTTGGCAAGGAAGTGCAGCGCCGTATTCTGATCGGCACTTATGTGCTGAGCGCCGGCTATTACGACGCGTACTATCTGCGCGCGCAGAAGGTGCGTCAGCGCATTGCGCAAGATTTCCGCGATGCCTTCGAGAAGGTCGATGCGATCTTGACGCCGGCGACGCCGTCGGCAGCGTTTGCTCTCGGCGAAAAGAGCGGCGATCCGCTCGCAATGTATCTGAACGACATCTTCACCGTGACAGCGAATTTGGCCGGTCTGCCAGCGCTGGCGTTGCCGGCGGCGACGGACGCGCAAGGTCTGCCGCTCGGGCTGCAGGTGATCGGCAAGGCGCTGGATGAAGAGAGCGTGTTCGCGGTTAGTGCGGAACTCGAGCGAGCGGCGAATTTCCGCGCCAAAGCCGCGAAGTGGTGGCTCTGAGCCCTGCTTCTGAGGCGAGGTAAGGTGCATTTAGGGTAAAGACATGATCGGGTGGCGCTCGAAAGGCGCCATCTCATGCATGAATTGCTCGAACGTCTGGGCCGCGGCGATGTGCGGCTGATCGAAATGTGTCAGCAGGCCAACCACGCCTGGCGCGAGTTTTTGTCGGAGCTCAACGGCGCCGACACAGGCACGCTGGCGGCGCGGCTTGGATTTTTTCAACCGACGATCGAGCGCATCTTCGAAAGCAAGACGCTTGGCCAGACGATGATGCCGTGGAGCGCCTTTGCAGTGCTCTATGATACGCAAAGTGGCTGGGGCCCCAACAAGGATCGCGCGCTGCAGCTGGCGGATGCGTTTTCGCGTAGCAATTGCTCGCAGGAGACGCGCGACGAAGCGCGATCGTGTGTGATTTCCTATGAGCTAGAGCCGGCGCGCTCGGTCAGCGGCAGCGGACACCGGCGTTAAGTCAAGCTTGTTGCGAAAGCGCAATAGCGCTGAGGGGCCAGTGGCGCGGCGCGAATCCCGCTAAGCTCGCCCAATGGCCAAGCGCAAAACCTCGAAGCCGCATCGCCGTCCGCGCGGTGAGATCGATCGCAATTACTTTTTTGGCGACGTGCTGATCAAGACCGGCGTTGCGGTTGCGGTGGTGTTGGGTCTCGTGGTGCTGTTCACGCCATTCACGCTGCGCGACGCCATCGACGACGGCATGTACGATTACGTTGCCGTTATGGGCAGCTTTGCGGCGATGGGGCTTTTTGCCTTCCTTTACGGGCGGCACCTGCGCAAAGAGGCGACGCATTGGGAATTCGACTAGTCCCGCGCTTGACCTGAGCCGCGCGCGGCGCGAATTTCCGCCTCCAGAACGGAGTTTCCCTTGAACGCTGCCGAATGCACGCGCCTCGGCGCTTATCTTTCTAAATTGCTTGGCTCACCCACGGTGTCCGTGGTGTCGAAGTCGGCTGATGAGGCGAACGTACTTGTCGATGGCAAGCGTGTCGCGGAACTGCTGCGCGACGAGGACGAGGGCGAACTCTCGTATTCGATCAGTCTCGCCATACCCTCGGCGCCAGGCGCGAAGAAGAATGCGCCAGTTGATGGTCCCGAGCGCGCGCGGTTGCAGGCAGCGCTGCGAACGACGCTGCACGCCGCCGATCTCGATGTACGTGAGCGCCCGCGCAAGACGGATTCTGCGGAGGTTTATGTGCATGGCGAGTTCGTCGGCACGGTTTCAGCTGACGAAGACGAGGGCGCGGTGCTCACAATGAGCATCTTGGACATCGATCTTGAAGGCGAAGAATAATCAGCGCTTGAGATGATGGTCGATGCGAAGAAAAAAGCCCCGGCACTGCTGGGGCTTTAAGTTTTCATTGATCCAACAGACAGTCCAAACTGGAAAAGGCGGCGCGCCTAGAGAACGCCTAGCATCGAGGCCACGAGCGGGTGACGCACGATGTCGACTTCGCCCAAGCGGCAGACGGCGATGTTCGGGACGCCTTCGAGCTTGTCAGCGACAGTGTGGAGGCCAGAGAGATCCGGCAGCAAATCCGTTTGAGCCGGGTCTCCGGTGACAACCATGGTTGAATTCCAGCCGAGGCGCGTCAGCAACATCTTGATCTGGCCGTAGGTGCAGTTTTGCGCTTCGTCGATCACAACGAAGGCGTTGTTGAGCGTGCGCCCGCGCATGAAGCCGACGGGTGCAATCTCGATGAGGCCTTCAGCCATCAATGCTTTGAGGCGCTTGGGCGAGAGGCGATCTTGAAGCGCGTCGTAAAGTGGGCGCAGGTAGGGCGCGAGCTTGTCTTCCATGGCGCCGGGCAGGAACCCAAGCGATTCGCCGGCTTCGACCGCGGGGCGTGAGAGCACGATGCGGCCCACTTTGCCCGCTTCGAGCGCTTCAACCGCTTTGGTGATGGCGAGGTAGGTTTTTCCGGTGCCGGCCGGGCCGAGCGCCAACACCATTGCGTGGGTGTCGATCGCTTCCATCAGCGCGCTTTGGCCTTTGGATTTCGGGCGGACGTTTTTGACGAAGCTATGATCGCGGTTTGCGTCATTGGCGGGCTGATAGCCGCCTTCGAGCACCTGCAGATTACGCTGACGACGATCGTCGCGCTGGAATTCTTGAACGTTGAGCACGCCTTGGGCTTGCCGACGCTTGGTAGTGCGCTTCGCCATAGAACGCTCCTTTCGGGAGTGCAAAGAGCCCGCGCGGCTTCTGCCGGCGGGCGGTGGGGAGTCGAAGAAGTTTGAGGAGTCGAAGGAGTCGTCGGCGCTAGCGCCGTTGGGCGGGATGTGTAGTGCGCTGATCTTGCGCCGTGTGCCCACGTACTCCCCCACAAACGAGCCGAAGCCCTGGAGACGGGTGGACCGGAACATTCCGATCCGATGGTTACAGGAAGCGCTGAACCGGTTAACGACGCATTGAAGACCCGGAACGTCTCAAAAAATTCGCACAACAGCCGGAGCCGTAACGATGCCGATCTTTTCTCTGGCGGACGCCGATCTCGAGGTCGAGGACCCGGACGCGTACTGGGTGGCGCCGGGCGCTGTGCTGATCGGGCGGATCGTGCTGAAGCGGAATGCGAGCGTGTGGTTCGGCGCGGTGCTGCGGGGCGACAACGAGCCCATCATAGTCGGTGAAAACTCAAACGTTCAGGACGGCAGCGTTCTGCACACTGACATGGGCGCGCCACTGACCATCGGCAAAGACGTGACCATCGGCCATCAGGTCATGCTGCATGGCTGCACGATCGCCGACACCTCGCTCATTGGCATCAAGGCGACCGTCCTCAATCATGCGGTCATTCCGAGCTTCTGTTTGGTTGGCGCGCATTCGCTGGTGACGGAGCGCAAGACGTTCGAAGAAGGCTCACTCGTTACGGGCGCGCCGGCGCGCTTTGCCCGCAAGATGGAAGAGCAACAGCGCCAAGTGATCCAGTTCTCCGCGCATCACTACGTCGAAAATTGGAAACGTTATAAGCGCGACATGAAGCCAAGCCGCTTCGAGTAACATTCTACCGCGCACGGGAACGAAGCGCGGGTTCGTAGATTGAGCAACCGAGGGATCACCTAGGGTTTGCTTCCATGAGATTAATATTGATGGCCGCAGCGTCGGCCTTGTTGGTTGCAGCGTGTTCGCCGGCGGCGGAGGCGCCGAGTTCCCCGCCAGCGATTGAGATGAGCGAAACTGCGCGCGCGCAGATGGGCGAGATCAATTCCGCCCGTTTCACCATGCAGATGCCCGCAAGCCTTGCTGATGTGCCTGCGGTTCCGCCGAGCGCGGTTCCAGCTGGCGCTACGCCGGCGCCGAGCAATCTGGATCCTGGTTTCAATCCTGAACCGCCACCTGCGGGCCAGACGCCAACGGAGGCGACAGCGCCCCAGAGCGCACGCTTCGACGCAGGCATGGTGCGCATTCAGGTGCTGCTCGATCGCGCGCACTTTTCGCCGGGCGTCATCGACGGATACGATGGCGGCAACGTGCGGAAGGCAGTTTCAGCATATCAAGAAGCGAACAGCCTTCCGGTGAACGGTGTCGCAGGCGATGCGTTACTGACGCGCCTTGAGCAGTCCGACGCGTCTCCTGCTCTGGTTGCTTACGTCTTGACGGCGGAGGATGTCGCCGGACCTTTCGTTGATGTACCGCGTGATCTTGAGGCGATGTCGCGGCTTCAACGCGTGGGCTACGAAGCCGCGGAAGAAGCGGTCGCCGAGAAATTCCACATGGACGAGCATTTGTTGCGTACGCTGAACCCCGGCGCTGATTTTAGCCGTGCGGGCACGGAGATCGTGGTCGCCAATGGTGGTGGCGAGCTCACCGCTCAGGTTGCTTCGATTGAAGTTGATGTCGCAGAGGGCATCGTTCGCGCGTTCGATGCGTCCAACCAGCTTGTCGCGTTCTATCCGGCGACGATTGGCAGTGGCGATGCGCCCGCGCCTTTAGGCGAGCACACGGTTCGCGGCGTCGCATTCGATCCGACCTATCGGTACGATCCTGCGCGGTTGCCGAGCTTCGGCCAGCGCAATCACGGGGCGCTGGATATCGCCGCGGGCCCGAACAATCCTGTCGGTGCGGTTTGGATCGCACTCAGCGCTGATACGTACGGCATTCACGGCGCGCCGAACCCCTCGCAAGTCAGCAAGACGCAGTCGCACGGCTGCATTCGACTGACGAATTGGGATGCAGTGGAGCTTGGCCGCGCTGTGCGGCCGGGCGTTCCCGTCGCGATCCGTGAGAGCAGCGTGGCGCAGCGCGCGACCGGACGTGGCTAGCTACCAGCGCCGAACGCGGCCGGTGTCGACGTGAATGAAATCTGAAGCTTCATAATAGCCGACGCCGCCCGCGCTCATGCCGAGAGCGGCGTCGCGTAGACGCGGCAGCTCAACGCCGCGGACACGAATGTCGATGGCGCGGCCTTCCATGTGGAGGCTGCGTGTCGCGACGCCGCTGGACTGTTCGTGCAGCGCAGCGTTGGTTACCGGCGAACGGTAGCCAGAGATGATTTGGAACGGTGATGACGCGCCGACGAGGCCTTTCAGCGTATGTAGCTGATCGAGCAAGCGTGGATCGATGGCGTGCACTTCGCCGGAGCGATGGTCACGCATGACCTGATTTATGGCGCTCATGGCGTCGGTAACGTAATCGCCGCGTTCCCAATAGGCGCCGACGAACGTGTCGCCTGTGTGAGTGTTCAGGAACGAAAGCTGACGCGCCTGCGTTGGCGCTGGAGATGGCTGCGTGGCGTAAGCTGGCGGGATCATGTTGGCGCCGATTGCGCCAACAAGCGCTGCATTAAAAACCGCCCCGCCAGCGGCTTGCAGAAATGTGCGTCGATTCATGCCCTGTTGCTCCACGTCGCGTGGCTAACGTGACGGCGCGGCCAATATGAGGCGCCGCGATGGCGATGAAACTTGGGAACTTCAGTCGCGACAGGCGCATTTGCGGTAATGAAATTGTGGCAGGCGACATCATTGGCTGTGCTCGTCGCGGCGATACTGATGCTGAACACTATGCTGTCGCCGGCGCCAGCGACACCGCCGCAGGTCGAGCCGCAGCAGGAAGACCAAAAAATTCGCCGTCGCGCTGCCGTGATTACGGAGTCCGGTCTCATTGTTCCCGTCGCTGGTGTGCAAGCAAGCGCACTCACAGACACGTGGGGCGCGACGCGCTCACAAGGGCGCACGCATGAAGGCATAGACATCCTGGCGCCGATGGGCACGCCGGTGCGCGCGGCGGCTGACGGGCATATCGAGAAGTTCTTCGATAGCGAGCGCGGCGGCATCACGATCTACCAGTTCGATACCAGCGAGCGCTTCGTCTACCATTACGCGCACCTAAGCAGTCGCGCGCCGGGCTTGGTTGAGGGCGACGTCGTCGAGCAGGGTGATGTCATTGGATACGTGGGGATGAGCGGAAATGCGCCGATCCCGCATCTACATTTCGAAATTCAGCGTCTCACGCCGGATCGGCGCTGGTGGGAGGCGGAGTCGATGAACCCGTATCCGCTTTTGGTTGCGGGGCGTGCGCCTGACTAGAGGCGCCAGTGATTGAGGCCTTCAGCGTCGGTCGTGATTTGGCCGGAGACGCCAACAGGTTCGCGCGCGCCGTCGGTGAGGAAGGTGATGAGTTGGGTATCGTCGCGGCCGGCAAAGGTCAACGTGCGCTCATCGTTGGCCGTCCTTGCGACGATGACGCCGCTCTTTGGTGCGCCTTCGCGATCGTAGAAGATTGTGTAGGTCTCGAGCGTGGCTTCGCCGGAATAGGTTTCGATGAGGGTGGGCGCCGCCTCGCGCCAGGAATCTGCGTCGTCCTGAACGCTGGGATCGTGCACGCCTTGAGTAGCGATCTGCGGATCACGCGAGATGATGATGCTGTGGCTTGTTGTTGCGAAGCCGCCATTGCCGAAGAGCAAGCCGTGCGTGCCGCTGAGGCGCAGTGCTTCCGTCATCGAAGCAATAGCGTGGCTCATGTAATTGCCGACCGGCCCGCCGCCGAATGTCAGACCGCCGAAGACGGTCATTGGGCTGTCGAGCGGCCAGTCGATGGCGCGCCGCGCGAGTTTTGGCATCACGGGAAAGCACGAGTAGAGTTCAACGCAATCGAGATCGCTGCTGGTGAGGCCGTTGAAGCGAAGCGCGCCGCTCAGTGACGCCTCCAAACTGGGTGAGCGGTTGACGTGATCTCGCGCCAGCACATCGCCCGGCTCACGCGCTGCTGCGCCGCGGCCGACATATACGAGGTTCGCTTCGGCCACGCCCCCTGCCTTTGCGCGGGCGAGGCTGGTGACGATGAACGCAGCGCCTTGGTTCACGGAGGCGTTCGCCACCATGAGCTTGGTGTATGGAAAGGCGATGGGCCTATTGCTGGGCGAGACCTCTAGAATTTGCTCCGACGTGTAAGGCGTGCGCAGCCAGGCGTTGGGGTTTGCGGTCGCGACGCGAGAGAAGCCCGACCAAATATCCGCGCTTTCACGCTGGGCTTGCGACAGCGTTTGACCCCACGCTGCGCGGCAGGCGTTTTCGTAGAATGGATAGACATCCGTCGGGGCGACGATGCCGTAGCGGGCGCGGCCTTCCCGTGTTGCTCGTGCCGCAGATTCCCGCACAGCGTCGCGTGCGCCGCCTGCTGCGCGTTTGGCGGCTGTACGCAATGCTTCGCCGCCGGCGACGAGACAAATGTCTGCTTCGCCCGCGGCGATGCGGTTCGCGGCGGTGTTCAGGAGCGCTACTGGGCTGTCGCCCATTGGGTAGCGGGTTTGCGCGCAATGACGTGGCGTGATCCCAAGTATTTGCGCCAGCGGCGCCGAGGCGTCGGCGAATTCCGGAAACGAAAGTTGCGCAACGACATCCAGCGTGTTGGCGCGCCCGAGCCATCCCCCGCCGCCATCGGCGTCTGCGTTTCGCAGTGCAGCAGCCATCAACTCTATCGCGTTTAGCCGCTCGTCGCGATCATTGGTCTGGCCGACGCCGACGATGACTGGGATTTTGCTCTCGTCCATTGGCTCCGCCGCGCTATGCTCGCCTAATGATGCATACGCCAATCTGCCAACGTCTAGGCATAGAGTTTCCGTTGTTTGCGTTTTCGCATTGTCGCGATGTCGTAGCGGCAGTGTCGAAGGCCGGTGGCATGGGCGTGCTCGGCGTCGCCGCGTATTCGACGGAGCGTCTAAAGCAGGAACTCGATTGGATCGAGGCCCACGTGGGCGGTAAGCCGTATGGCGTCGATCTCATCGTGCCCAACGCATACGAAGGCAAAGGCGGGGCGTCTGCCAGCGTTGATGCGCTGGTGGATGGGCTGCCCGCAAAGCACAAAGACTTCGCGACGAGCATTCTTGAGAAGCACGGGATCAAGAGCGGCGAGCTTGATGAAGCGCGCAAGAATGCTGGTGGCTTTGCGCGCAACCTGGCCGATGGCGGGGCGTCGTCGCTTGAGGTGGCGTTTCAGTATCCGATCAAGTTGATCGCCAATGCGCTCGGCACGCCGCCGCCGTTGATGATTGAGATGGGCAAGCAGCATGGCGTTGCGGTAGCCGCGCTCGTCGGCGCCAAGGAGCATGCGTTGGCGCAAGCTGCGGCGGGTGTCGACATCATCATTGCGGCGGGCACCGAGGCGGGCGGCCATTGCGGCGATGTGACAACAATGGTGTTGGTGCCGGAAGTGGTTGAGGCGCTCAGCGCTGCAAACATCGACGTGCCGGTGCTCGCGGCGGGCGGCATCGTTACGGGTGCTCAAATGGCGGCGGCAATGGCGATGGGTGCGGCCGGCGCATGGTGCGGTTCGGTGTGGCTGACGACGCCAGAGGCTGAGACGAGCGAGGTCATCAAGAAAAAGCTCCTTGCCGCCAGTTCACGTGACACGGTGCGGTCTAAGTCGCGCACCGGAAAGTATTCGCGCCAGCTTCGCTCGCCGTGGACGGATGCATGGGAAGCGGAGGCGGCGCCGAAGCCGCTGGCGATGCCATTGCAGACCTTCATTTCCGAGCCGCCGCTGCGGCTGATCGATAAGCTCGCGGATGGCGGGCACCCCGGCGCGCAGGAGCTTGCGACCTATTGGGTCGGGCAAGGCGTCGGGCTGATGAACGAACCGCTTTCGGCGGGGGCGGTCGTGCAGCAGTTCAAGGAAGACTTCGCGCGGGCGTACGAGCGCTTAGCGGCAGCGATCGGCGCCTAGCGCTGTTCGTTCGCCGCTTCGACGCGGAGCGGGCCATTCCAGACCTTATTGATCCGAACGTCGACTTCCGGGCCTAGGTTGAACCAGGCCAGGCGATCGCGCGTGGCGTCGATCACCACGAAGCGGTCACCACGCTCGAGCGTTTGCGAGAGTGCGTTGCGGATGATGCCCGAGGTGAAACGCGTGCGAACGAGCCAGAGGCCGGGGCCCAAGTCGCAGACAAAACCCATGCTTTCGAGGGCGGCCATGAAGGCCATCCACGAGCCTGAGAAGATTTCGGCGTGGACAAAGACATTCGCGGCTTCTTCGGCATCGTTTGCGTTTGCGGGTTTACGCAGACCGCGCAGAGCCATGACGCGGCGCGCTTCGGTCCAATCGGATTTGCCATTGGCTGAGACCAATGTCGTTGGGCGTACGCGGCCTTCGGTGAGGAAGGTCGCCATCTGCTCGATGCTGTAGGGGCCGAACGCGCGACCACGGATCTGCACCCACCACTTGTTGGTGGTCGCGGATTTGAGAGTTGCGACGTCGCTCACGACTTTGCTCCGTTTCAGTACGGAGTACGCATTCGCGTCTCCGGCGAACCGGAGGGCGTGCAATCGCTATGCCGGAGCTTTCAGTAAAGGCGCGTTAGCTATGTTTGCGCGGCTCGAGGTCGATGGCGAAGCCCCCTTCGATCAAGCGGGCCACGCGGCCATAGACGTTGCCGGCTCGCACCCAAACGCCAATGAGCGGTGGTGGACGCCTGCTCTTTATAGTGATGCCGGCGAGCGAGAAGTCGACGACCTCACCTTCGTAGGCTTCGCCAGTCTCGAACTCGAGCTTGATCATGTGCGAGCCGTCGCTGATCGCTGGACGCTGCGGCTCTTCGATGCCGAGATTGCGGTTAACGGCGATGGTCAGTTGCTCGGCCATCTTTTCGCGCTTGTGAGCGGTGAAGTCGAAAATGATCGCGACTTCGCCTTCGCCGCACTTGCGGGCGACGAAGCCGGAGACGCGGCCAAAGCCAGCAAGGTAAATGACGACGCGGTCGCCGACGGTCGGAAGGATAGGCGCCGCGATGCGGATGTCACCGGGAGAGATGTCGGCCGTCCGACAATCGTGCTCGCGACCCAGCGGGTCGAGCAGCCGTCCGCTAACCTCAATCGGCATCCGGCGGAAGCGCCGGCGCTCACGTATGCCCACCTGAGCTGCGGTGAGCCGGCGGGCGGCGGCGGCGAGGTTGATCTTTTCGGCTGCTGACATGACGCTACTAATGGCAGTTCACCGTAAACGTTTGCTTAAGGTTTGACGGCGGGGCAGGGCTTGGCGCCGGGCGCGCGGACGCGCAAAGGTTCCCCTAACAAGAACGAATGGGATGAGACGCCGTGGCCGACACTGGGGATCGCTTTGACTATGTAATCGTCGGTGCGGGATCGGCCGGCTGCGTGCTGGCCAACCGGCTCAGCGAGGATCCGAACGTCACCGTCGCGGTGCTTGAAGCGGGCGGAAAGAACGAGAGCTTGCTGGTGAAGATGCCTGCGGGTGTTGGCAACCTCATCGCGCAAAAGGGCGTTTCGAACTGGGGCTTCGAAACGACGCCGCAGCAATTCATGGATGGGCGCAAGTTGTATCAACCGCGCGGTCGCGGCTGGGGCGGCTCGTCCGCGATCAACGGCATGATCTATATTCGCGGGCACGCGCGCGATTACGATCAATGGCGCCAGATGGGCCTCTCCGGTTGGGGCTATGCCGACGTGCTGCCGTACTTCAAACGCGCGCAGCATCACGAAGATGGCGCCGACGCATGGAACGGCGAAGCAGGTCCGCTTTGGGTGTCGCGTGGTCCGCCAGGCCATCCGATCTACAAGGCGTTCATCCAAGCCGGCGCGCAGGCCGGTTACCCGGTGACGCGCGACTTCAACGGCCATCAGCAAGAAGGCGTCGGCCCCTATCACCTCACCATTCGCGATGGTGAACGCTGGAGCGCATCAGCCGCCTATTTGCGTCCAATCATAGAGCGGCCAAATCTCAAGGTGATCTCGGGCGCGTATGCGCATCGAATTCTCATCGAGAACAAGAAAGCGCTGGGCGTCGAATTCTCGGCGGGGCCTGGCAAGCTGGCGCAGAACGTCTACGCCAAGCGCGAAGTGCTGGTGTGCGGCGGCGCGTTCCAGTCGCCGCAATTGTTGCAGCTCTCGGGGATCGGTCCTGGTGCGGAACTGCAGAAGCACGGCATTAACGTCGTGCACGATGCTCCCGACGTCGGCCGCAACCTGCAAGACCACCTCGACGTCTGCGTCATCTTCGAGATGACGAAACCGCTTTCGATGTACTCGCTGACCAAGGGCTTGAAGCAGCCGATGATCGGTATCGAGTATATGCTGACCAAGCAGGGTCTTGGCCGCACGAATCATTTGCACGCGGGCGCCTTCTTGAAAACGCGCGGCGAACTGGATCGTCCTGACATTCAGATCCACCTTGTCAACGCGCAGATGCGCGATCATGCGCGGGTCAAGCCCGATCGGGATGCGTTCACGCTGCATGCCTGCCAGCTGCGCCCTGAAAGCAAGGGTACGGTCACGCTGACTTCGACGAACCCCTTCGACACGCCCGCGATCGATCCGCGCTATCTCGCGGAAGAGAATGATCGACGCACGATGAGGGATTCGGTGCGCATCGTTCGCGACATCGTCAAACAGCATGCGCTCGATCTCTATCGCGGTCCGGAGTTTGCGCCAGGCGAGCACATCCGTACCGATAGCGAGATCGATGCTTGGATCCGTCAAACCGGCGAGACGATCTACCACCCGGTTGGCACTGTTCGCATGGGCGCCGATGCGAAAGCGCCTCTGGATGAACAGCTCCGCGTCCGCGGCGTCGAGAATCTGCGGGTGATCGACGCTTCGGTGATGCCGACTTTGATTGGCGGCAACACCAATGCGCCGACGATAATGATCGCGGAGAAGATCTCCGACGCTCTACGCGGCAAATCGTTCCTACCACCGCAGGATGCGCCGATCGCTGAAGACGAGCGGGTGGCGGTTTGAGCCGATTGGCGCGGCCGGTCGCGGCGATTGGCGCGCTGATCGGGCTTTTCGGTCTCGTGCTGCAATACTGGCTGCTTTACGCCGACATGTCGGCGCAGGGCGCGTCAGTGTTTGAGATCACGTGGCGCTATTTCGTTTGGTTCACGCTGCTCACCAACACGTTTGTGACGTTGGTGATGGCGCGGGCCGCGCTCAAGCCTGAGAGCCTTGCAGGTTTGAACGCGCCGCGCATCGAGTTGATGGCGGTCACGTCGATCCTCTTCGTTTGTATCGTCTACAACCTTCTGCTTGCGTCGCGTTGGGATCCGCAGGGCTGGCAAAAGGTGGCCGACGTTATCGTTCACGACATCGTGCCAGTCACGTTTGTGCTGTTCTGGCTAGTGCGACCGCATGGGACGCTGACTTTGCGGCATGCTGCCTTCGCGGCGCTTTGGCCATTGGCTTATGCAGTTTACGGACTGACGCGCGGCCTATTCGATAATTTCTATCCCTACTTCTTCATGGACCCGACGACGCTAAGTTACGGACAGATAGCATTGAATCTTGTCGGGTTGGTGGTTGCGTTTGGCCTTGGCGCATTGTTGCTGCTTGGCATCAGTCGCGTGCTGGGTTCACGTAAGCCGTAGAAACGCCACAGAAGCGGATCACCCAAACGGCGCCTCATCAGGAGCCGATCATGCGTGTCGCGTTGTTAGCCGCCGCCTTCCTCGCTGCTTCGTTTTCCTCCGCCTTCGCTCAAGACGACATGGACAGAGCCGAGCGCGAATTGCGCGACGCCATGGCGCCGGCTGCATCGCAAGGCGCAGTTGTGGAGCGGGTTTCGCCTGATGAAGTCCGGGTGCGGATGCCGTCCGACATCACCTTCGATTTCAATCGTGCTGATGTGAAGTACGAGTTCATGCCGCGAATTTCAGATTTGGCGCATACGCTCAATCGTTATCCGGCAATGAGCGTGAGCATTGTGGGCCACGCTGATGCGATCGGCTCGGATGAGTATAACCGCCGGCTCTCGGAATGGCGCGCTTGGTCGGTGAGCGAGGTGCTCGCACAATTTGGGGTGCAGCAGGGCCGCATGCGCACGAGCGGCATGGGTGAGATGGCGCCGATCGCCTCGAACGCGGACGAATGGGGCCGCGCGCGCAATCGCCGGGTGGAGATCAGCGTTCGCCGCGAGCCCGTCTATCGAGATAAATAGGGGCTAAGCGCGTTGGCGCTTGCGCTTTACTGATGCGCCTTTGGGTTGGTGTCGTAGGCGCCGCTTGCGCTCGGCCAGCATGGTGTTGAGCTTGGCTTCAAGCGAAGCAGCATCACAGATGGGTTTGCAGTCGGGAAGACGCGCAACGAACGCCGCTGCCGCCTGCGCTTTGCCTTGCAAGTGAGCCGGTCAGGACCGCCTCGATGGACGGTCGGTGACGGCGCACCCATTGGGCCAGCACAAAGCCACTACCTTCGCCAGCGAGCTGCGTGTCGCTCATCAACACATCGACCTCAGGGCCTGCGAGGAGGATCGCTTTTGCATCGTCGCCGTTGACCGCCTCGATGACGGTGACGGAGCATGCGCGCAAATGTTCCCCGATCGCGAAGCGCACGAGCACATCCGCTTCAACCAATAGAATGGCGATTTTCTTCGGTGATCTTCTGGCAGCCATGAGTTCCTTCGTGCTTGCGGGGATCGCACGAGGTAAAACGGCTCGGGAAATTGATGGGTTCCGCAGACTACCGTAACAAGGACAAGGCGCGGTAGAAGCGCGGCGGAGATGTGTCGAACGCCGGGAACTTAGGCGAGTCACAGACATTATGGTGCAGGGGCCAAGAACAAGATGAGTCCGGCGGAAGACCTAATGCCCGATTTTCAAGCCGACGCTGAGCCGCTCGTGCTTGTCGTCGAGGACGAGGTGCTCATCCGTATCGCGGCTGCCGATCATCTGCGTCATTGCGGGTTCAAGGTCGCTGAGGCGAGCAACGCGATCGAGGCGCGGGAACTTATTCTCGCAGGCCTTAAGGTCGATCTGGTTTTTTCGGACATCACGATGCCGGGGAAGATGGACGGCATTGCGCTCGCGCAGTGGCTGCACGAACAGCTGCCCGGTGTGCCCGTCGTGCTGACGTCAGGCGTGACGAGCTCACTCGATGCCGCCAAGCGCGCGTGTCTCAACGTGCATGCGTACGAAGCTAAGCCTTATGGGTATGACGGCTTGGTTACGAGCATTCGCGCCGCGTTGGCCGCGCGCGGTTAATCGTTCACGACAACGAGACGCATCGCCTTCGGCGTCTTGGCGGCCGGAGGGTGCAGCGAACCCAAGCGCAAGAATTGGACGTTGCGGCCGCCGAGGAAGTGTTCACCGCCCAAGGCTTGGAAAAGTCCTAGGTAGCGATTGCCCAGTGTGGCATCGATCTTCAGGGGCGTCAGTAGAATTTCAGCGCCGAGCTTGCGGCCGCACACCGTCTCGGCGGTGACGCGGGCGATTGCCGGTTCGCCGGCTGCGGCGCTCGCATCTATCAGGGCGTTCATGAGCGCTAGATCCGGCGCCAGGAAGAAGCGTGCGAAGTCGTGCTCACGGAGATCGCGGCCGAAGACTTTGACCAAGTCCTGCCCGAAGGTGCGGATGGGCATGCGCCCTTCCTTCGTCCGCTCGATAACGAACAGACGTTCAAGGACTTGGTCAGCGCCACCCTTCTTGGGTGTCGCGCCAGGTGCTCCCGCGAGCGCTCGCCCATAGGCAAGCAGCGCCCGTGTATCGGGATGAAAGGTCTCTTCCCCCATCATTAATCTTAAACGCCGTGATTGTGTTTCGAGTGCAGGGCTCGATACGCAAGCCTCGCGCCCGGCTGCGGGGCTTTAAAATTGGGGAATTTCGAGTTTTTCCGGTTCGCATTCTCGCACCGCGCGAGAGGTGGCCTCCTGTTTGCACCTAGCCCGGCGAAATTCAGGAGAAACGGCAAATGACCGTTCCAACACGGTACATCCTCGCTGCGATCGCCTTTGGCGTCGCCGCCCTCGGACTCTTTTTGTTGCCGACGGACGCCTCCGCTTGCGGCAATGGCGGCTGCACGCCGCGTCCGCCGTGCCAGTCAGGCTGCAATCCAACTCCGCCGCCGCCAGCGCCGACCCCGTGCTGCGAGCGTCCGACCGTCGTCGTGCCGCCGCCGAACGTGCCGCCGCCGAACATTGTTATCGTCAACGCCGGTGCACGCGCTCAAGCGCAAGCCAGCGCGACCGCAATCGCAATCGCCAACGTGCGCACGGGCGACACCATCATTCGTCAGAATGTGGTGATGGAAGCGGGCGCCTCGGCGCAGGCTCAATCAGGTGCGTTCGCCGTCATGGAAGCTTCGGCGCAAGCCGAGACGGTCGCGCGTGAACGCGATCTGCTGATCCAAGCGATCTGCCTGGACACCCAGGGCAACCCGCATCCCGCTTCGCAAACGTTTGCCGGCCGCGATGTTGGTCAGGACTATGCCGGCGAAATCTTCCGCTGCATGTCGGGCACGCGCATGCGTTACACGGCAGGCGATCGTTCGTACGATTGCGAACAAGGCCAAGCGCTTTGGTATGAAGGCGGCCGTGTCGAGTGCCGCACGCAGATCGCGCGCCGTCCGTGCAACGAGCGCTCGCTCCTCCGCCGTCACGGCCCCGGCGATAAGCTCGTTCGTATTCGTGACACCGAGACTCGCACCACCCGCTCTGAAACCACCTTCAATGCCGCCATGACCATGGACGGTGGCGTCGGCCAAGGCGTCTGGTGATCCACAAGTTCTTCAACACCTAGCTCCACTCCCAACCACTTTCTCAAGGCCGCCTTTGGCCTGCCCCCGCAGAAGCGGGGGTTTTTGTTTGTAGTGATCAAAAGCGCAGCGTGACCGTGAGGTGTGCGTAGGTGACGTCGTGAGCGCCGCGCGTGGTGAGTTCATCGCCCACCGCAACATAGCTCACGTACGGATTGATCGAGACATTCTCGTTTGGGCGCCAGTTCAGCGAGAACGCGGCCGATGTCCCGACATAGGTTTCCTCGCCGCTGCTTGTGCCGGTGAGCGCGGTGCTGCCAGCATAAACGTAGTCTGCGGTTTCAGCGCGCCACAGGCTGGAGACTTTGATGTTCAGGCTCACATCCTCAACAGGTGCGAGGCCGAAGAGCGCCGCTGTTTCGATTGTGTTGGAGTAGCTGGCAAGGCCGTTTTGGCCGAACCATTGGCTGTTCGGGAACGGTGGTGCGAAGGTGCCTTGGCTCGAATCCGAGAGATCGGAGTCGCCGCTGCCGTAGGTAAACCGCGCGCCGATGCGCGGTGAGAGCGGCGACTCGGGAAAGCGCCGGCCGATGTCGAGCATGCTGCCTACAGCGCGAATGTCCTGCCCGCCGAAGGAGCCTCGTTGAACCATCACTTCGGAATCGTAGTCGAATTCGCCAGCGCGGCCTGAGAAGCGCGCGCCGAGGCTGATCCGATCGTCGTTGGCCGTTACGCCGGTGAGCGTGGCGGTGTCTCGGTCCAGCTCGTAGGCGTAGACATCGAGCGATGCCGGTCCTAGCGCTCGCTGCAACCGTAAGCCGTAAAGATCTTGGCTTTCGTCCGCTTGGTCATCGAAGGCGCCCTGATCGCTGCTGACCGGGCTGCCGCCGAAGATATCTGCACGCCAATGTCCGCGCTCGTAAATGAGCCGTGCGAGATCGTGGCGCTGGCGGACATTGCCGCTGTCGCGCGTGGTTACGAAGCGTGGGCCAAGCGAGAGTTCTTGGCGGCCAGCGCGGAACGTAACACGCCCGCCAGCGAGCGGAGCGGAGAGATCGAAGAAGGCTTGTTGCACATCGAACTCGTCGTCGTCGGTGGATGCGGGAAGTTCGCGGTCGATGCCGTCATGGGCGCCGAGCTGAACGAAGATTCGCGCGTTGTCTTCGAAGCGAAGGTCCGCGTGAAGCAACAGACGCTGCAATATCCAGCTGTCCTGTTCAGTGCCGATGCCGAGGCGTGGAGCGTCCAGCATGGAATAGCGCCACCGCGCATCGCCGCCGAACGAGACGTCCACGCCGTCTATGATCTCGATGTTCTTGAACTGAGCGCCGTAGGGTGCGCCGTCGGGCGCGAGCGTGCTCCAGTCTTCATCGAAGCGTTCAGGACGGAAAGGCGAGGTTTGCGCGTGCGCCAACGGAGCCGCGCCAAGGGCAGCCAGATAAGTCCCGGCAAGAAGCCGAACGCTTTTGAATATTCCCGCCGCCATAGTGTCCCGGCGCGGAACCTATCGCTGACCTCTGGCAGCCGGAAGCCCTCGCACGTTTGGCGTGCACCAAAAGGCGCCTTAGCCGATGGTTGTGCGGAGATCTGTGATCCCCGCTGCGAGGATATCCGCGCCTGGACCTGTCTTGACGTCAGGCTCGAGAAGCCAGCGCGGCTGGCCGCTGACCGCGTACACTGGCTCCGCCGAGTATTGGGCGCCAAGGCCGGTGCGATCGAGGCGCAGGGAGAATACTGCAGCCCCTAGCCCCATCGTACGCGTCCCGACGATGCGCGCGCCTTTGATTGTGCGCATGCCCATCGGGAAGCCCTCGGCCATGCTGGCGCTCCAATGGTCGACGAGGACGACGACTGGCGCTGCGTAAGTGAAAGGCCCGCGCGGATCGACGGTTTCGCTCCAGCGCTGGCCGAGCCCGCGTCCGCTACGACGGCGCATCAGTGCGTAGGGCGAGGGCGCGGTGATGAATCGTCCCATGATTGGACGTGCGACCGCGGTGTCGCCGCCGCCATTTCCACGGACGTCGATAACGAGACCACGTGTTTCGCGAAGGGCGGCTAGTGCGACGTCGAACGCTTCGACGGCGTCATTGTTGGCGAAGCTGGGGATGCGGATGTAGCCAAGGCCGTGTTCGAGCGTGCGGTGTTCGATGTCTGGATTTGAACGGCGCTGCAGCGGTAGCGCCACGTCGCGTGCTTGGCCGTCGGCGCCGCGTACGCGCATGCGACGCGGCTGGGCGGTGTGGCCGGCGACCGAGGCGTTGATGACGTAGCGATCGGCTTCGGCATCGGGGCGGCTCAGGCACCGTGGCATACGATCGGCAACGATTTGTTCGATGGCCACATCATCGACCGCCATTACGGTGTCGCCGACTAGAATGCCGGCGTCGGCAGTTGAGGAGTCCTCCTGCACGGCGGCGATGCGCACGTCGCGGTCGTGGCGCTCGACATAGAGATCATAGAGCGGCCAACGCAGTGCGCCGTCGGGTGGGTTGGTGAGGTGCGTGTGGGCGTCATAAAGCTCGCACAGTACGCGCCGCGTCACGTCCTCGAACTGTTCGTACGATTGTGCGCCGAGCGCTTGCGGCCGGTAGAGGCGGCGAACCAAATCCCAGTCGGTGCGCTTATCGCCGAAGAAGCAGTAGTGGTCGCGTAGCGTGCCCCAGAGTTCATCGAAATCCTGGGCCAGGGTGATGTCGTGCAACGGCTCGCTGGCGCGCGCGGAAGGCGCCGCCGCGGACAATACGCCAGCGCAGAGCGCGCGCCGAGAGAGCGTCGTCGGAAATGTCATTTAACGTGGCTCTTGAGGTTCGCGATATTCGGCTGGCCTAGATCGCAATGGTGAGGCTGGCCAGTCTGGACCGACGCGTTGCCTGCCCTGGTTCGGCTTTTCATACGGGTTAATGCGCGACGGTCACATCGAGTTCGGCCAATTGTTGGGCGCCGCACATGACGCGTACGGCGCGATAATGCTGAGCGATCGCGGGCCCGTCATAGCGCGCGGAAAAGGTGGTCACGATTTGTGGAACGATACCGGTGGGCCGCGTTGCACTGACGATGATTTGCTGCACCGGGATGGCGCTTCGATCGGCGGCGCCTGCGGTAAGTGTGACTGCGTAACCCGGGGTCGGCAAATCGACTTCGCCAGTGACGATCAATGTGCGCTGTGCGTTGGGGCCGGGCATTGCGTTGATGTGGGCCGACCAATTGCGCGCGTCGATGACCGGACAGTTTGATGTTTGCTCCGGCGGAGCGGATGGCGCCGACGTCGTCTGGCAAGCTGACGCCAACCCAGCCAAGCTGATGGCGAAACAAAGAGCCCTCATTTTGTCCTCCTCATTCTCGCCCCCTGCATAGTCTTGGGGCAGCCCCTCAAAATTGGGAAGTTTTTCGTTTGTTATCCGCACCCCGCCGGATGACGGGCCGCTTCAAATTGCCTAGATACCGGCCATGACCGAACTCGACGTACGCTCCGCCCGCCCCGATCAGCTCGTTTCGAGCGACAAGGGCAAATGGGAAATCATTGTTGGCCTCGAAGTCCATGCGCAGGTGACCTCGCAAGCCAAGTTGTTTTCAGGCGCCAGCGCTGCCTATGGCGGCGATCCGAACGCGCATGTCTCGCTCGTCGACGCGGCGATGCCGGGCATGCTGCCGGTCATCAACAAATTCTGTGTCGAGCAAGCGATCCGCACGGGGTTAGGTCTCAACGCGCAGATCAACAAGAAGAGCCGCTTTGACCGGAAGAACTATTTCTATCCGGATTTGCCGCAAGGCTATCAAATCAGTCAGTTCAAGGAGCCGATTGTCGGCGAGGGCGAGATCGAGATCGAGCCGGAAGGCGAAGAGCCGATCAAGATCCGCATCGAGCGGTTGCACCTTGAGCAAGACGCCGGCAAATCGATCCACGATCTTTCGCCGAGCGAAACCTTCGTCGATCTGAACCGCGCGGGCGTGGCGCTGATGGAAATCGTCTCTCGCCCGGATATGCGTTCGTCGAAAGAGGCGGCGGCTTATTTCAACAAGCTGCGTTCGATCGTGCGTGCGCTCGGTACATGTGACGGCAACATGGAAGAAGGCTCCATGCGCGCCGACGTAAACGTGTCCGTGCGTCGTCCCGGCGAGGAGTTCGGCACGCGTTGCGAAATCAAGAACGTGAACTCGACGCGCTTCATGCAACAAGCGATCGAATATGAGTCACGCCGCCAGATCGAGATCTTGGAGAACGGCGGAAAGATCGATCAAGAGACGCGCCTGTTCGATCCTGACAAGGGCGAAACACGGACTATGCGTTCGAAGGAAGACGCGCACGATTATCGCTACTTCCCCGATCCCGACTTGCTCCCCCTCGTGATCGATCAAGCCTGGATTGATAAGATCAAGGCTTCGTTGCCGGAATTGCCGGACGCGAAGAAGAAGCGCTTTGTCAGCGAATATGGTTTGACGCCGTATGATGCGGGCGTTCTTGCCGCCGATAGCGATACGGCGGCATTCTTTGAGACGGCGGCCAAAGGGCGTGACGGCAAGCTCGCGGCCAATTGGGTGACACAAGAATTGTTCGGTTCGCTCAATAAGAAGGGCATCGAGCTTTCAGATTCCCCCGTGAAAGCTGAGGCGCTTGGCGCGCTGCTCGACCTGATGAAGGACGGCACTATCAACGGCAAGATCGCCAAGGACGTGTTCGCTAAAATGCTTGAAACGGGTGATGCGCCGCGCGCCATCGTCGAGCGCGAGGGTCTGAAGCAAGTTACGGATACGGGCGCGATCGAAAGAGCCATTGATGAACTGATGGCCGCCAATGCCGACAAGGTCGCGGACGTGCAGAAAAATCCGAAGGCCTTTGGCTGGTGGGTTGGTCAGACCATGAAGGCGACGGGCGGCAAGGCGAACCCGGCCGTCGTGAATGACGTCCTGAAGAAGAAGCTCGGGGTCTGAGTGCTGAACCGTGAGCACGTCACTGACGCGCTGAAATTTTGGGAGCCCGCGCGGCTTGCCTACAATCTTGCGCTTGCGGCGACAGTCGCTTGGCAGTTTGCACCCTTGTATAGCGGTGAGACTGGCGGGATTGGCGAACCTGGTTTTCTGCGCGGCCTATCCTCTGGATCTGTTCGTTCAGGCGTCGGACTTTCGTGCTTCACGCGGTGTGTGGCGGTTGTTGATCTTGACGACGGGAACGCTCCTGGGTGTTTCCCTGGCGTGGTTGATGTCCGGCGGGATTGTGGCCGGCGCTTCGTTTGAATGAGCTATGGAGCGGCTCTTCTCTTACGGCACGCTAGACCAAGCCAAGGTGCAGGCTCAAACGTTCGGCAGATTGCTGAGCGGCGCGCCAGACGCGCTTGTTGGCTTCAAGCAAACGTTCCTCGAGATCACTGATGGCGATGTGCTTGCAAAAAGCGGTGAGCGCTTTCATCCGATCGTGACGCGGAGCGGCGATGGCGTCGATCGCGTTGCTGGGACAGTGTTTGAAATCACTGCAGCCGAATTGGCGGCGGCGGACGCTTATGAAGTTTCGGACTACGTGCGCGTTTCGGCGAAACTTGCGTCCGGCACAACGGCTTGGATGTACGTGCAGTGCTAGCGCGCGCGGGCAGTAAGCGGCGTGTAGCGCACAACGTGACCGGCCGCGCCGACAAGTGTGTTGACGCCAATCTCGTTGCGCAGATGCGTCTCGAACGAATGTGATTGGAACGATGCGAGACGATCGCCGCCCGGCATGAAGGCCTGCATCATTACGGCAAACCAGACATACATTAGCATCATGAGCGCCCCCCGAAGCGGAAGCGCCGAACGTTGATCAATTCGGTTACGTCGGTCTTAACGCATAAAGTTGCCCCGGAGGTGGGGAGGACCTCCGGGGCGCTTTATGAGCCGTCTCTACCAACCAGGGAGGGTTATTGGCTGGCGATGATGCCCAAGATCACGCCGGTTGCGATACCGACGAGGAGGTAATCGCCACGGTCGTCGCGGACATAGTGGTAGCCGCGCGGCGGGGGACGCAGGCGATAGTAGCGATAGTCCACCGGGCGATAGTAGTCGCGATAGTACGCGGGCAGACGTTCGCCGCGGCGCCACGCGCGATAGCCATAGTCGGCTTCGTCATAATAGGCGGACGGCGGCGGGCCGTAATGCCAGCGGCCACGATAATTGTAGCCGTTATAGCGACTATTGTCCCAATGATCGCGGCGAGCTTCGCGACGATCGCGACGATCGCGGTAATCACCACGGCGTCGGTCATCGCGGCGCCAATCACGGTCGCGACCATCGCCATCGCGGTCCCAACCATCATGGTCGTTGCCGCGGCGATGTTGCGCGGCGGCTTCGGTTGTCACGGCGAGCGGCGCTGCGAAGGTAAGAGCGGCCAGAGCCGCCGTTGCGAGGCGTTTCTTCATAACGAGGTCTCCTTCCTGCTTCCCTTGAACGGCCCCGTTCAAAAGAAGGTCCCTCTTCGCCATGGACTGTGTCAGCCGGTGACTGAACCTCACCTGAATCATCGCGGAACTTCGACGAGCAATTGCGCCGGTCCATGCCAAATAAGCGCGCACACAACACTTAGGCGCAACTTTAGTTAGGTTTTTGGCGTTTCTCACAAGGCCGTGAGCACTGGGTTTGTCTTTGCTTGCCGTGGCGTCTACTGGCGCTGCCTATCAGCGCACTCCATGTTCCTGGAACGTCTGGGAGCAAGCTGATGCAAGAGCCGATCGAACTCTATTTTTGGCCAACGCCGAACGGGCTTAAGGTTTCGATCGCATTGGAAGAGATGGGACTGGCTTACGTCGTTAAACCCGTCGCTATCGGCAAGGGTGAGCAGTTCAAACCAGACTTCATGGCGATCTCGCCGAACAATCGGATGCCGGCGATCATCGATCCAGACGGCCCAGGCGGCGCGCCGATTTCAGTGTTCGAGTCTGGCGCCATCCTGCAGTACCTCGGGCGCAAGACCGGCAAGTTCTATCCAAGTGATGAACGGGCGCGTGTCGAGGTCGATGAATGGCTGTTCTGGCAGATGTCCGGTGTAGGTCCAATGTTCGGGCAGGCGAGCCATTTTCGCAATTACGCACCGAACCTCGTCGATGATCCGGAGAAAGTCGCGTACGGCGTGACACGCTACAACAATGAAGTGAACCGCTTGCTCGGCGTGCTTGAGCGCAGGCTTGAAGGGCGAGAATTCATCGCGGGCGACTACTCGATCGCGGACATGGCGTCTTACCCCTGGATTAAGATCGCGGCGGTGTTCAGTCAGGACATGAGCGCGTTTCCGCGCGTTCAGGCTTGGCTTGATCGCATTGCTGAACGTCCGGCAACCAAGAAGGGCGCAGGCGTCGGCGCAGAGTTGCGCCGGCCGGCGCCCGCGCCGGGGAGTGCTGAGGCGAAAGAGGCAGCCAAGGCGCTCTTTGGTCAAACCGCGGCGTCGATTGCGTCTGCGGTTAACGAGAAGAAAACAGCGCAATCTTGAACGCGGCTAACGCGCATAAATTCTAATACGGCTTCCGCCGTTTAAGCTTATCGCAAGTAAAGCACGATAATGCTCCTCCCCGACGGCGCGAAAAATGCACGTCGGTGGGGGAAACGTACATGGCACAAGCCAGGCGTTTCCGAGTGGTACAAGGGAGCAGCCAAAATGGCGTTCACGGATTCAGAAATCGCGGAAGTGCACGAAGCTGTGCGCCGCCAAGGCGATAGCGACAATCTCTATAAGCTCGGCCTGATCTATTCGACCGGTCAAGACGTGGACCTAGTGCAAGCGCACATGTGGTTCAATCTGGCCGCTGCTCGTGGTTCAGACGCTGCTAAGGAATGCCGCCGCGAATTGTCGGACATGATGTCTCGCGATCTCATCGCTGAAGCGCAAAAGCGCGCTCGCGAGTGGCTTTCGGTAAAACACCACTAATCGGCGTTAGTGGCTGGCATGCTGATCGCCTGCGCGCCTGCGCGGGCGCGGGCCGTCAGTCGAACCAGGGCGGCGCGGGCAGATCGCGGTACGCCTTGCGCAGCGCCTCGGACCAATTCTCGCGAATTGTCCGGAAATAGCTGTCGTCTTCGGAAATGCGCTCGTGCACGGCGACGCGCTGCGTGTCGCGCTTGTAAACGAGCAGATCCGCTGGCAGCCCGACCGAGAAGTTCGAGCGCAGCGTCGAATCCATCGAGATCAGCGCGAGCTTAACCGCGTCATCGAGCGGTGTGTCGTAGCGCGCGACGCGATCGAGGATTGGCTTGCCGTACTTGGTTTCGCCGATCTGGAAAAACGGCGTTTCCGGCATCGACTCGATAAAGTTGCCTGCCGAGTAGATGTGAAACATCCGCATGCGCCGGCCTTCGATCTGACCCGCGAGGATGATCGAAGCATCGAAGAAGAAGCTCTGCGCAGTTTGGCCGCTCGCAATCGAGCTGAACACCTTGCGCACCGCATCGCCGACGAGCTGCGCGGCGTCATACATCGACTTGACCGTCATCAGCGTTTCGAAGGGCTCATCAGCGCCGATGCCCGCGCCTTCGAGAACGCGGGCCGTCACCGCCTGTGTGACCGCCAGAT
Source organism: Candidatus Viadribacter manganicus (assembly GCF_001679665.1). GTDB lineage: Bacteria > Pseudomonadota > Alphaproteobacteria > Caulobacterales > Aquidulcibacteraceae > Vitreimonas > Vitreimonas manganica. The sequence continues at coordinate 3,524,901 of NZ_CP013244.1, forward strand.
TTCCCGACGTCATCATCGCGATCACCCGATCGCCTGGCGCTACGACATGAAGCTTGCCGAAGTTTGCGATGTTGTCGGGGCCGGCGTTCGTGCGCGTATCGGACAAGAGCACTAGCCCGTCCTGCAGGCAGAACCCTACACAATAAGTCATCGATGGCTCCGAGGCGCCTTAGCGCATGTAATGTGCGGCGATCTGATCGCCCAATTCGGCAGCGCGTTCAATCTGCTGGGTGAGATGTTCATGCAACCCAGACTGGAAAATATCGCCAATTCGTCCGTATCGGAGCTGCGATGCAATGGCGCCGGCAATCCTGTGGCACTCACCGCGGCGTCCGCCGTGTGAGGCGGCGAGTTCATCAAGGCACTCGGTTATGGCGTCGTAGCAAGCGCGCAACGACCGTGGCATCTCGGGACGAAGCACGAGAAGTTCGGCCACGTTCCAGGGCTTGACCTCTTCGCGGTAGACCCATTGGTAGGCGCGGACCGCTGACACGGCGCGCAACACGCTGGTCCATTGATAGTAGTCGAGCATGCCGCCAACGCCTGAGGAGTCTTGCGGTAGGAGCAGGTGATATTTGACGTCGAGAATACGCGCTGTGTTGTCGGCGCGCTCGAGGAATGTGCCGAGGCGCGTGAACCAATAATTCTCGTTGCGCAGCATCGTCGTTTCGTACGCGCCGGAGAAGCGTGTCGAGATGGTCCGCACCCAATCCAATGTATCCGGGAGCAACGCGGCGGAGAAAGCATTCTCGGGTAGTTGCCGGGACTCGAGCCAGCCCTGATTGACTGCTTCCCACATGTCCCGCGTTAGCGCGCCGCGCATTGCACGCGCATTGAGGCGCGCCATATCGAGGCAGGAAATGATGGCGGAGGGGTTTGATGCGCCGGTGCAAAGGAAGCGCGCCGCATTCTCAGGTGTTACCGCCTGGTGGACTTGATCATAAAGCTGATCAACGCCCGCGGCGGTGAGAGCTGAACGCCATTCTTCGGTCTCGCTGAGCACGCCGGCCATGGATTGCGCCGCTTCGATCAGGCGCGCGAGATTATCCATGCGCTCCATGTAGCGCGCTAGCCAGAAGAGAGATTCAGCGGCGCGTGCGAGCATCACTTGGCGCCGTTCTGACGGGTGTGCAGCACCCAGGTGTCTTTGGTGCCGCCGCCTTGACTTGAGTTCACGACGAGAGAGCCATCGGTGAGCGCCACACGCGTCAGGCCGCCGGGCACGATGCGCATGCCGTCCGCGCCGGAAAGTACGAAGGGGCGCAGATCTACGTGACGCGGCGCTGTGCCATCCGCGACGAATGTCGGGCAGGTGGAGAGCGCCAACGTAGGCTGTGCAACATAGCCCGCCGGATTGAGGCGCAACTTCTTGGCGAACGCGTCGCGCGTTTTCTTTGTTGCGTGCGGGCCGACCAGCATGCCGTAGCCGCCGGAGCCACGCGTTTCTTTCACGACCAATTCTTCCAGGTGATCGAGCACGTAGGCGAGCGCGCCCTCGTTGGAGCAATCCCACGTAGGCACATTGTTGAGGATCGGTTCTTCGCCGAGATAGAACCGGATCATCTCCGGAACGTGCATGTAGATGGCCTTATCGTCGGCGATGCCGGCGCCAGGCGCATTTGCGAGCGCTACATTCCCTGCGCGGTACGCTTCCATTAGTCCGGGCGCCCCCAGTACGGAGTCGGCGCGGAAGACTGTCGGGTCGAGGAAATCGTCGTCGATGCGGCGATAGATGACGTGAACACGCTTCAACCCGCCTGTCGTGCGCATGAACACTTTCTTGTCGCGGACAACGAGGTCGATACCCTCGACCAGCTCGACGCCCATTTCATCGGCCAAGAACGAGTGTTCGTAGTATGCGCTGTTGAATTGACCGGGCGTAAGTACAACGACGCATGGCTCCTCCCCGCCCGGCGCCAGCGATCGCAGCGTTCGCAGTAAATCTTGCGGGTAGCGCGCGACAGGCTCGACGTTGATGCGCGCGAATAATTCGGGGAAGAGGCGCATCATCACCGAGCGGTTCTCCAGCATGTAGGAGACACCCGATGGAGTGCGGCAATTGTCTTCCAGGACGTAGAAATCGTTCACGCCGGTGCGCACGAGATCGATTCCGGCGATGTGTGTGTAGACGCCGCCCGGTGGTGTGACGCCCTGCATGTAGGCGCAATAGGCAGGATGGGTGTCGATGTGTTCGTTGGTGAGTTTGCCGGCGCGCACGATTTCCCGTGCGCCGTAGACGTCGGCGAGAAACATGTTCAGCGCCGTTACGCGTTGTTTCAGCCCACGTTCAAGGAAGGTCCACTCGTCGGCGTCCAGCACGCGCGGGATGATGTCGAATGGGATGAGCCGTTCGGTGTCGCCGCCTTCGGTGTAGACGGCGAAAGTGATGCCGATGCGGCGGAAGAGGCGTTCGGCCTCCTCGCGCTTGGCGCTTAGGGTCTGAGCTGGAGTTTGGGCGAGCCAAGCCGCTATTTCGGCATAGGCAGCGCGAACTTCGCCGTCAGTGCCGTGCATGTCGTCGAAAAATTGGCGCACCATTGCGCCGAGCTTGGATCAGGTTGCGCGCCGATGCGAGCCTGTCTTTGGCAGTTCCTTGCGCTGGCGCCCAAGAAACTGGCGCCGGGGTGAGGCGGCGCCGGTTTCCTGGGCTGGAGGCGATCAGTCCTCCTCGGCGGTTTGGGCCGCGAGCGTCACCTTTGCGAAGCCCTCGCCCTGAAGCTGATCCGTCACCGAGACGACGTTCTGATAGGCGACCTCTAGATCCGCGCGGATGAAGACGCGTCCTTCTCTGAGCACATCGTCTCGCACCAAAGCTGGGTCGGCGGACATGATGTGCTCGAAAGTTCGCGCACCGACTTGCTCAATTGTTGTCTCAGCGCCGCCGACAAAGAGGCGATAGCCGGAGGGCGCGTCGCGGAGTTCGACGATAGTTGGCTCCAAGAAGCGAGCAATGCTTGGTCCTGACTGAGCCAGATCCAGGCGCAGATCCGTTGTTGGCTTGGGTGCTGTCACCATGAAGATGATCAGCAGAACGAGCAGCACGTCGATGAACGGAATGACGTTCGGCTCTGATGCTGGTTGCATGCTCGCGCGGATGCGTGCCGCTGCTATGGCGCCCATCGACCCCTCCCGAGTTATCGGCTCGATCAGGGTGCGCACATGCATTCGCCGCGCGCCAATCACGCGCGCGCGAGGCTGTTCACAAGAGCGAGAGCTCAGTTATTCCGTGAACCGCCGCGCAGGTCGTAGTAGAAGCTGAACTGCACCGGCAGAGCATCGCGTACATATTGCTGCATGAATACGTTCACTTGGCTGATGCGTGAGCGCGGCACGTACACGACATCGTAGCGTTGCAGCGGCTGCGCTCCTGGGAAGCCATTTCGCATCGCGCGCATCGAGAGATCGATTTGCGTGACAATGCTTTGACCGCTCGCGCGGGAGAGGATCAGCACATCGCCCCTATGTGCGCTGGGCAGGAAGCCGCCGGCGAGCGCAACGGCTTGGAAGGCGTCCATATTCGCAGGCATCTGGTAAATGCCGGGGCGCGCGACTTCGCCGCCGACGAACACTTGCCGCGACCCGTAGGTGCGCGGCGTCACGGTGAGTTCGGGCATGCGTAAGTGGGCGGCGTAAGCGGAAACGAGGGTGTCGCGGAGCTCTTCGGCGGTGAGATCTGCGGCGCGTACGGCGCCGATCAGCGGCAACGCCAAGCGCCCATCAGGGGCGATGGTTGCGTTGCGGGAAAGTTCCGGAGCCGAAAAGATCGTGACCTCGACTTCGTCGCCGGGGAAAAACCGATAAACCGGTGTTTGGTCGCTGTAGACCATCGGTGAGGTAGCTTCGATCGCGGGCTCCGTCTGTGCGACGGCCGCGGGTGCAGCGAACAGCAACGCCAAACAGGCCAGCACGACGCGCATTCGAAACTCCAACACTTTGTTAGCGCGCTCGCGGTTAACGAGGCGTCGGCGGGGAAATTGCCAGCCTTTGGTGAATGATCGTTTACCAAGTGCGGGCAAGATCGTTGCGCCCACGTATGAGGAGCGGCGATGCAAACGAGCAGCAGGGCTGAAACCACGCGGGGGTGGTTCGGCTGGGCCCAAGCACCTCGGTTAAGTGTGGCGGATGTCGCAGCGATGCTGTGGGCGGAGCGCGCGCTCGTGCTCGCCGTGGGCGGGGCAATTTGCGCGCTTGGACTGATCGGGGCGCTGGCAGCGCCCAAAACGTACACTGCACGCTCCGAGCTGATCGTCCGCATGGGCGAGGAATATGTGTATCAGCCCACCGCAGGTGGCGCGGGCGCTGGCGCAACGCCGGACATGCAAACCATCGTCAATGCCGAGATGCGGCTGATCGGATCGGGCGCGGTTGTGCGCGGCGCGATCGAGGGCGTCGGGCTTGCGGCGCTCTATCCGGATATTGCGGCCTCGCCCGCTTCCGATGGGCGCAAGCTTGCCGCGGCCGAGCGCGCTTTCGCCGAGCATTTGACAATCGAGACTGCGCCGCAGACGCCGGCGATCGGGCTTTCTTTCGAGCATCGCAATCCGGAAACGGCTGCGCTCGCTCTCAACGCATTGGTGCAACAATATCTCAGCCATCGCCGCGAAGTGCTTGTCGGCGGCGAGTTTGAAGCGTTGAGCGCGGAGACGACCGATCTCAGCGGCCGTGCTGGACAAGCGACGTCGGCGCTCTCGGCGTTCTTGGCTGAACACCAGATCGGTGACTTTGAAAGCGAGTTCGCGGCGCTGGCCGCACGTTCTGGCGACATCGAGACGCAATTGCTCGATGCCCAGACGCGCCGCCGCGAAGCGGACGCGCGAAGTGCGGCGCTGCGGCAGAGATTTAACGCCGAGCCCGAGCAGATCGAGCTTTATCAGGAATCTGACGCACGGCGTGATCTTGTCGAAGCGCAAATGGAACGCGAACGTTTGCTCGCGGCCTACCAGCCCGATGCTTTGCCGGTTCGTGAGGTTGATCGCCGTATCGCACAATTGCAGGCGTTCCTTGCGGGCGGAGATCCGCCGAGCATCACGCGCCGTGGACCGAACCCGGTTCGTCAGGATGTTGCGAGCCAGCTTTATGCGATGGAAGCTGAAGCGCGCGCGCAACGCGGTCGCGAGACCGCGCTGGAGCAGCAGCGCACCGAGGTTCGCGAGCGCTTGCGCGCGATGCAGGCGTTAGAGCCGCGCTTCCGGCAGCTTCAGCGCGACCGCACGATCCTTGAGACCAACGCTCAGAACTTTGCGAGTCGCGCTGAAGAAGCGCGCACTCGCAGTCAGATGCTTGGGCGCGCCACGGACAACATCAGCCCCGTGGAGACCGCGTCCGTGCCGACGCAGGGCAAGAGCCTGCGCTGGCCGATCATGATCGTGACCTTGCTCATCGCGGGCATCGTTGCGCTCGCGGCAGGGCTCTCGCGTGGTCTTATGCGGCGAAGCTTCCCGACACCGTCCAGCGCTGCGCGTGCATTGAACACGCCTGTGCTTGCAGTGATGCCGCGCCGGCAAGATCCGAAGCAGGCGAAGACAAAGCCGCCGAAGCCGGAGAAGGCCAAAAAGGGCAAACCCGAGCTCTCAGTGGTTGAAGGTGGCGCATGAGCGATCCGCAATTCTCCGTTGATGGCATTCTGGATGCGCTGGCGATGCAGCCGCGCCGCCTCGATGGCTCTGGCCGGGCGGTGATGTTCGTTGCAGCGCGTGGGAGTGAGGGCACGACAACGGCAGCGCGAGCGGTTGCGCACGCTGCGGGTCCGGGCGCTGTCTATGCGATCGATTTAGATATTAGGCGCAACGCGTTGGCGAAGGTGCTGAGCGAAGATGGCACGCTCGGGCCGCGCATTGATGGCGAACTCGGTGGTCAGCGTTTTTACACGGTGCGTGATCTTCCTGAAGCGCCGCCAGCGTTTTTCTATCACCGCGTTGGACGCACGCGCGTCTATGCGGGGGTGTTCGATACGCGTGCGCTGCCGAAGGGCGCGCGGGTGGGGATTTCGGCACGGGCCGAGTATTGGGATGCAGCGCGTGCGGGCGGCGCGTTCGTTATTGTTGATGCGCCGGCGCTTGATCAGAGCTCGATCGCCCTGCGTGTCGCGCCACACATGGACGGGGTTGTACTGGTGGTCGGGGCCGCACGTGGCGCTGCGCCGGCTGCGCTCGAAGCCAGGGAATTGCTGCTTGAAGCGGGGGCCAATCTCATGGGCCTCGTTTACGCGGGCGCGGATTCGCCTGCTGTGGCGATCGATCGGCTGCTACGTCAGGCCGGTTGACGCGTCAGCGCTTGGCCGTAGAAGCGCTGCTCCCAAAACCAAAATACCTTTCCGGCCCCGCGTGCGGCGCGATCAAGCAAGGTAAGCGCGCGCGAGGTTGAGCCGGCGGCGACGACGACGCTTGCCGCGCCGAAGACAATGGCCTGAGCCGCGCCAATGCACATGTGACGCGCGAGCGCCGGCATATTGCGTGCTGACCAGGCCAGTTCGCACGGGCCTTGGCCATAGGCGAAGGCGCGCTTCAATCCGTAGGCGAGATGGGTGCGCTCGGCGCCCAAGTGCTCAATGACCTTGGCGTTCGAAGCCCAAGCGAACGTGGCGCCTGCATCGGCCCATGAAGCGAAGAGCGCATCGTCTTCACCGCCGCGCTGATCGGAGCGGGCGTCGAAGGGGTGGAGCGCGTCGAACATTGCGCGTGGTTGCAGCGAATTGCCGATGCCGTAGGCCTCGCACGCGCCGTCTTCGCGAGGGCCGCTGCGTGTATAGAGTTGCTCGTAGAATTCTGCGTTGATGGTGTCTTGATGTGCGCGCGCGAGCACAGGTCCGAATACGCTTTGCGCGCCGGTTTTGCGGCGCACACCGATTAGGGAGGACAGCCAGTCGGGTGAAGCTTCTTCATCGTCATCAAGCCAAGCGACGAACTCGCCCCGCGCCAGCTTAAGCGCGGCGTTGCGTGCTTGGGCCACGCCCGGCTTTGGCTCGTGCGCCCAACGAAAAGGAACCGACGCCTCGGCCTCAAGGCGGCGGAATGTGCTGAGGGCTGAGCCTTCTGGAGAGTTGTCGATTGCGATGATCTCGAACGACGCGATGCCGCGCTGTGCGAACGCGCTGCGGACAGCGCGTAAGAATGAGTCTGGGCGGCGAAATGTGGGGATGAGAACGCTGACTTTTATCATGCGAGCCTCCGTTCAAGTGCGGCCGTCACAGGCAAGATCACGAAGTCAAGCCTGCGCGCCTCGGTGAGCAGCGATTCCAATTCGTCGGAGCGCGTGCCCCATGGCGAAGGCGTGTCAGCGACATCGTGCGTGAATCCGATCACCCACGCCTTGCGCTTGGCCGCGCGCTTCAGCGCCTTCATGACGCGATCCATGCCGCCGGGGCCGAACAGCGGGTAAGCGTGCAATTGGGCAAGGTCCGTTGCGCCGACATTGAGCCCCGGCAGAATACCGCGCGCAGACATGAAACGCGGTGGCAGGTTGTCTTTCACCTGCGGCTTGGTCTCACCATAGGGGTAGGCGTGCGAACGCGGTGCTGGCGCACCCATCCGGCGCAGTGCATCGCGATTGTGGGCCAAGTCTTCGAGCGTGGTGAAGACATCGCGCTGTGCGCAATCTGCGTGGCTTGATGTGTGGCAGCCGATTTCGTGTCCGGCAGCTGCGAGACGCGCAATATCCGGCGCTGCGTAGCCCATGCCGCAAGGACCTTCGACGCCGGCCATGCCCGAAGCGGTGTAGTACGTGCCGCGCGCGCCGTGCCGTTCCAGGATACGTGCGCCCTCGATTGCGGCGCTGGCCGGGAAATCGTCGAACGTTATGGACAGGACCGGCTCGGCGAATGCGAGCTTTGCGGGACGCGCCGCATAATGCTGCGTCATGCGGCGGCGGACCTTGCTAACGAGATCGCGGCGAGGTGCGTAGGCGAGGGTCATGCCAAGTGCTCCGCATAATGAGAGGCGCGGAGCAGCTTGAAGGCTGCGCAGCGAACACGCATAGGCGCCAGGCCGCGCGGGTCGCGCGCCAGCCAGCTGTAGATACGACGTTGAGTGTTACGCGCTGGTGAAGCGCGCAGCGCGCTGGCGATCCGGTGGGCGGCGAAGCGCTTGACTTGCGTCGGATGCTTGCGTGCGAGGCGGCCGAAGTTCGGGCCAGCTTCAGCGGATTTACGCATCAGGGTGGTGACGTCGTCCAGCCCTGCGTGCGTTGCTGAGTTTTCGACATGCATGATCTCTGCGACGCGCGCGACGTCTAGCGCCCAATCAGTATCCTCGAAGCCCCAGCCGGTGAAGTGCGAGTCGAACGGATGTGCGATGAGGAAGTCGCGCTCGACGAGCAAGTTCGATGAGGCTGTTGCCTGAGCCGCGCGACGTGCGCGCCGGCGCGCAGGCTGGCAGTCCGAGCCGCCGAAGAGTGCAAAGTGCAGCGCCGTCTCGGGCGTGCGCTGCGCTTGGGCCAGCGAGAGGCCGCCGAAAGCGACGCGCGGGCCTTGCGTCTCGATGATGCCCAACCAGACCGACAAGAATGCCGGCGCGTCCGGCAGCATGTCGGCGTCGAGAAAGAGCACGTAGTCGCCGTTCGCTTCGGAGACGAGGCGGTTGCGCGCCCGGGCGCGACCGAGGTTCTGGCCGCTGACGATGACCCGCGCCGGCGCGCCAGTGTTGTGCAGCGCGGTGACGACATTGGAGACAAGCTCGGCGGATGCAGAGCCATCGTCCAGCAGCACAAACTCAACACCTGCTGGAACGCGACCGAAGTGCTTCAACATGGCGGACGGATCATATCGGTAGAATGGCGTCAGCACGCTGAGGCGCGGCGTATGCGCGCGATCGCGAACGATGATGGTCTGCTCAGTCGACATGGGCGGTGCTCGAAATGGGTTGGGTGCGGCGTGCGGCGGCGCGGACCGCGGCGTTTAGAAGATCACGAATGCCCATCACGTTGAGCGCGATGGCCACAATGGCGTAGATTCCGGCGCCCAATGCGGCGCTCTGAAAGAGACCCAGCGTCGTGTGCGCGCCAGGAAATGCGATGACCGCGGCCGCCATAAGTGCGGTGGCGGCGGCGATGCGTGTGAGTTGGCTGAGCGGCAGCGGAAGCGGCAACAAGCGGCTCCCGACCAGCGCCAACAGCACCGCGCCAATGCTTGCGCCTGCCGCTGCGCCGATGGCCGCACCCACCGCACCATGCGTGGCTGAGAGCCATGCGGTCAGTCCGAGCTGAACTGCGCCCGGCACAAGCATCAGCAATGCGCGCTGTCCGGTCCGCCGCGTCAGCTGAAACGCTTCCGACCAATAATAAAGGCCGAAGCCCGACATCAGTCCGGCGATGGCAAGCCACGGCAGTGTCGCGGCGGTTTCTGCGCGCAGCGCTTCGCCGACCATCAAGGTTGCGATCGGCTGTGAAAGCAGCGCCAGGCCGATGCTGGCCGGAACGGTTATCGCCGCAAGAAGAATAAAGCCGCCGCGCGCAGCGTTGCGGGCTGCGTCAGCGCCCTTATCCTCGTAGGCTGCGAACACGAGCGGCGCGAAGGCCGCGCTGATGCCCATGAACACGATGTCGAGCGCGCGCGCCAACCCGAAGGCTGCTGCGTAGGCGCCGAGCGGCGCCGTGCCCGCTTCGCCGGCAAGAACCAAGCGTGCGATCGCTTGGACGCCGAGATCAACCGCCAGCGCGAGCGCCAGCGGCGTGCCATACCCAGCGTAGGAGAGTGAACGAACAATCGAGGGCGCGCCGCCGCGTGAGTTTTGAACAAGACGGGGCAAATCGAGCAACGCGACGAGTGCGCCAGCCGCCAGCAAACCGACGAACGGCGCTGCGGGACCGAAGTTCAGTATGACCAAAAGGCCGACGCCGACGGCGAAGCCAACCACCAGATAGACTGTTTCAAGAATTGCGTAACGGCCAAACGCAAGCGCGGCGCGATCGCTTTCGCGACCGATGCGCGTGATAAAGCGCAACACCGCGGCGCCCGCAGCAAATAGCGACAGTGCGGCGATATCTTCGCGCAGGCCGGCGAAGGCGAGCACGCCCGCAGTCGCCGCTAATACGCCAAGACCAAGTGTCAGCGCCAGAACGAGTAATGTCGCGAAGTGATCGGCGAGGCGCTTTTCTGCGCGCGCCGCGGCGAAGAAGCGGAATGCCGCGGCCTCAGCCCAGGTGAACATCAGCGTGTGCGCCGCCATCGAGATCGACAGCGCCAACGCATAGCGGCCGAAATCTTCGGGGCTCATCAGGCGCGTGAACGCGGCGATCGCGCCGAACCCAATCAGGGCCTGCGCGAGCTGCAACGGTGCGAGCGAGAGGAAGCGCGCAGTGCTCACCGGGTGACCTTGTTGTCCCCGAACAGAACCGGCGCGGTGCGCGCCAAGATCTCAAGATCCAGCCAGAGTGAGGAACGTGCGACGTATTCGAGGTCGAAACGAACGCGGCGACGAACGGCGGAGGCGGATGTCACCGGGCCGCGCGAGCCGTTCACCTGGGCCCAGCCGGTGATGCCCGGCTTAACGCGATGGCGGTGTGCATACTCGGCAACGATCTCGGTGAGATCGCGCTCGCACGTTTTCATGCCGACGGCGTGCGGACGTGGGCCGACGAGGCTCATGTCGCCGCGCAGGACGTTGAAGAGTTGCGGCAGCTCATCGAGGCTGGTGCGGCGCAGGAACGCGCCTACCGGCGTGATGCGCGGATCGTTCTCACGCACTTGGCTCAGCGCCGCGCCCGGATCGTGGCGCATGGTGCGGAATTTCAGCACTGTGATGATGCGGTTGTTGAAGCCGTGGCGGCGTTGGCGATAGAGCGCCGGGCCGGGGGTGTCGAGCTTGACCAAAGCGGCGATCAGCAGCATCGGCAGCGCGAAAAGCGCGACCAGAAGCGAGCCGACGACGATGTCTTCGACGCGCTTCACGAAAGCGCGGCGGTGGTTGTGCGGGCGGCCGGAGACGCAGGCCACAGCCGCGCCGCCGAAGCGCTCAACGCGGCGGCCGCGGACGGCGTGGGTGTCGAAATCCAAGAGCAGATCGACGCGGTTCGGCGCAACCCGCAAACGCTCGATCATCGACTTCACGCGGCCTTCGGCTTTTTGCGTGACGGTGATGATGATGCGATCGACGTTCGGCAGGTCTTGCCATGCGAGCAGTGCATCGACGCCGCCAATAACCGGAGCTGCGCCGACTTGCGCGGGCGAACGGCCAATGCGGTCATCGACGACAGCAACGATGCGTGCATCGCCAGACTTGGCGGCGCGTGCAGCGAGGCGTTGCGCTGCTTGCGTCGCACCGATCAGGACGATGTTTTCAGCGAAGAGACCCTTGCGGTGCGCGGCCGAAATCCAAATGGCCAGCGCGGCGTGGATGCCCGCCAGCAGCATGGCGGCGAAAGGCAGCGTGGCGGCGAGCGCGGCGGCGCTGCGTGCGTCCGGCGCGAAGGCGTTAGAAATCAGGAGGCCGACGATCGCGCCGAGGGCAAGGCCGCCCATGCCGCGCTCCGGGCGAATGCGAGCTGGCGAGAAACGATAAAAGTCGGTGAGCCAGAGTCCGGCCTTCAGCGCGAGCGCGGAAAGGATGAATGCGGCTGCCTGGCCGATGGAGAGTTGCAGGAGCCCCGCGTCAGCGCCCCACATCGCCGCGAATTGTGCGGCCGCCGCGACGATCACCCAATCTGTCCACTGGAGGGCCTTAGCCGGGAGGCTGGGATCGACATGCATGCCAGGGCGCACTTGGGCGGGGCTGACCGGCTGGGGCCAGTCATTGGCCGGGGCGCCGGCTGGAATTTCAAACGCGCGATAGGCCAGGTCGGCGGTCGCCAGCGGGAAGTCCGGGTCGCCGGGCTGGTCAATCGGCAGGCCAAAGAGAGCGAACGCGCCAGCCAATTCGGCCAGGCGCTCGGCCTCGGACTGCGCCGAAACACCAGACGGTTCAGCCTGGGGCGCCGAGCCGAAGATTTCCGCGCTCGCCTGGTCCAATTCGGCGCCGACGAGCTGCAGTGCGGCCTGAGACATACTTAATTCGCCCTTGAGACTAGTTTTGTCCCGAGGGCTCGCGCAAAGGCGGCGCCAATTAACGATAGGGGCTGGTGAAGCGGTGGCGGAGACGGAGGGATTCGAACCCTCGATACGCGGTTAACGTATGCTCCCTTAGCAAGGGAGTGCCTTCAGCCACTCGGCCACGTCTCCGGCGGGGGCACGCTTAGCCGCGCTGCCCGATCCGGGCAAGGCGGCATTGCTGAACCTGTGAGTTAACCGGCCGATGGCGGTCATTAACGGCGCTGTGGGCGACGATAGGTTTGGAGGGTGTGGCGGGAGAAGAATTCCCAAAGGATCTCACCGGCATCCATGTCCATATTGACGTCGCCCAGTTCTGCCTGCGGGCGTGGATGCCCGGGCCAGGTGTGGCCGCCGCCGTTAATCATATAGAGCACGACGTCCGCGCCGGATGTGCAGTCGCGCGGAATGAAGCGCACTACCTGGGTGCCGGGAGACTGACCGCCTTCTGCGTAAGTCGTACTTTCGCCGGAGAGGCTGCAGCCATTGCGGCGCGCGAACATCGCAACCGTATCCTGGATGCCGTAGGAGATGCGGATCGGGTCGCCCATCTCGCGGTTGGCGACGAGCACACCCTCGTACGGCACGCTTGGATCGGCCGTGCCGTTCATGATGAGAATCGGCGTCGGCGGGCTGCGGCTGCAGACCTGCGACAGCTCCGAATAGAGATTGCCGCTCACCGGCGCGAAGGCGGCGAATGTGCCGCCGGCCGAGCAGGCCATCCGGTAACTCATGAAGCCGCCGTTTGAAAATCCGCCGAGATAGAGCCGGGTGCGGTCGATGTTAAAATCGACGGCGACGTCATCCATCAATGTCTGCAAGAAGCCGACGTCGTCCTGCGGGAGTGTTGAGCGGCGCCCAGTTAGAGAGATATCGCGCGCTGATATATCGAACTGGGCGTTCCATTCGTTGTCGATGCCGTCGGGATAAACAACTATGAAATTGTGGTTCTCGGCGACGGCGTTCATGCCCGTCATCGAAGCCATGCCGCCGCTATTGCCGGGGCGTCCATGCAACAAAACAACCACTGACGCTGGTTGGGCCGGATCATAGGTCGGGGGAGCATAAACGATCCACGAGCGCGAGCGCCCGCTGCTGCGGGTGTCAGGCAATGTGAACGCAGTGCGATCGAAGAAGAACTGATTGATGAGCGCCGTGGCATCGACGTTCTGACGATTGATTTGGTAACGGCTGTTGGCGCGGAACCAATTGTGCCCGCCTCCGGCGACGCCAACGTAAGCGACTTGTGCGCCCGATGAGCACGAACCGTAAAGGACGGCGCCTTCTCGGCCGCTTGCGCTCGGCTCTCCGCATCCATTCACGCGTCGCCACACCGCGAGTGTGTCGTTGACGCCGAGGCGGCGGACATCGATGCCGTTCACATCGCCGCCATTGATCGGCGTGTATTGATCGTCGCGGCGTCCGTGTACGATCAGCATCGGGGTTGGCGTGGCGCTGCTGCACGCCTCGCGCGCATAGTCCCACATAAGCGCGCCGACGATTGCGACACCGGCGAGCGAGACGGGCGGCCTGCATGCGAGCGCGTACGCCATGCCGCTGTCGTACCCGACCACGTAGATACGGCTGCGATCGATAGTGAACTCAGCGGCGGCCGCCTCGATCAGATCGGCGATGAAGCCTGCGTCGTCCGCCGCCGGGCCGGGGCGATTGAGCAGTGCGTGGCCGCCATCATTCCAAAAGCCGGCTAAGGTTTCGGGATAAACGACGATGGCGCCGCGCTGGTCGGCGACGCTCGCCAATCCGCTGATGGCGTGCATCGCTTGTGGCGATGAAAAGCGTCCGTGCAGCGCGATGATCAGCGGCGCCGCCTGCCCGTGATGATAGGTTGAAGGCTGATAGATTCCGGCAAAGCGCGCTTCGCCGTCATGTTCATAGCCGCGCATTGCGAGGGCGCGCGAAAAACTTTGGGTATCTTGCGCGTGAGCAACGCCGAATGTCAGCACTGCCGCGAATACCGCTGCGATCCATTTCGTAAGCATGCGCGAATCCCGAGTTGTGATCGCATCAACTCGCGCCTCCGTCACCTACGCTAAACACATCTCCGCGAGGTGCTGCGAACCAACGGGGATTTGCGACTAACGCTCGGCGAGGCCGGCCTGGTTCATGCGCCAGATCAGGTGATCCAAGCGGTCCTGCCCGAAGAAGGGCTCGTTCTGGAAAACGAAGAGTGGCACGCCCCAGTGGCCGGCATCGCGCTGGTCGGCGACGTTTTGCGTGATCTCGGCGCCCAGGTCTTCGCCGTTGTCGCGGACTTCCGCTTCGATGGCGCCCGCATCGAGCCCCGCTTCGGCGGCGGCATTGCTTAGGTGGTCGCCCTCATGCCAAGCGTCGACTTCGCCGGACCAGATTTTGTGCGAGGCGCGGCGCGCGAACTCGAAGCCGCGACCAGCGCGTGTGGCGGCGACGGCCATGCGGCTGACGCGATGAATGTACGGCTGCTCCGCCGCCACTTCTCCTGAAGCAATATCCATGATGATCGGATCAGGCCGGGGCCAGCGATAGGGAATGTTGTTCATCTGCGAGATACGAAACGTGTCGCGCAGCAGGTAAGGCGGCCAAAGCGGGTTCACGGACTTGAAGAAGCCCGGAATACGGATCGCGATTGGAGTTACGATGCGCATGCGGGGCTTTAGATCGTATTTCGCCATTAGCGCCTCGACTTGCGGCGCGGCCAGATACGAATAAGGGCTGCGGAACGAGAAATAAAAATCGAACTCAAGTGTCATGGGTCAGCCCGCGTACTTTGGTGCAAATTGTTCTTCGGTGACGGCGCCAACCGAGGCTTCGAGATCGGCGAGATACTCGTGCGCGACTTCGTTGTGTTTCGGTGAAAGCATCAAGTGCAGCGCGCGCGGATCGACCAACGCCGCTGTAAACCAGCCGCGCTTGTGCATCTGAGCGTAAATGCGCAGGGCGTCGATCTCGGGGTGTGCAAATGAGACGATGCCAAGCTGAGGTTTGCCCAGAACACTGAAGCCAAGCTTGCGGACGCCCGCTTCGATCTTCTCGCGCGCTTGCGTGACCTCGCCCTGTTTGCGCTTGTAGCCTTCGACGCCCAAGAAGTTCATCACGGCCCAGGCGGCCGCGATGGCGCCGCCCGGCCGGGTGCCGGCGAGTGTCGGCGTAATCATCCGCCCGAGCGGCCAGGGGCCAGCATCGAATTGCATGAAGTCCTTCAAGGCTTCGCTGCGGAAGAACACCGTTGAAGCGCCCTTCGAGGCATATCCATATTTGTGCAGATCGCCGGAGATCGACCAGACGCCCGGGACTGAGAAGTCGAACGCTGGCAGATCGACGCCGTTCATGCGCACGAACGGCGCGATGTAGGCGCCGACGCAGGCGTCGACGTGTAGCCACACGCGCTTGCGTTCGGCGAGTTCACCCAGCGCCTCGATGGGATCGATCAGTCCGTAAGGAAAGCACGGCGCCGAACCCACGATCATCAATGTGTTGGCGTCGATTGCGGATTCCATTGCTGCAACGTCGGCGAGATAGTCCTTGGTCGGGATGCGCCGCATCTCGATGTCCATGGTCATGCACGCTTTGTCGAAGGCAGGATGCGCCGATGCTGGCGCGACGATGTTGAGGGCGCCGGTGAGGCCACGTTTGGCGCGCGCGTGATCTCGAGCGGTCTTTACCGCGAGGAAAATAGAATCTGTGCCGCCGCTCGACATCGCGCCTGCCGCGCCGGGTGGCGCATTCAGCAGGGAAATGCCTGCTGCGACGACTTCACGCTCCATTTGCGCAAGGCTTGGAAACGCGGCGGGGCCAAGGCCGTTCTCCTCGCAGAACATGGCGTAGGCTTCTTTCTTGACGCGTGCGACGTCCTCGCCTGCGTTAAAAATGTACATGCCCGTGCGGCCATCGCGCCATTTGACGTCGCCCTTGGCGAGTTCGCGCATGCGCGGTTCAAGCTCGCTCCACGGCGCGCCGCGTTCTGGAAGGGCTGACGACATCCGGTTCCTCCGTTTGGGCGCAAAAAGCACGCCCTGACCCCGCAGACAACCGGCGCGCGACGGCGCTTCGGACTTCACTCGGCGGCAATCTTCCGTAATGTGCGCTCTGGGGACGTGAGCGGGAGATGGCGATGGCCAAGCGGAATTGGGCGGCGGCGCTTTTAGGAGCGGCCACTTTGAGTTTGGCCGCGCCTGCTGCAGCGCAAACGCGGTTGTTCTCGGAAGACTCAGAGCTCCCCATCGTGATCGAAGGCCCCATTGGCGATCTCGTGCGCCGAGCTGTGCGCAATACCGATCCTGCGCCCGCTGTTTTGATCGTCGGCGATCAGCGCTTCGAGATGGAGCTTTCACCGCGCGGGTTCTCTCGCCGTACGCTCGGCATCTGCCAGTTTCCGCCGCTGCGGATCGACCTCGCTGGCGAGCGCCAAGGCACCATCATGCAGGGCCAGAACAAGCTAAAACTGGTGACGCGTTGCCGCTCAGGGGCCTCGTACGAGCAGTACATCGTGCTCGAATACCTCACTTATCGCATGTTCAACGAGATCACGCCGCTCAGCTATCGCGTGCGGCCGGTGCGCACCACGTATCGCGACACTGCCGGCCGCCGCCGCGAGGAAACTCAGTTCAACTTCGTCATCGAGGATGTTGGCGATTTGGCGCGCCGCAATCGACGCGTGGCGCTGGACGTTCAATCGCGCGAAGTGGCGTCCAGCCAGCTCGACCCGCAACAGGCGGCGATTGTCGGCATGTTTCAGTTCATGATCGGCAATTTGGATTGGGACATGGTCGAAGGCGCCGCCGGCGAAGAGTGTTGCCATAATGGCAAACTGCTCGCTGCGAACGAGACCAGCCGTGAGAATGTCGTGCCGGTGCCGTACGACTTTGACTATTCGGGGTTTGTCAGCACCTCCTATTCCACGCCCCCGCAGGGAATGCCGGTGCCTAATGTGCGTCAGCGTTACTATCGCGGCTACTGCCGTTACAACGACCAAGCTCAAGCCGCCGCAGAACTTTTCCGCTCCCGGCGGGATCGCCTCTATGCACTGATTGATGGCGAGAGCCGTTTGTCAGCCTCGCGGCGTGCAACGGCGCGCGCATACATCGAAGGCTTCTTCCAGATTATCGACAATCCGCAACGCTATCAGCGCCAGATCGTCGACAATTGCCGCCGCTAGTTCGCCGCAGCGGCGTTCGCGGCGCATTGGGTCTGCTCTAGCTGCGCCACTGGGCCGGTTCCATTGTCCAGCGCCACGATCTGGCGAAGATAGGCGCAGGTTTCTTGCGGCGTTGACGCAATCACTGGAATACGTTGGCCGCGGTGGATCGTGACCCATGCGCCGTTTTCCATGATGAGAAACGCGTGCGGGTCCGAATGGCCGCGCGGTACGGCGATGTCAGCGATCAGAACGCGCCCATTGAAGCGCGGCAGCACCGTCGACGTCACTTTGGTGTGCCCGACGATGACGCGCGCAACACCCTGCGCGCGGAGCACGTTGTCGAGGTTTGCCGCTTCAGTGGCCTCTGCATTTTGAGAGAGGCCGCGGTACCAGAGCGGCCCTTGCTGGTTATCGACGATGTCCGGATAAGTTTCGAGCGGGCGATCGCGCAGCGCCGCGCTCACGGCTTGGTTCATTCCGGCGCGGGGCGCAGCGGCAAATGAGGGCCCAAGGCCGGCGTGTAAGAACAGCGTATCGTTGATACGGATGACTGCGTTGTGTTGCGCAATCCATCGTCCGTAGCGCCCGTTAGGACCCCACGCTTCACGGTGCTCGACCCAGCCAAGCGGGTGCTCTTGGTTCCATTGTTGGCGATAGACTGAATCAAAGACTGGCGCCCCGGTGGCGGGTGGTGAGCGGCGCAGGGCGCGTGTGTAGCGCTGATAGTATTGGTTGCGGACCCGCTCGGAGCGCGATGTCGCGAACGCCGCGAATTCGCCCGGATGCGTGTAACGCAAATCCCCTTCGATGTTCATGGCTTCGTGATTGCCGATGAGTGCGTGGACGTGTCCGCCGGCGCGCTGCGCTTGCGGTTCGAGGCGCATCAGCAGATCCATGATCATGCGGCTGTTCGGTCCGCGATCGGGAATGTCACCGAGTTGAACGAGGTGGGTCTGCCCGCCGGTCCAGTTGTTCTGCGCGTCGATCAGGCCCGCGGTGCGGAGCATGTCGGTGAACTTCTCGTAGTCGCCTTCGAGATCGGCAATGGTGACGATGCGAGCAACGCCATCCCATTGTTCGCGCGCCTGCGCGAACGCGGGCGCCGCCCCGGCAAAAACGAGCGTCATGAGGACAGCGAGGGTGCGAAGCAGTTTCATCATGCCGGCCAAGATAGCGCCAAAGCGGCGCTTGACCATGGCGGCAAAGCGGCCACCGCGTGGTGGAAAAACGATTGCCGCGAAGCCATGTCGCGCTGCGCGTGCAGGCGCGAATGCCTAGATTGCGGGAGCGGCGGTGGACAAGCCGGAGGGGCGACCGCAAAAGCCTCGCCCTGGGAGAGCTTATATGAGCAGCGAAAAGCCGGTGTCAGCCCCGGCGGGGGAAGCCTACGAGACCGATGTGATAATCGTCGGCGCGGGTCCTGTCGGTCTGTTCGCGGTATTTGAATTGGGCCTGTTGGACCTTAAGGCGCACCTCGTTGATGTGCTCGATCGGCCAGGAGGCCAGTGCGCCGAACTTTATCCGGAGAAGCCGATCTACGACATTCCAGGCCTGCCGGTCGTGACCGGCCAGGGCCTGACCGATGCGCTCATGCAGCAGATCGCGCCGTTCAAGCCGACCTTTCACCTGCAGCAGATGGCGGAGGCGCTCGAGCGTTTGGCGGACGGCAAGTTCAAGCTCCGTACCGAACTCGGCACGACCATCACCGCCCCCATCCTCGTCATCGCAGCGGGCGGCGGTTCATTTGTGCCGCGCAAACCGAAGATCGATGGACTGGAGGCTTTCGAAGGCACGAGCGTGCACTATGCGGTGCGCCAAATGGAGCGCTTCCGTGGCCGCGACATTGTCATCGCTGGCGGCGGCGATAGCGCGCTGGATTGGACGCTCTATCTGCAGCCGATCGCCAAGAGCACAACGCTCATCCACCGCCGTGACGATTTTCGTGCAGCACCGCACTCGGTCGCGCAGATGCGTAAGCTCGTTGCCGAGGGCAAAGTGCGGTTGGAAATTACCGATCTTAAAGGCGTCAGCGGCGCGAATGGTCAGATCGGTGCGGTGAACTGCTTCACTAAGGAAAAAGGCGCCTACGATCTGCCATGCACGGACCTGCTCGCCTTCTATGGCCTCACCATGAAGCTCGGCCCGATTGCGGAGTTTGGTCTCAATCTCAATGAGAATTTGATCCCGGTCGATACCGAGAAGTTCCAAACCAGTGAGCCGGGCATCTTCGCGATCGGCGACATCAACACTTACCCGGGTAAGCTTAAGCTCATTCTATCGGGCTTCCACGAGGGGGCGCTGATGGCGCAAGCGGCATTCAAGGTCGCGCGGCCAGGCGAGCGTCTCGTCTTTCTCTACACAACGTCTTCTACTGATCTGCAAAAGAAGCTGGGCGTCTCGTGAAAACCTATTCCTCCGTTATCGACGCCATTGGCAACACGCCGTTGATCAAACTGAAGCGGGCGTCGGAGGAAACCGGTTGCACCATTCTCGGCAAAGCTGAGTTTTTGAACCCCGGCCAATCTATCAAGGATCGCGCGGCGCTCGCGATTGTCGAGGATGCCGAGCGCAAAGGCGAACTTCGTCCCGGCGGCGTGATCGTCGAAGGGACAGCGGGCAATACCGGTATTGGTCTGGCGCTCGTTGGCGCAGCCAAGGGCTATCGAACGATCGTTGTGATGCCGCGCACGCAGAGCCAAGAAAAGAAGGACGCGGTCCGCGCGCTCGGCGCTGAGTTGGTGGAAGTCGATGCTGCGCCGGCGTCGAGCGACAATCACTATCCAAAAGTCGCGCGACGTATTGCCGAAGAGAAAAACAAAACTGAACCCAATGGCGCCATCTGGGCCAATCAGTTTGACAATGTCGCCAACCAGCAGGGCCACTATCGCACAACGGGGCCGGAAATCTGGGAGCAAACCCAGGGCAAGCTCGATGGATTTATCTGCGCCGTCGGCTCGGGTGGCACGCTCGGTGGCGTCTCGCTCGCTCTGAAGGCGCGCAATCCGAACATTCGCATTGGGATTGCCGATCCGGGCGGCGCCGCACTCTACAATTGGTACAAGCACGGCGAACTCAGGGCCGAAGGGACGTCGATCACGGAAGGCATTGGCCAGGGCCGGGTGACGGCCAACCTGCAAGGAGTCATCATCGACGAAGCCTATCGGATTGAAGATCGCGATTGGCTGCCGGTGCTCTACAATCTCATTCAAGAAGAAGGCCTGTCGCTCGGCGGATCTTCGGCGCTGAATGTGCTCGGCGCCATGCAACTCGCTAAGACGCTGGGACCGGGCAAAACCATCGTCACCGTGCTTTGCGATTATGCCAACCGCTACATGGGCAAACTCTTCAACCCAGAGTTCCTGGCGGCGCAAAATCTCCCCACGCCGCCGTGGATCGCGAACTAGTCACCGCGCTTGCGCCGCAAAGCGCTTGAGCGCGCTCCCCTCAAGCGCCTAAGCTTCCAAATTATTTGGGGACTTCATCCATGAATTTACGCCACATCTTGTCGGCGGGTGTGATCGCACTGGCCGCTTGCGCGACGTCGGATCAATCCGCGGCGCCAACTACCGACATCGCCGCTTTTAGACATGCGCCGCTTTCCGCTGAAGCGTTGATCGAGCACGTGCGCGTGCTTGGCTCGGATGAATTCGAAGGTCGCGCGCCCGGTACGAATGGTGAGCGGCTTACGATCGAATACTTGCAGCGCGCTTACGCCGCCGCTGGCCTTCAGCCTGGTGTCGTGCTGGCGAACGGCGAACGTTCCTGGGTGCAGGAAACGCCGTTGGTGGCGGCGACACTCACCAACACGCCAACCTTGACGCTGTCCGGGACCGATGGTGAGCGGACGTATGCCTATGCGACGCAGTTTTCCGCTTGGACGCGCCGTCTCGATCCCACAGTCGATATCGCCAACGCGCCGCTGGTATTCGTCGGCTACGGCATCCATGCGCCGGAGCTCGGCTGGAACGACTACGAAGGCGTCGACATGCGCGGCAAGATCGCCGTCATTCTGATCAATGATCCTGATTTCGAAACCGGCGACGATCGCGGTTTCGGTGGTCGCGCCATGACTTACTATGGCCGCTGGACTTACAAGTTTGAGGAAGCTGGCCGTCAAGGCGCTGCTGGCGCCATCATCATCCACGAAACGGCGCCTGCGGCGTATCCTTGGGCAGTCATTCAATCGTCCACCGGAAGCGCGCGATGGGACATCGTCCGCGCCGATCGCGGCGCCAGTCGCGCTGGCTTCGAAGGTTGGATCAACAACGAAGTCGCGATGGAGACTTTCCGCCGTGCTCGTCTGGATTTCAATGAATTGAAGTCGCGCGCTCAGCGCCCCGGCTTCCGCGCGGTGCGCATGAACCTCACAGGATCATTGCACCTGGAAACGCGCGCCGAAGAGCGCACCACCTACAATGTGGTCGGTGTTCTTCCAGGGACTGAACGCCCGAATGAAACGATCATCTACACGGCGCACTGGGATCACCTTGGCCATTGCCCGCCGGTGGACGGCGATGACATTTGCAACGGCGCCTTCGACAACGCGACAGGTACGAGTGCATTGATCGAACTCGCGCGTCGTTTCCATGCACAAGGCCCAACCGATCGAACGGTAGCGTTCATCGCGCTCACGGCCGAGGAGCAGGGCCTGCTTGGCGCTCTTTACTACATGCAGCACCCGCTGTTCGCGCCGCGCGATACCGTTGCCGCCATCAACATGGACGGCATCAATGCGTTCGGGCGCACCCACGAGATCGAGGTGCGTGGGTTTGGCCAAAGTGAGATGGATGACCTGTTGACCACCGCCATCCAAGCGCAGGGCCGCCGCGTGGCGCCGGATTCATCGCCGGAGGCCGGGTACTATTATCGCTCGGACCACCTGCACTTTGCCCAACTCGGCATCCCGGTGCTTTACACTTCGCGCGGCATCGACATGCTTGATGGTGGCATCGAGCGGGGCCGCGCGCTGTCGCAGGCTTACGTCGCCAATGTCTATCACAAGCCCGCAGACGAAGTGACGGACGCTTGGGACATGAGCGGTGGCGCTGAAGACTTGGAGGCGCTCTATGCTGTTGGTCACCGTCTTGCCGATGGAAACGAATGGCCCCAATGGCGCGCGAATTCCGAATTCCGCGCCGCGCGCGAAGCCTCGCGTCGCTGAGGTGAAGCCTTCCCGGCGCGTGAAATCACCCGCGCCGGGGAGGCTGCGTTCCAGTCACATCGGCTGTGAGCCCAATTCACTTGCGATGCGTGAGGGGCGCTGACAGAAGCCGCCCAGGGAGACGGCGATGACAATCAAGCTCTATGGCAGTGCGTATAGCGGCAATTGTCTGAAGCCGAAGTGGGTGCTCGATCGCCTTGGCGTCGCTTACGAATGGATCGAGACGGACAGTTTTGACGGCTCGACACGCAAGCCCGAATTCCTTGCTCTCAATCCAGCGGGTCAGGTGCCGGTGATTGTGCTTGAGGACGGGCGCCTGCTCGCACAATCGAACGCCATGATGCTGCACTTCGCTGAAGGCAGTAATCTCATTCCGACTGACGCCTATGACCGCGCCAAAATGTTCGAATGGTTGTTCTGGGAGCAGTACAGCCACGAGCCGCAAATCGCGGTGCGGATTGCCCGCAAGCACTTCCTCGGCAAGCGCGACGACGAGCTAGATCCGTCGCTGCTGGTGAAGGGCAATGCGGCGCTCGCCCGGATGGAGCTTCAGTTGAAACAAACGCCGTTTCTCGTCGGCGGCGCCTTCACTTTGGCTGACGTCGCCCTTGTGGCGTACACGCGCAAAGCTCACCTCGGTGGCTTCGAGCTTAAAGATTACCCTGCCGTTAGGAGATGGGTCGCGCGTGTCGAAGAGCTACTCGGAATTGAATCCGCGCTACCCGCAAACGGTTAACGCGGGAACCCGCCGCTCTCTGGCCGCATTGTGATCTGAAGGGTAAGCTGCCGGTTCGGGCAGTGACGAGGGAGCATGGAACTTACAACGGACCTTTGGCCCGGCCTTGCGACCGTGTTCGGTCTCTTTCTCGCGGTTGGTTTTCTCGCCCAATTGGTAGATGGCGCAGTGGGGATGGCGTACGGCGTCATCTCATCAAGCGTGCTGCTTGCTTTCGGCGTGCCCCCCGCCCAGGCGTCGGCGACGATCCATGCCGCTGAGTGCTTTACGACCGGGGCGTCTGGCGCATCTCACCTTCTGCATCGCAACGTCGATTGGAAGCTGTTCTGGCGCTTGGCGCCGGCGGGCGTTGTTGGCGGCGTGGCTGGTGCATATTTGCTGACTGGTTTTGACGCCACCTTCATCAAGGCGATCGTTATCGCCTATCTCGGCGTTCTGGGCATTTACATGCTCTTCCGCGCGATGCGCGAACCCAAGGAAGAGCCGCCGCACCTTAAGCACGTTATTCCTGTTGGCCTCGCGGGCGGTTTTCTCGACGCCAGCGGTGGAGGCGGCTGGGGCCCGGTGGTGACGTCGACGTTGCTGGGGCGCGGACACACGCCCCGGTACGTGATCGGGAGCGTCAACTCCGCCGAGTTTGTCGTTACGGTTGCGATCTCATTAACGTTCCTCTGGACGCTGATAACAGGGCGCTTCGAACTTGAAGGCGGTCTTTGGACCGGCGGCGCAGCGCTTGGCGGCCTTATCATTGGCGGGCTCGTAGCAGCTCCGCTTGCGGGCTATGTCACAAAGATCGCGCCCGCGCGCGTTCTGCTCGCTGCGGCGTCCGTGCTCGTGATTGGACTATCGATCTGGCAGGGCATTCAGCTTTGGCCGCGCCTGCTCGAATACCCGATTTTCAACGAGATGGTTCAGTCGGCGCGTCTCAGCGTTAACCGTTAGGCGCCAACCGCGCGTTTACGGGTCCTGAGCGATCCTAAACGCTTCGGAGTCGTCTTGGTCAGTCTTGCCAATATGAATGTCGCCGCCGCTCTGCTGAGTGGGGCGAGCGGAACCACCGTTGGCGCAAGCACGCTGACGCAGTGGGCCGCTTCGCGCGCCGGCATCATCAGCGCTGATTCCCAGGGGGCGACCCAGGATCCGAACGCACCGATAGCGCCGGTCTGGACGCCCGGTGTTTCTCCGAGCGCCGAGGCGCTCGTTCAGCGCGCGCTCACCAACAAATCGTTCTTCGACACCAATGCCAAGCTCTACAGCGACCTCGGCGCGAGCGGCGACTACAAGAAGCTCTTCGCGCTCTATTCAGGGCTTACCACGCTGCAAGCGCTGGCCGGACACGCCGAAGACACGAGCTTGTCCAAAGCTGCGCTGGCGCAAACGCAAGCTCAGTTCGCGCGCGGGCTAACGGAGCTTGAGGCGTTCTTCGCGCAGCAGAAGTTCGACGACATTCGCTTGTCGCAAGGCGACCGGGTCGACACCGCGCAGACGACACTGGCGATGGCCAGCAAGAGCGAAGACTACACAACGCCGGTGATCCATCGAGGCGGGCTTTATGATAAGATCACCGGCCTCGCGAGCGATGCGAAGTTCAACATTGTCGCGACCTCGCTCGGCGGTACGGTTCGGAACGTCGCGATTGATCTTAGCGAGATGGGCTCGTTGCCGCGCACGCTGAGCAATGTGGTAAGCTATGTGAACGGCAAGCTCTCTGCCGCTGGCGCAGCGTCTCGTCTTGAGGCGCTCGATCAAACGCCAAAGACTGTGAATACTGTGATCGGCGGAAAGGTTGTTGCGACCAAGTATACGGGCGCAAAGCAATTCGCACTGAAGGTCGATGTAAACGCGAGCGAGAAGGTCTCGTTTCAGCCTGTCGACGCGGATCCCGCGTTTTATGCAGTCGGTACGACAGCCAATGGCGCGCGTCTTATCAAATTGGAAGATGTCGGCGGCGCAACGGGGCAACCTGTGTTGCTGGATCGAGCTCGCTCGACTGTTGATCCAATTGGCGCGCTGATTGGCGCGGGCTGGATCGGCGCAGGCGCTCCGTACACGTCCGCTCCGGCTGGCGCGACCGAGCAACGCACCAACGCCATGACGTCGGACGGCGCGAATACGTTCGAGGACGCATTGCGCGCGGCCGGCGAAGCGGTCTTGAAATTGGAATTGCCGGATGGGCGCTCGCTGAGCGTGACAACAGCTTGGCGCAGCGATGATCTCGAAGCGTGGCGGGTGCGCGCTGGCGAGAGTGAAGATCAGGGTATGCTCGATGATCTCGCCGAGCGCCTCACTCAATTGTTGCACGAACAAGGCGTCGCTGCAGGCGTCGAGGTTTGGGAAGACGACGGCAAATTCGGCCTTTCGATATACGGCGGCGATGGAGTTCGGGCTTCTAGCCTTTCCATCGGCGGCAAGTTTGCGTCGCTCGACACCGTCGAAACGCCGGGCATGGTCGGTGGGCTGCGCGATGGCGTCTTTGCGCGGCGTTTCGAGGTGGCGGGCATTGTGCCTGAAGATGGCGTCTTCACCGGGACGCAGACCTTCACGTTCACAACCGGCACGAGTGCCAACGCCATTACGATCGACGGTGGCGACGACGGCGTCAGCGCGGCTCAGTTGCAAGACAAGCTCAATGTAAAGCTGCGGCAGAAGGGTCTCGCCGCGGCGGCGTATCTTGTCGACAATGGCGGGTCCTACACGCTGCGCATCGATGCGCTGCACGACATGGTCGACGTTGGCGCTGTCCTGAATAGTGAAACGGTTGATGCGGATATCGTGGCGCCCGGAGCTTGGGCGTCTGGTGGGCTGCCGAATGCGACCAGCGGCCAGCCGTTCGGTGATTCCATTCGCACCTATGGCGCCAGCGGCTCCCCGCTTTCGACGCACTTAGGCGCGCTCAACATCGAAGTGGTTGTGGCCACGGCGAACGGCAACAAGACCGTCAATCTGGCGATCACCGCGCAGGATCGCCTCGACAATCTGGATCTGGCGCCCGGCCGATGGAATTCGGCGCTGCAGGCGCGGCTTGACTTGGCGCTCAACGCGGCCGGCGTTTATGTAAGCGCGCCCGGCGGCGAACTCACACAGTGGAATGTTGCGGAAGGCGCCGGCCAGCGCCTGGTTTCGGTGAGCGTCAATGGTGATGCTCTTGCACTTGAAGGCGATGCCCCAACTCTTGGCGTCGGCGGTGCGTTCTCGGCGCAACGCAGCTTCACCAGCGCGCAAGCCACAACTGGCGTCAGTGATGATGTTGCGGCGCTGTTGAGTGATCAGAACGTCTCCATCACGCTCGACACGACCTGGGGGCCGCGCACGATCAGTGCAGTGCTTGAGCCAGGCGATCCACGCACGCTTGAGAGCGCCGCGCTGCGCTTGAACGAGGCGCTTGCTGCAGGCGGTTATGACGCGGGCTTGGTGGCGACCAACCTTTCGGGCGGTGGTGCGGGTCTTCGTGTTGTGACCGGTTCTTCGAACACGGTTCGCGGTGTAACCAATCTCGATCTTGGCGGCTCGTCAGTAGCTTCGACGCTCGATCCAATCGATGCTGCGTCGCGGGCCGATGATCCGGTCGGCGCATTGCGCGTGTTTGAACGCGCCTCGCGCGGTGCGGCGATCACGCAGACGCTCTCGGCCACCTCGCCCTTCACGGCGCCGAGCGTCAATTCGTCTGCTTGGTTTGCTGGACGCGCGTTCGACGTCAGCGTTGGCGGCGGCGCAAAGGTCGCGACGGCGCGCGCGGTGGCGACGGCGGCAGACGGCTCAGTTTACGTGCTGGCGGACCTCAGCGATGGCTCCTCGACGACCGACATCAAAGGCGCGCGCGATGTGGCGCTGCTGAAGTATGATTCCGCCGGCAAGCTGGCGTTCAGCGAAATTCTGGGGGCCGCGCAGTCCGCAAGTGGGTATGCGCTCGCCGTGTCAGCCGACGGCAAAGTCGCGGTTGCAGGCTCGATCGAAGGCGCGTTCAGCGGCACGACGGCAAAGGGCGGCGCAGATTCCTTCGTCACGATGTTTGATGCGGCCGGCAAAGAGCTTTGGACCGCGCGCCGGGGCGCAAGCGCCAATGATGAGGCGCTGGCAATCGCATTCGCGCCGGACGGAAGCGTTGTGGTCTCGGGAAAGACGGATTCGGCGCTGAGCGGTCAGGTCGGCGCGGGCGGATCGGATGGCTATTTGCGTGGCTACAGCGCCGCTGGGCTTGAGCTCTTCACCCGCCAGTTCGGCACAAGCGGCGCGGATGCGGCGTCGGCGCTGGTCGTACGCGACAATGGCGTCGGCGGCATCGATATCTTCACCGGCGGCGTCGAAGACAATCGCGGCGTCGTGCGGAGCTTCAGCTATGCGAGCGGCGCTGGGCTCACCGTCGGCGCGACGCGTGACCTTGGATACTTCTACAAAGGCGCGATCAACGCGCTCGTGGTCGATGGTTCGTCGCTTTACGTTGGCGGCGAAATCGGCGCTGATCGTTTGACGCTAGCCAGCACGGCGCGCGGCGCGGTCGCGGGACAAGAGGGCTTTGTCGCGCGTATCAATGCTGATCTGACATCGACCGGCCTTGATCGCGCAACTTATCTGGGTTCGGCGCAGGACGACGCGGTCAAGAGCCTCGCGATCGTTAATGGCAACGTTTACGCCGCAGGTGTCACGGGTGGCGCGATCTCGGGAACGGGCGCCGCAAAATCTTCAATGAGCTTCCTCACGCGCTTGGGCAGCGACGGCGAGACGGACTGGATGCGCTCGTTCACGTCTTCAGGCGGCTCGGTGGCGCTGACCGGACTTGCTGTCGATACTGGCGGCGCCTCGGCGCTCGATATTCTGGGCCTGCCGCGCGGCGCCTTGCCGACAAGCGATTCAAGCACCCTCACCAACCGCAGTGCGCTTCGCGCCGGCGATGAGTTCAAGATCGGTGTTGATGGGCGCCGCCTGACAACGATCAAGATCGGCGACAAGGACACCATCCAGACGCTGGCGACAGCGATCAACCGCGCGATTGGCTCAGCAGGGCGCGCCGAGATCGTCAAAGCCGATGGCGTCGAACGCATCAAAATTACACCGCGCAGCGGGCAGGCGCTCCGGCTCGATCCGGGTGGCAAGGACCGGGACGCATTGCCGGCGCTGGGACTTGGTCAAGGCATCATCGCTGAGAGCGATGCCGGGCGCGCAGCGCTCAAAACCTACGGCCTTGGCCTCGTTGGTCTGACGCTTGACGGCAAAACCGCCATTTCGAACGCCAAGTCGGAGCTTTCGGCCGCCATTTCGATCGTCCGCATCGCCTATGACGCCATGCTCAACCCGAACGCCAAGGCGATGACGGATGAGGAAAAGGCGCTCCAGGCCCGCCGCCAGAACATGGGCGCAGCGCCGGAATACTATACGGCGAAACTGGCGAACTATCAGGCCGCTCTGACCCGTCTGACCGGTGAGTAACGCGATCCAGCGCTGCGGCGCCGATGGGCTTCCAATAGCGCCCGGAGCCGGTTAGAAGCCCCGCTTCGCGTCGGTCCGCCGCGGTAGCTCAGTGGTAGAGCGCACCCTTGGTAAGGGTGAGGTCGAGAGTTCAATCCTCTCCCGTGGCACCAGCTTCGCGCACTCGTGTCGCCTTTCGTCTAGTCGCCGTTCGGCTGCGGCTCTTCTGTGTCCTCGATGATGTCGTCTGCGCCCCCGCAGGCTTGTTGAACGATGCGCCATTGGCGGTCGTCGAGTGAGGGCGCGAGGCCTTCGCGGGCGCGCGCTTGAGCGGCGAGCGCGCGTTCCTGTGAGGCGGGGTGACTTGAAAGCATGCTTGGGATGTCATCGACGCCGGCTTCCTCTTCGTAGTCCTGGAATCGATCGAACATGCGCGCGATGCCAGCGGTGCTGACGCCGGCGGCGTCGAGATAATCCATGCCGCGGCTGTCAGCGTCGCTTTCGTCGCCGCGGCTATAGCGGAGGCCCGCGAGGTTGACCGAGGCGATGGCGATGGCTTGGCCCGCGCCGGCGCCGCCAAACACGACGTCGAAGAAAATGCCCGCCCCGATCTGGCGGACGACGTTGCGCATGATGTGATTGTGCTCGATGTGCGCGATCTCGTGCGCAAGCACGCCGGTTAATTCGTCGGGGTGCTGGGCCATGCCGATGAGTTCATCGGTGACGATAATCGAATTGTCCGGCAGTGCGAACGCATTGGGGAAGCTGGCGTCGGCGATGGTGATCCAAATGTCGTCGCGCTCGGCAACGTCGGAGCGTTCCATGATGCGGTAGGCCAGATCGTTCAGGATCTGGGTAGCTTCATCGGAATCGTCGCACTGGGCCGTGAACGCGTTGACTTGCGACCAAGAGATGTCGGCGATTTGGGTGCGATACTTCTCCGGCATCGCGCGCGCCATCGGATCGGCCGCGTAGGGTATGCCGACCAAGAATGCGCCCGCCAGCGACCAAGCGAGCGTGACCAGCGCGATGACGGTGCGCCGGCCCTCGACGCCCTGCGCGTGCGGTTTCATCAAATGCGGGGCGACTGCCGCGAGCTCACCATCGTACCAGTCGCCGAACATAATGCGTTCGCCGGTATCGAGCTTCTTGCGGCGCAGGATGATGCGGCCGTTGTGGTCATCGGTGCGCGAAAGATCGGCATAGTCCCATTCGATGGCGGCTTCGCCCGTCCGGATGACCAGCTTTTCTGGCGCGAGTTCGATTTCGGCGTCGTTGAAAACAGCGGCGCGGCCATTGGCGTAACGGGCCTGCATCAGATCACCCCCACGCCCATGTCGAGATCAAATGCGTCACCCAGGCTTTCGCCCGCGTTCGAGTCTTCGAGAACGGATTGGCCGATCGTGGCAAAGCGCGGCAGCTCGATGAGTTCGAGGCGGTTGAGCACGTAGCGCACCTGCAGAAAGCCAGCGACGGGCGCCAACAAGCCAAGCGAGCAGACAATGAAGAACCAGCCCAAGGCTGTGACGCCGAGCAGTGAGAAGGTTTTTGCACGAAGCTTGAAGCGGGCGCCGTCGAGCGTGATCTGCGCGGCGATGCGGTTCATCGCAGCGGCGTTGTAGGGCGCCCAGCAGATCAACCAACCGATCGCGTAGAATGCTAGCATGCCCGCATAGATGGCGATCACGCTCGCTGGATCGCCCTGGGTTAGATCGACGCCATTGGTGACGGCGATGACGCCGGCAGTGATCGGTCCGGCGAAGGCGACGACGACCATTCCGATCCAGCCCATCGCGAATGGCCACCACATGCCTTTTTGTGGGGACTCCCCGTCTTGCGCGTGAAATTGAAATGGCTGATCGCCGAAGCGCGTGTTCTCCCACATGAGCCGGGCGCGGTTGATGCGCGCTGCGGGCGTGTACCAGCCAAGTGAGAGCATCTGCAGAACCCACCAGCCCCACGACGCGCCCGCAAAGCCCCAAGCTGAACCTGCGAGCCCGAGACGGATGCCGCGCCAGCGTGTGCGGGAGAGTTGATAGCGGCGCATCCAGAAGCGGGCGGCGGCGACGAGCGGCACGGAGAAAACGTAAAAGCCGAAGGTCAGCCAGCCAGCGGCTAGCGGCTCCATGGCGATGGGCGCGATGTAGAAAACGAATATGGCCGGCAGGAAAAAGCACGGCAGCGAGATCAGGAAGCCGCGGAACAGTTCGCCGGCGCCGCCCGTGTATTCGAGCGGGTCGCCGAGCACCCATGTACGTGACCAGAGCCGCCGCCGCATCGAGGTGCGCGCCCAGAAGCGGTACATGGTGAGGGTTAGTATGGTGAGGCCCGCGTTCTTCAAGGCGAGCCCAAGCACGTTGAAGAACTTGCCGCTGTGAGCGAAAGTCTGGCTTGGCGCGGCTTCGGCCGTCATCGAGATCCCCCGGTCAGCATCCTAGCCGGGGTCTGGCAAAGGGTCGATCCGGGTGGTGAACGATAAGCAGAAACCGCCTTCTAAGCGCGACAAGCGTCTGGCTGATGCGCTAAAGCGCAACATCCAGCTCCGGAAGGCGGCGCAGAAGCCGTCCGACCCTAAGAAAAACTAGCTCCGAGCCATGCTTGGAAGCATAGCCGCCGCCTTGCTTACGCCCGCGCCGCATCCCATAAACCGCCCGCCGGGGGGATCCGGCGAAAGAGTTTCATGGATCGTATTGTCATAACGGGCGGCGCCCCGCTCAACGGAACTATCCCGATTTTCGGGGCGAAAAACTCGGCGCTTAAGCTCCAGGCGGCGGCCTTGCTGTCTGCCGATCCGGTCATGCTCGAAAACATGCCGGATCTCGCGGACACGCGCTTTATGGCGCAGCTGCTGAATACGCTGGGCGTCGAGATCACCTGGATCAAGGAAACGCATACCCTGCGGATGCATGCGGCCGAGATCGTGTCGACGATCGCGCCGTACGATCAGGTGCGGAAGATGCGCGCTTCGTTCAACGTGCTTGGCCCGCTGCTGGCGCGCGCTGGCCACGCAACAGTTTCGCTGCCTGGCGGTTGCGCCATTGGCGCGCGTCCGGTGGACCTGCACTTGAAGGCGTTCGAAGCGATGGGCGCGGACATCGTCATCGAGCAGGGTTACGTGAAAGCGGCGGCTCTGCGTGGGCTGAAGGGCGCTGAAATCGATTTTCCGTTCGTTTCAGTCGGCGCAACCGAGCACGCGATGTTGGCGGCCGTCTTGGCGCACGGCGACACAGTTCTCAAGAACACCGCGCGCGAGCCGGAGATCATCGACCTTGCCGATTGCCTGAACGCGATGGGCGCGAAGGTGGAAGGCGCCGGCACAAGCGAAATCCGCATCAAGGGTGTCGCGAAACTTTCGGGCGTGAAGCATCCTGTGGTGGCCGATCGCATCGAAGCGGGCACCTACGCGATGGCGGCGGCTGCGGCGGGCGGCAACGTTTTGCTTTCCGGCGCGCGCTTCGAACATCTTGGCGCGATGCTGAAATTCTTGCGCGATGCGGGTGTGCGGGTCGAAGCCGAGGGGCGCGGCATCCGCGTGCAGCGCAAGCTCACCGATCGTATGAACGCGGTCGATTTCGAAACGGAGCCGTTCCCCGGTTTCCCGACAGACCTGCAAGCTCAGGCCATGGCGCTGATGTGCATGGCCGACGGCGTTTCGCGGATCAAAGAAACCATTTTCGAAAATCGCTTCATGCACGCACCGGAATTGGCCCGTCTTGGCGCGAAGATCGAAGTGCATGGCAATGAAGCCGTGGTGACGGGCGTTCCAAAGCTTGTCGGTGCGCCGGTGATGGCGACGGATCTGCGTGCTTCAGTCAGTCTCGTTGTAGCTGGCCTTGCGGCTGAAGGTGAAACCACGGTCAACCGCGTCTATCACCTCGATCGCGGCTTTGAGAAACTGGAAGCCAAGCTGCAAGCCTGCGGCGCGCAAATCGTACGGGAACGAGAAGACCAGGCGGCATGAGTGCAAGCCTACTCAGGTTGATGGCGGAAGATGCTGGCGACCTCGATATTATCGGGGCGGCGGTGCAAGACGCGCTGGTGCGGGTCGGCGAAATCAATTTCGACAGAAAAGCACGCCGCTTTACGGTGATGATCAACCGGTTTCGTTGGGAGGCCGCCGGTGAAAAGGGGCCGTATGAGAGGGTTCGTTCGGCATTGTCGTTCGACAGCGTCTTAGGCGTGAAGAGCCGCCGGGTGCGCCAAGATACCGACGAAGCGCTCGCCTCGCTGCTTTCGCTCGGATTCATTCCTGAAGAAGAGCCGCCGGGCGGCGTTGTACGTTTGTTGCTCGCTGGTGGCGGTGAAATCGCCATCGCTGTTGAATGCCTCGACGCGGTTTTGGTCGACACAGGTCCGACTTGGTCTACGCCGCGCCGGCCTGATCACGAGCAAGGTTGAGCGGCGTTTCAATGAGCGAACGCAACCGCCTCTTTGAGATCAACCTCGATGAAGCGTCGGTTGCGCCGGCGTCCGCAAACGTAGAGCATGATCGCCGCATCGCGCTTTTCGATCTGAAGGAATCCAACTCCTTCGCGGTACAAGGCGAAGATCGTGGGCCCTATGTGCTGCTGCTCGGGATGTCCGAGGGTCGGCTTGTGCTCGACGTGAGCGACGAAGCGCGCGATCGCATCATCCTTCACCAGGCCCCGCTCGGCGCGTTGCGCAAGATCGTCAAGGACTACGCGCTGATTTGCGAAAGCTACAACGCCGCTATCCGCGATGCGCCGCCGAGCCGCATCGAGGCTCTCGACATGGGGCGGCGCGGCTTGCACAATGAGGCGGCTGAGGTCCTGCAGGAACTTCTCTCCAGCCATTTCACCATCGACAATGAGACCGCACGGCGCCTGTTCACGCTGGTGTGTGCGCTGCATGTCCGAGGCTGACGCACTTCCGGCGTCGGTGCTGTTTGCCTGCACCCACAATGTGATCCGCTCGCCCATGGCCGCGGAACTCATGCGCATGCAGTTTGGCTCCGCCGTCCGTGTCGACAGCGTAGGTCTTCGTCCAGGCGAAGAGGTTTCCTATATGGCGGCATTCGTGATGGATGAGGCGGGCGGCGATATCTCCGGATACACGCCCAAGGGCTTCGATTTCTTCGAAACGGACTATTTCGAGGGCGGGCCCTTCGACCTGATTGTTTCGTTGAGCCCGGAGGCTCACCACACAGCGTTGGAGCTTGTCCCGAGGCTCGCTGCCGCGGCGGAGTACTGGCCGACCTTTGACC
This sequence comes from Candidatus Viadribacter manganicus, assembly GCF_001679665.1. Classification (GTDB taxonomy): domain Bacteria; phylum Pseudomonadota; class Alphaproteobacteria; order Caulobacterales; family Aquidulcibacteraceae; genus Vitreimonas; species Vitreimonas manganica. The sequence goes on from NZ_CP013244.1 coordinate 3,558,575, forward strand.
CCTCCTTGGCGGAAGGTTCGCGCGAACAAGTGCTTATGGAGTATCGGACGGTGCGGGATGGCTTGGCCCGGCGCATCGCCGCACGGTTTCAGCGGCCATCGACGGGATAGGCGCCCACGCCTATAAGGCCCCGCGACTTACGAGTCTGGGCCATGTTCAGGAGAGAGAATGGCAAAGGAAGAACTACTGGAATTCGCCGGAACCGTGATTGAGCTTCTGCCCAACGCGACGTTCCGGATCGAACTTGAGAACGGCCACGAGATCATCGGGCACACCGCTGGCAAGATGCGCAAGAACCGCATCCGCGTGCTGGCCGGGGATAAAGTGCTGGTTGAGATGTCGCCCTATGATCTGACCAAGGGGCGTGTGACGTATCGCTTCAAGTAATAGGTCAACAAACATGACGTCAGGCTCTCTCGATCGTGCGGTGGTTGTGACTGGTGCGTCCACCGGCATCGGCCGCGCAGCTGTCGCCAAAGCGGTGCGCGAGGGCGCGCACGTGTTTCCGAGCGTGCGCAAACAATCGGATGCCGACAGTCTCAAAGCTGAGTTTGGCGAGGCCGTTACCCCGCTTCTGTTCGATGTTGTCGATGAAGGCGCCGTGCGTGCGGGCGCAGCGCAAGTTGCGGCGGCGCTGGGCAATCGCAAGCTCTTTGGTTTGCTAAACAATGCAGGCATAGCCGTGGCGGGGCCGTTGCTTCACCTCGACACCGACGAATTGCGCAAACAATTCGAGATTAATTTCTTCGGCGTTCACAACGTCACGCGCGCGTTCGCGGACTTGCTCGGCGCCGATAAGTCGCGCACGGGCAACCCGGGCCGCATCGTCATGATTTCGTCCGTGGGCGGTCAGAACGGTTCGCCGTTTGTGGGTCCGTACTCGGCTTCGAAATTTGCGATGGAAGGCTACTCCCAATCGCTACGCCGCGAACTCATGCTCTATGGCATCGACGTGATTGTTGTTGGCCCCGGCGCGATCGCAACGCCAATTTGGGACAAAGCGGGCGAGAGCGATCTTAGCCGTTTCAGCAACACCGATTACGCTCCCATGCTGAAGGGCGTTGAGAACTACATGCTGAAGCAGGGGCATGCGGGCCTTCCGGCGTCTGATGTTGGCGATCTCGTTTGGCTTTGCTTTACGGCTCCCAAGCCCAAGACGCGTTATCGTATCCTCCGCAACGAATTTATGGACGTGACGATGCCGAACCTGATTGGCCCGCGTGCGGTCGATAAGGTCATCGCCAAGCGTCTTGGATTTCCGAAGCCCAAATGACCCGCCTAGTGCTCGCCAGCGCGAGCCCGCGCCGGTTGGCGCTTTTGGCGCAGATCGGGATCACGCCCGACGAGGTGATCGCAGCCGACATCGACGAAACGCCACTCAAGGACGAAACGCCGCGCTATCTGGCTGTGCGTCTCGCGCGCCAGAAGGCGGAGGCTGTGAAGGCGGTTGGCGCGATTGTGCTGGCCGCCGACACAGTGGTTGCAGTTGGACGGCGCGTCTTGCCCAAGGCGGAGTCCGAAGCCGAGGCGCGCGCGTGTTTGCGTTTGCTCTCGGGGCGCTCACACCGGGTTTACACAGGGGTCGCAGTGAAGACGCCAAGTGGCGAACTGCGAGATCGTCTGGTTGAATCGCGCGTTGCGTTCAAAGTGTTAGGCGCCAGTGAAGTGGAAGCCTATATCGCAAGCGGTGAATGGTACGGCAAAGCAGGCGGTTATGCGGCGCAAGGCTTGGCGGGCCGCTACATCACTTCGATCGTCGGTTCATATTCGAGCGTCATTGGCCTGCCGCTCTATGAGACGGCTAACCTCATCGAGTCCGCGCGATGAGCGAAGCACTTGAAACTTGGATTGACGCCGCCATCGGCGAGACGCGCGAGGCATTGGTGCGCGACGGCAAACCGATCGCGCTGCGGATCGCACGCGACAGCGACGAAGGACGTCGCGCCCGTTGGGGGGAGCTTTACTGCGCCCGCGTGCGCGAGTTGGATCGGCGTCGTCGGGGCGCCTTTCTAGACCTGGGCTTGCATGACCAGCACGGCTTCTTGCCTCTCGGCGATGATGGCCGCGCACGGATGCGCAAGGATCGCGTCAACCTGCGCGAAGGCCAGGGTGTCATTGTGAGCGTCACGAGAGAGGCGGCGCGCGGCAAGAACCCTGTCGTCGATCTCACTGAGGTCGACCACGACGGTGAGGAGCCGCACCGCATTGGCCGTCATGACACCGACGCGGACTTGCTGCTCGCCAAGTCGGCGGCCGATGCCCAGGTACGCGGCAAGCTTGACGCCGCCATCGAGGACGCCTTGGCGAGGACGACGCCGATACCGGGCGGCGGCGTGCTCACCATAGATGCGGTGACCGCCCTCGTGGCGATCGATGTTGATGCTGGCGGGCGTCAAGGTAGCGGTGATCCCGAGCGCTTTGCACTCGATCTCAACATCGCTGCGGCGCACGAGGCAGCGCGGCAGATACGGCTTCGCAATCTTGGCGGGATCATTGCGATCGATTTTGTTTCGCTTCGCGCGAAATCGCATGTGAAGCAACTTGAAGATGTCGTCCGCGGCGCTTTCGTGGGAGACCCCTGGAGTGTGCAATTCGGCGGGCTCTCGCGTTTTGGCGTGTATGAGCTCGCCCGCGCCCAGCTGCGGACGCCTCTGCATGAGCAAGTGCGTGACCACGATGGACGGCTCAGTGTTGAGACGGTGGCCCTGACGGCGTTGCGCGCGATAGAGCGTGAAGGTCGGTCGCAAACCGGCCGGCAGATCGCCTGTACGCTTGCGCCGGAAGTGAAGGCTTGGCTCGACACCGCCGAGATCGATTGGCGCGCGCAGCTCTCAAATCGCATCGGCATGCGATGGAGCATCGACGCCGCGCCTCGGGAAGCATTCTGGCCGCGGGACAAGATTGACGCGAGGGCGCTATGAGCAAGTGCGCTATTTGCGGCAAGCCGCAGGATGCAAAGTATCGGCCGTTTTGTTCAAAGCGCTGCGCGGATGTCGATCTCAATCGCTGGCTGAGCGGGGGCTATTCTATTCCCGCCGCCGAAGAGGACGATCCGGACGATGAAAGCGTGATCGCGCCCAAAGGCCAAGACTAGTGGAAGGTCGCCACGATCGGCACGTGGTCTGACGCTTTTTCAAGCCCACGCGCCTTCTTGAAGATTTCGACGCTGTCCAATTGATCCGCCGCTTGCGGTGATAGCAGCAGATGATCGATGCGGATGCCGTGGTCCTTTTGCCACGCGCCGGCCTGGTAATCCCAGAATGTGTAGCGATGCGCCGCGGCGTCGGCTTGCATGTAGGCGTCGCGGAGGCCGAGATTGAGTAGCGCACGATAGGCGGCTCGTGTCTCGGGCTGGAAGAGTGCGTCGCCAGTCCAGACCGCGGGATTGTGGCAATCGACTTCGCGCGGAATGACGTTGTAGTCGCCGGCAATCACAAAGCGCTCTTCGTGCGCAAGGAGCGATTGCAGATGCGCGCGGAGGGCGTCCATGAATTTCAGCTTGAACTCGAACTTTTCCGTTCCGATCGGATTGCCGTTTGGCGCGTAAATTGACGCCGCACGCACCGGGCCTTCGGGTGCGGCGATCACGCATTCGATGTAACGCGAATGTTCGTGGTCCAGTCCCGGGACGCCTCGGATCGTTTCTTCGATGCGATACTTCGAGAGGATGGCAACTCCATTGTAGCTTTTCTGCCCGAACGTCTCGATGTTGAAGCCCATGGCTTCAAATTCGAGGCGCGGAAAGCGCGGATCCTCGCACTTTATCTCCTGGAGGCACCAAACGTCCGCGTTCACCTCCTCGAACACCTTGAGCGCCGTTGGCAGGCGGGCAAGGATCGAATTGACGTTCCAGGCGGCGATTTTTAGGGCCATCCACGCGGCTTAGCCGCGCTTTGAGCCGGGTTCAACCGAGTAGGATCGCAGCGGCGAACGCAATGCCTACGATCACAAGCACCACGCCCGTGACCAGGACGTAGCGCAGGCCAACACCGGTTTGACCAGCACGGGCTGCCTCTTGTTCAACCTCGACGTGGTCGCCGACACGATGAGCTGTCATGGCCTATTCTCCGAATCCCCCGTGGCTAATGTCCGAGCAGAGGGAAAGCCAAAATCAATCCGCCGTGGTATGACGGCGACATGATAGTAATCCTGTGGGCCTTTACTCTGTTCCATGTGGCTGTGGGGCTGGCTAGTTTGGGACTGGCGCTGCGGCTTTTGACGCCGAAAGAGCGTGCACACTGGACGTCGCCGGCGGCGTTGCTGGTGGCTGAATTTCTTTGCTGGATTTACCCCATAGCGGCGTTCGTGGGCGCGAAGTCTGCGTGGGCGGCGCATGCGACGGGTCACCATCACGCCGTACCGATGATGATCGCGCCGATCCTGTGGTTGGTGCTCATGGGATTGTTGTTCGCCATCGTGGACTTTGCGGAAGACGGCGTGCTCGGTAACGCGCGCAAGGCCGACGTCTGATGTCGGCGCTTAGAGCTGGCGTGTACGGCGCGCTAACGCCGCTGCTTGCAGTCGGCGCATTCTTTCTGGGTTTCTACGCACTGTTGATGGCGGCCAGCCGGGCAGACTGGCTGCTCGTCGTCGTCGCTGCGATTGCTTCAATCGCCGGTGCAATGGCAGCGTTTGTGCTTCGGAAAACCCGGCCGAATCTTACGCTCGTGTTGGCCAGCGTGCCGGCGTTGTTGCTCGCGGCCGTGTTGTTCTTACGCTGAACTAGAAGCCTCTGAAGGTGGCTATCTCGTCGACACCGGCGCGATCGCTTCGCATGCTGTTGACGGGCTTGCTCATGTCAGCGCGGCCAAGCGCCATGCCCGCATAGATCATCTCGTGATCGCCGAGTGCAAAGTGTACTGCAAGCGGCGTTCTCATGCGCGCCCAAGCTTCCTGCATGCAACTTTGTACGTCGCGTTCGAGCGCTGCGAGCGCCACGGATTGCATGAACATGCCCATGTGCGCCCACTGGCCGTGTCCCATGGCTTTGTCGATGACGAAGAAGAGACCAACAGGCGCGCCAAAGAATTCGAAGTTCTGCGCTAAATGCATCAGGCGACCAACCTTGTTGTCGCGCGGGATGCCAAGCAGTTCGTACATATCTTCGCCAAGCTTATAGCGCCGCGTGCGATAGGGGTCCCAGAGGTTGGCCGGATAGACGAGGCGTTCGCCCTCGTCACCGGGTAGATTGGCCTTTGCGATAGCGATGACCGCGTCTCGCTCAACACCGGAGACAGCGATAACGCGCCAAGGTTGGAGATTGCCGCCGGATGGCGCGAAGCGGGCGACTTCGAGGATCTCGCGGATTAGCGCTTCTGGAATCGGATCGGGCTTGAACGCGCGCACGGAGATGCGCGTCTTCAGTGCTTCATCGACGTTCATTTCCGCCCCTGGGTTTTATCTCTGATCTCGCGCGCATATTCGCGTCCGTATTTTTGCGCTTGCTCGATCTCGGCTGCGCTCATCTCCGCTGCGAGTGCGCCGGCGCGTTTGCGCGATGCGTCGTCAGCGGAAAGCGTGACGGCTGCGTAGAGCCAAGAGAGCGCCTCGACCGGGTCGCGTTGCATCAAGAAGTCCGAAAGATGCATCATCGCCGGTGCGTACCCGAGTTCGGAGGCGCGCATGAGCCAGCGGCGTGCATCCTCCGGTTCACTCATGGTCGCCAGTTGCACCATCGCTTCGCGATCACCCGCGCCTGCCGCAGAGCGAAATTGGTTCCGTGCTTCTTCGTTGTTTTTTGTAACCCCGACACCAGATCGCAGAGCGATGCCATAGGCGGTCTGCGCACCGGGGTGACCGAATTCCGCGCCGCGTTCGAAGCAGTCCGCCGCGGCAGCTTTATCGACAGCGCCGCCGAGCCCGCGCCAATAGAGGACGCCCAGATGATAGAAGCCGGAGGGACGAGGTTCTGCCTGCAACGCGTCTTCAAGAAGCTTGCGCGATTTTTTCCACTCGCGCCGCTCGAATGCGTCGAGGCCTTTGTCGAGTTTGGAGCGAGCGCCGAACATCAGACCGAGAAGCTGACGCCGCAACCGCAACTGGATGTCGCGTTGGGATTCTTGACCTTGAACGAAGCGCCAATGAGTTCATCTACCCAGTCGACTTCGGATCCCAGGAGAAAGGGCAATGACACCGGGTCGACGAACAAGCGAGCGCCGTCGCGTTCTATGACGAGGTCGTCAGGGTTGGGGGCGCCTGCGACGCCAATCTCGTACTGAAAGCCCGAGCAGCCGCCACCTTCGACTGCGACGCGCAGGCCTGCGCCAGCGGGCTCGCCGGTGACCACGGATTTGATCCGCTCGGCGGCGGATGCGGAAAGGGCGACGTCAGCCATTCGTTAACAGTGACCTTTGGGCGTTTCTAAAGCGTCTCGGCCCCATATATGATCATCCCCCAGCGTGAGGAGAAGCCGGTTCGTGGCTGACGGGCACAAAGCAGTGAAAAAGGTGAAGGTGCTCAAAACGGCGCCGCCCTTCGTGCGTCCGCCGCGCGCCCCTTATGCCACCGATCCGGCCCGCTCGCGCGGCCGACTTCATGAAGAACCGGACAGCAAGACGCGGACGCCGTTCGAGCGAGACCGTGACCGCATCGTGCATTCCTCGGCCTTTCGTCGCCTGCGCGGCAAGACGCAGGTGTTCGTGGCCCACGAGGGCGACCATTACCGCACGCGGCTTACCCATTCACTGGAGGTGGCGCAGATCGCGCGCAGCGTGGCGCGCGTCATGGGCCTCGATGATGACCTGGCGGAGACGCTGGGCATTGCGCACGATCTGGGTCACCCGCCATTCGGACATACCGGCGAAGACGTGCTCGACGCCTGTATGGAGGGTTTCCAGGGCTTCGATCACAACGCCCAAACCTTGCGCGTGCTGACGAAGCTTGAGCGCAAATACCCGCTCTTCGATGGCCTCAATCTTACGTGGGAAACGCTGGAAGGTGTTGTCAAACACAACGGACCGCTGATCCGATTCGGCGCGACGTTACACGATCTTCCCGTCGCAATTCAGGAATACAATTCCACGCACGATCTTGAGCTGGAATCGTGGCCGAGCCTGGAGGCGCAGGTCGCGGCTCACGCGGACGATGTCGCCTACAACAACCACGATATCGATGATGGCCTTCGCGCCGGGCTCTTTTCGCTGGCAGAGCTCCGCGAAGAGGTGCCGATGGTGGATCGTGTGCTGCTGACGGTTGAGCGCGATCATCCGGGCGTCGATGAATTTCGGACTTCAGCCGAGACCGTGCGCCGCCTGATCGGCGTTTGGATCGACGATTTGATGTGGGAGTCCGGAAATCGCATCACGGCTGCTAAGCCCAAAAGCGTCGAAGACGTGCGCGCCGCGGGCAAGCCGCTGATTGGCTTTTCGGACGAGATGAATGAGCACCAAGCCGTGCTCCGCCGTTTCTTGATGGCGCGCATGTATCGGCACTGGAAGGTCAATCGCTCGCGCAGCCACGCCAAGCGGATCATCCGCCAGCTTTTCGATCTCTTCATCGCGGAACCGGAACTCTTGCCACCAGCATGGCAGGAAGGCGGCGATGGTCCGCGCGGACAGCGTACGGGCCGGCGCGTTTGCGATTACATCGCCGGTATGACTGACGATTTCGCAATAGAAGAGCATCGGCGCCTGTTCCGTCTCGATCGCTAACCAGTCCGTTACGTCTGCGGAATTATGGATTCATGCATGGCTGCTCTTCGTCCCGTTAAGCTGGGGAGAAGATGCGGCGTGGTAAACACCGCATGAAAACGCGATTCCGTGGAGCCGCAGGTGAGCAGAAGTTACGATCCGCGTATGCACGCATATGACGACCAGTCTCGTCATGCGGGTGTGCTGTACGTGCTGATGATCGTCATCGCTGTGGCGTTCGGCGGTTTCCTTTGGCAGCTCTACAGCGCACCGGAAGTGCCCCGCATCACTGCTCAGGCAGGGCCCTACAAGATCGAGCCGCCGCCGGAGGCGCCGCCAGCGACAACGCTTGTGGAAACCGCGCCTGCGCCAGTCGATGCTGCCTTGGCCGAGGCGCAAACACCGATGGTTGAACTCAATCCGCAGGTCGACGCCCCTTCGATGCCGACTTTTGCAACCAATGGCCGCTTCGTGGCGCAACTCGCGGCGCTTCAGTCAGAGGCGTCGGTCGAGCCATCTTGGCGGCGCTTTGCGTCACGGGCGCCGAACTTGTTCGCGGGCGCTCATATGGACGTGCAGCGCGCCGATCTTGGCGCCCGCGGCGTCTACCACCGCCTGCGCGCCGGTTATTTCGCCACCAGTGACGACGCGACACTGTTCTGCGAGCGGATACGGCAAATGGGCCAGGACTGTATCGTCGCGGCGCGTTAGGACTGCTTGATGCTTTCGTGTCTTCTCGGTCTCCGCCAGCCCAAGCTCGATGCGGAGACGCGCGCATTCTTTCGGGACGCGTGTCCTTGGGGCTTCATTGTTTTTCGCGAGGCGTGCGTCTCGCGCGAGCAGCTACGTGCGCTCTGCGCCGATCTTCGCGACACGGTTGGTCACGACGCGATTGTTTGGATCGATCAAGAGGGCGGCCGTGTTGCGCGACTGAAGGCGCCGGAGTGGCCAACTTGGCCTGCCGCTGGAAAGTTTGGTGAAATCTACGCCAAGCAGAAAGACGCCGGTCTGGAGGCGGCTTATCTTGGCTACAGGCTGATCGCACACGAACTGCGTGACGCTGGTCTCGATGGCGATTTTGCACCGGTGCTCGATGTGCCGGTTGAAGGTTCCGACAAGATCGTTGGCGATCGCGCTTTCTCTGCAGATCCTAAGATCGTTGCGCTGTTGGCGCGTGCTGCCCTCAACGGCCTTCATGACGGCAGCGTCGCGGGCTGCATCAAGCACATGCCCGGTCACGGTCGCGCGACCGCCGATAGCCACTTGGCGTTGCCGAAGGTCGGCGCCCAGGAGATCGACCTCGCCAACGACGTCCTGCCATTCACGGAACTCGCTGATGCCGAGGCCGCTATGACTGCGCACATAGTGTTCAAGGCATGGGACCCCGATCGGCCGGCGACATGCTCGCCTGTCGTAATTGATGAGATCATCCGTAAGCGCATCGGTTTTCAAGGCATGCTGATGAGCGATGATTTGGACATGCATGCCCTGCAGTACGCTCTGAACGGCGGGCTCAAGGAACGCGCTGAAGCAGCTGTTGGGGCCGGATGCGATGTGGTCCTCCAGTGTTCCGGCGTTCTGAAGGAGATGCAGACCACGGCGGCAGGTTGCCGTGAACTTGCCGGCCTGCCGCTGGTTCGCGCGCGCGCTGTAGAAGCTTTCGCAAAACGCCCACCGCGCGAGTTCGATGCGGGGGCAGGCTGGGCTCGATTCAAGCAGTTGATGGCTGATTTCGCGCCAGCGTGACGCTATAAGGCTCCCGTGAGCGAAGACGCGGAAAATCTCGAACTAGACCTCGGCGCCGCCGAGGAGGCGGAAGGGCGCGAGGCCCTTTTGCTTGCGCTCGATGCGTTCGAAGGACCGCTGCATCTGCTGCTGGAACTTGCGCGTACGCGCAAGATCGACATTGCGAAGATTTCGGTTGGCGAGATTGCCGATCAGTACTTGGCGTTCATCGAAGAAGCGCGCGCGCACGACATGGAGATCGCTGGCGACTATCTGGTGATGGCCGCTTGGTTGGCGCTCATTAAGTCGCGAATGTTGATCCCGAAGCCGCAGCTGCCGGCCGATGAACCCGATCCATTGGAGCTTGAAGAGGCTCTACGCCTCAAGCTGATGAATTTGGCAACGGCGCGCGCTGCCGCGAAGAAGCTCGAAGAATTGCCACAACTCGGCCGAGACGTATTCCTCAACGGCCAGCCACAACCGACTGTGCTCACCAAACAAATCGTCTGGCGCGCGGATCTTTATGAATTGTTGAATGCGTATTGCGCCGAGCGTTCAAAGAGCGTCCGCAAGCGCGCCTACCGCACGTTCGTTCGCCGCGCCTACCCATTGGAAACGGCGCGCAAGAAACTCGAACAAGCGCTGGCAAGACTTGAGGAATGGCGTGCCATCGACGCGGTGGCGCAAGCGACCGACACTGGCCCCGATGCACCGCCGCCCGAGAGCTATTTGGCGTCGACGTTCGGCGCGGCGCTCGAATTGGCGCGCGAGCATAAACTTGAATTGCGTCAGGCGGAGGCCTTCGCGCCGCTGTTCTTAAGGGCGCGCGCCGTTCAGAGTGGACGCACAGAATGACGGCCGAGAACGATCCACCGCTAGCGGACACGATGCGCCGTATCGAAGATGCTTTCTCAGAAGGCGGCGAGGAGCGCGTGCGTGCGCAGCCGAGCGCCGATGCAATCCGTGCCGCAGAAGCTTTGTTGTTCGCCGGCGGAGAGCCGATCACGGCGAAAGCCTTGGGTGAGAAGCTGGGCCCCGCCGTCGACGTGGCCGCCGTGCTGATGAAGTTGAAGGGCGATTACGCAGACCGCGGCGTTCAATTGGTCGAGGCGGGGGGCGCGTGGCGCTTCCAGTCCGCGCCCGATCTTGGAGCCCTCTTTGCTGAGACACGTGAGGCGCCTCGCAAGCTTCCGAAAGCCGCGATGGAGACGTTGGCGGTTGTTGCATACCACCAACCGGTCACGCGGGCGGAAATCGAGGACATTCGGGGGGTAAGCCTCTCTCGCGGCTCGATGGAATTGCTTCTGGAGATCGGCTGGATTCGGCCACGCGGCCGCCGCCGGACGCCCGGCCGGCCGCTGACCTTCGGCACATCGGACGCGTTCCTTAGCCAGTTTGGCCTAGCCTCGCTTGACGCCCTCCCGGGCAAGGACGATTTGAAGGCCCTGGGCCTTCTCGATCCCCGGGCGGCGGGAGCCATTGACGTTCCGCGCCCAACCGAGGACATGGCCAGCGACGAAGAACCACTGTCGCCAGGTGACGACGCGGCAAGCTTTTTCGTGGATCATCTGGAAGACGAATAAGGCGTCCCTCCCGGCGCCCCACCTGCAGTTTGGAGTACCCGTTAGATGCATATGCCTGGCCTTATTCCGCTCCTCATCGTGCTGGGGCTGGCCTTCCTGCTGTTCAGCCGTCCGGGCCGCATTTCGAGCCTGATGGAAGATCTCGGCAAAGGTATCTCCGGCTTCCGCAAGGGTCTGAGCGAGGGCGACAAGCCGCCCGCGCAAGAGCCGCCGCCAGCCCAGGTGCGCGACCAGTCCACCAACGGAGACCGCGCGCAATAATCTGCTAGCGCGCGGGACAGCCGCCCATGCTTCCAAGCCTTGGCTTCAACGAGATCGTCATTCTCGGAATCCTCGCCCTTGTGGTCGTGGGGCCGAAAGACTTGCCGCTGTTGTTTCGCAAGCTTGGGCAATGGACGGCGAAGCTGCGTGGCATGGCGCAGGAGTTTCGCACAGGTTTCGACGAGCTGGCGCGTCAGGCTGAACTCGATGAGTTGAAGCGTGAAGTTGATGCGCTGCGGCGTACGACATCGCTGCAGGAGATACGAAGCGAAATCACCAAGCCGCTGGCGACCTTGGAAGACTACGCTGGCATCAAGTCTCAGCCTGCGATCCCGGCGCCTGCTGTGACGGCGCCGGTCGAAGCGCCCGTCGAGCCGCCGGCGGGCGAAATTGGCGTTGAGCCGGACGTTGAAAAGGTGGCGGACGAAGCCGTGGCGCCGGTTGCGCGGAGCGCCCCGTGACGGCGTCGGCGCAGAAAAAAACCAACAACGAAGATGAAATCGAGGCGTCGCGTGCGCCGTTGATGGATCATCTGATCGAGCTTCGTGACAGGCTGATGCGCGCGCTGCTGTGCGTCATCGTTGGCGTCGTCATCTGCTTTTTCTTTGCCGATCAGCTGTTCTTGTTCTTGGTGCAGCCGTTCCAAGCGGCGATGGCGGCGCAAGATCCCGATGCCGCCGGGCAGGCCGTGGAACTCATCAATACCGGTGCATTTGGCTTCTTCTCGGTGAAGATGCAGATCGCGCTTTTTGGCGGCATCGTGCTGGCGTTTCCTGTGATCGCCTGGCAAGCCTACGCGTTCATTGCGCCTGGGCTCTATCGCCAAGAGCGTGCGGCGGCCGCGCCATTTCTCATTGCCGCTCCGGTGATGTTCGCGCTCGGCGCGTCATTCGTGTTCTATTTTGCGATGCCTTACGCGCTGCAGTTTGCGCTGAGCCAGCAAGTGACGAGCGGGCCGGTGCATGTCCGGTATTTGCCGAAGGTCGAAGAATATATGGGGCTGGTCACCACCTTGGTGCTGGCGTTCGGCCTCATGTTCCAATTGCCGGTGGTGCTCTCGCTGCTGGGGCGCATTGGCATTGTGTCGGCGTCGTTGCTGCGGAGCGGGCGCCGGTACGCGATCGTGGGCATTGCAGCCTTCGCGGCGTTGGTGACGCCCAACGATGTCGTGTCCATGTTCGTCATGGCGGCGCCGGTCTATGCGCTTTACGAAATTTCGATCTGGATCGTGGCCGCGATAGAAGCCAATCGCGCGCGCCGTGAAAAAGCCGAGGCCGCGGCGGCAGTGCAGCCGCCCGCCCCGTAGCGCTCGTGCGCGGGTTCCGCTAAAGCCCGCTGATGCACGATATCCGCGCCATCCGCGACAACCCTGACCTTTACGACGCCGCTTGGGCGCGCCGTGGCCTTGCGCCGCTTGCGAAGAAGATCGTCGATTTCGACGCCAAACTGCGCAGCGCCTCTACCGCAAAGCAGGAGGCCGAGGCCGCACGCAACGCTGCGTCGAAGGCCATTGGCGCCGCCAAAGCCAAGAAGGACGAAGCTGAAGCGTCGCGTCTTATGGAGCAGGTGGCGGCGCTGAAGCTGCGCATCGAAGCCACAAGCGCTGATGAAGCCAAGTGGCAGAAGGAACGCGACGATCTCCTGGCTTCAATTCCGAATCTGCCCGCTATCGATACGCCAGATGGCGCAGATGAGCATGGCAACGTCGAAGTCCGGCGTTGGTATCTGAAGGACGGCGGCGAACCGCCCGCGCTTGATCTCACCGCCGATCACGTCACGCTTGGCGAGGCGCTTGGCATGATGGATTTCGAGGCGGCGGCACGGCTTTCGGGCGCGCGCTTTGTCGTGCTGCGCAAACAGCTGGCGCGCCTGGAGCGCGCCTTGGCCGCGTTCATGCTCGACATCCAAACAGGTGAGCACGGTTACACCGAGGTGAGCCCGCCGCTTCTGGTCAAAGACCACGTCATGTTCGGAACCGGACAGTTGCCTAAGTTCGTGGATGATCAGTTCACAGCTGCGCGTACGATGAGCCGTCAAGAATTGCTCAATGAAGCGTTGGAGCGCTTCGACGATGAGTTCGAAAAGCGCGGCGGCAACGTGAAGCCGACACAATTGCTGAATGAGATCCTCGACAGCGCCCCTACGCGCGAAGATTTCTGGCTCATCCCAACAGCGGAAGTGGCGCTCACCAACCTAGTGCGTGAGCAAATTCTCGATGAGGCGCCGCTGCCTTTGCGCATGACTGCCGATACGCTCTGCTTCCGCGCAGAGGCTGGCGCGGCCGGAAAAGATACCCGAGGCATGATCCGCCAGCACCAATTTCGCAAGGTCGAGATGGTGTCGATCACCACGCCCGAGCAAAGTCATGAGGAACATGAACGCATGGTTCGTTGCGCGGAGGAAATTCTGAAGCGCCTCGAATTGCCGTTCCGCACGATGCTGCTCTGCACCGGCGACATGGGGTTCACGGCAAAGAAGACCTACGACCTCGAAGTCTGGCTGCCGAGCCAAGGCAAGTATCGCGAGATCAGCTCGTGCTCGAATTGCGGTGACTTTCAGGCGCGGCGCATGAATGCGCGTTTCCGCAACAAGGACGGCAAGACTGAGTTCGTCCATACGTTGAACGGTTCAGGTCTAGCGGTTGGGCGCACGCTCGTTGCCGTGCTCGAAAACTATCAGCAAGCCGATGGCAGCATCAAGGTGCCGAAAGCGCTCGCGCCGTACATGGGCGGGCTTGAGGTTATCTCTAAGGCCTAAGCGCGAGCAGGAGCGACGATTTGCAAGAGCTCTGCGCCTTTGGTCTCGACGGGAAGGGCGCGGAAATCGCCGTGCGCTTCCACCGCCACGCCAAGCAGCGCCTGAAAGATCCGGCGTGGTAAAGTTTGTGCGCCGAATTGTTCAAGGTGCGGCGTGATGAATTGGGCGTCGAGGAGCTTGAATCCGCCGCGCTTGAGACGCGCCGCCAATTGGACGAGCGCGGCTTTGCTGGCGTCTGTTTCCCAAGAGAACATGCTCTCGCCGAAGAAGGCGCCGCCGAGCGCTACACCGTAGAGCCCGCCCACGAGCTCGCCCTCGATGCGGGCCTCTACGCTGTGGGCCAAGCCGCGCCGGTGGAGTTCGAGGTAAAGTTCACGAATGTCGGGGTTGATCCAGGTGTCTTCGCGGTCTTTGCCCGGCGCCGCGCACCCATCGATAACGCGATCGAACTCGCGATTGATGGTGAACGTGAACCTGTCCTGACGCAGTGTGCGCGCGAGCCGGCGAGGGACGTGGAACCCGTCCAGTGGAAAGACGCAGCGCCATTCGGGATCGACGATGAAGAAGCCCTCATCGTCGCGGCTCTCCGCCATCGGAAAGACGCCGCGCCTGTAGCAGGCCAAAAGATCTTCGGGCGTGAACGGCTTCACGCGCCCGAGAATGCCAAAATCCTCGGCGCGCGTCAGCTCTTTGCGGCAGCCTTGCTTAGTCGTCCGAGCTCAGGCGCGAACGCAGCGCGTCGCGCCCGATCGATGCGCCGTGAAATTCAGGCGTCGTTGTTTCGGGTTCGAGCGGGGCGATGACCGCCGGGCCGAAGCTCTCGTCCTGATTTTGTGCCGGAACGGCGCAGCCGTGCAGCGCCATAACTGCGAAAGCCAACGCCACGAGCACGGCGAGGCTGGCGAATGATTGTTGAGCCATGAAAACGTGAACCCCAGTCGAATTTCGGGTTCACATCTGCAAGCAACGCGCCGTTAACTCAGTTCGAGGGCAAGCCGAGAATATCTGGCGCCACGCCATGGCGGCTGGCCCAGTCAATCCAAGCTACATCCGTAGGCGCGATGACGTGCTCAAGCACGACCCAGGTCCCGTTCTCGTTCTTGAGCAGTGCGTGAACGCCGCCACCGGTGTCCATGGCGCCGTTTTCGTAGCGGCTGGCGAGATTGGTGGTCGTCCAATTGATTTCTGTGCCGTCGCCGTTGCGGACCTGCGCGTCGACGTAAGCCCACTCATCGCGCACGTTTACCGTCGTCGGCTGCAAGCTCACCGGCTGACCAACCTCGTCGGCCACAACGGGTTGGAGCACGTTGAGCAGCAACTGTGTTTGCGCATCATCGACGCCAGGCGCCGAGACGGCGGGTGCATCGGGCGTTTCAGTCGTTGCAGCCGGTGGAGGCGAACACGCCACAGCCAATCCAGCCATAACGGCGACCAGAAATATCCGCATGCTTCAACCCTCCGCTGCAGCTTTCGCCGCGAGGTTCTTTTCGAGCCAATGGATCGAATAGTCGCCGTTGATGACGTCGGTCTCGTTCATCAGATCGCGGAAGAGAGGCAGCGTGGTCTCGACCCCGGTGATGACCATTTCATTCAACGCGCGGCGCAAGCGCATCAAGCATTCGGCGCGATCACGCCCATGCACGATGAGTTTGCCGATTAGCGAGTCGTAGTTGGGTGGAATCGTGTAGCCGGCGTAGATGGCGCTATCCAAGCGCACGCCGAGACCGCCTGGCGGGTGATATCCCGTGATCTGGCCCGGTGACGGGCGGAAGGTCGCGGGGTTCTCGGCGTTGACACGGCACTCGATGGCGTGGCCGTTAAACTTCACATTCTCTTGCTTCACCGAAAGCTCGGCCCCGTCAGCGATACGAATTTGCTCGCGTACGAGATCGAGGCCGGTGATCATCTCCGTCACCGGGTGCTCGACCTGGAGGCGGGTGTTCATCTCGATGAAATAAAATTCGCCGTCTTCGTATAGGTACTCAACCGTGCCGACGCCAAGATAGCCGAGCTTCTTGATCGCGTCGGCCGTGACCTGGCCGATGCGAGCGCGGTCTTCGGCGTTCAACGCCGGTGACGGCGCCTCTTCCAAGACCTTCTGGTGGCGCCGTTGCAGCGAACAATCACGCTCGCCCAGGTGGATGACGTTGCCGTGTGAGTCAGCGACGATCTGGATCTCGATGTGACGCGGGTGCGTCAGAAACTTTTCCATATAGACTTCGTCGTTGCCGAACGCCGCCTTCGCCTCGGCGCGAGCAGTGTTGTAGGCCTCGACGACTTCTTCTTCCGAGCGCGCGACTTTCATGCCGCGCCCGCCGCCGCCGGCAGCCGCTTTGATCAAGACCGGATAGCCGATGCGCTTGCCGTTCGCTTTGGCGTCGGCTTCGTCTTTGATGCCGCCGTCGGAGCCCGGTACAACAGGCATGCCGGTATCGATGGCCGCTTGTTTGGCCGCGATCTTATCGCCCATCAGCCGGATGTGCTCGGCGGTGGGGCCGATGAAGGTCATGCCGTGCTGCGTGACGATTTCAGCGAACTTGGCGTTCTCTGAGAGGAAGCCGTAGCCGGGGTGAATGGCTTGCGCGCCCGTGATCTCGGCGGCGGCGATGATCGATGGAATATGCAAATAGCTCTTCGCGGCCGGTGGCGGGCCGATGCAGACGCTTTCGTCGGCGAGGCGCACGTGCATGGCTTCGGAATCGGCGGTTGAGTGCACCGCGACTGTCGAGATGCCCATCTCTTTGCACGCACGATGAATCCGCAGCGCAATCTCGCCACGGTTCGCGATAAGGACTTTTTCGAACATCGGTTACTCGATGATCATCAGCGGCTGATTGAACTCAACGGGATCGGCGTTGCCGACTAGGATCTGCCGAACAGTGCCGTCGCGCGGGGCGTGGATTTGGTTGAACGTCTTCATGGCCTCGACGAGCAGGATGGTCTGGCCTTTCGTGACCTTGTCGCCAGCGCGCACAAACGGAGGCGCATCTTCATTGGCGGCAAGATAAGCGGTGCCGACCATAGGCGAGAGGACAGCGCCAGGGTGTGAGGCGGCGTCTGCCGGCGTGGGAGGCGCAGCGACCGGCGCTGGCGGCGGTGCGGCGGCGGCAGGCGGCGGTAGCGCGGCGGCGGGCGCCGGCGCTGAGTGAACGACGTGGGTGTGAGCCGGCGGCGGCGCCATCACTAATGTCCGCGCCAAGCGTAGGCGAAGTTCGCCGTATTCGACTTCGATTTCAGTCAGGCCAGAATCGTCTAGCACCTTGGCGAGATCTCGCACCAGTTCAGCGTCAACGCCATGCGTTGGTTTGCGCTGCGGCGTGCGCTTCTGCGGCACACGCGCCGGAGATTTCTTCACCACTGCTCGAGACCGTTTCTTGCTCACGCGCTTTGACCTTCATTCGCCAGCAAGGCAGCCGCCTCGATGGCCAGTAAATACGATGTCGCCCCAAAGCCGGCGATCACGCCCTTTGCGGCTTTGCCCACTAACGAAACGTGACGGAATTCTTCACGTGCTGATGGGTTGGAGAGGTGGGTCTCGATCACCGGAACGCCGATGGCTTTGATGGCGTCATGGATCGCGACTGAGGTATGGGTATAAGCCCCGGCGTTTAGAACGACAGCCGCCGCCTTGTCGCGGGCTTCTTGCAGCCAATCGACCAATTCGCCCTCGATATTGGATTGCCGGAACAAGACCGTACGACCAAGTTGTCCGGCGCGCGCGGCGCAGGCCTTCTCAATGTCCGCAAGAGTGGCGCGGCCATAGATTTCAGGCTCCCTGGTCCCCAACAGGTTCAAATTGGGGCCGTTCAGCACGTAGATCGGTTTTGCGTCCGGCATCGTCCCCAAAAACGTACCTTGCGCGGGCGGATAACGGGCCTGCGTTGAACCCCGGCTCAAGGGGCTCTAAGTCGGGGCGGATAGGAAGGCCTATGCGTCTGACGGTCAATGGTGAAACGCGAGAAGCGCCCGATCAGGCGACGCTTGCGGATCTGCTCGCCTCCCTGGGGATCGATGGGCGGCGCGTCGCCGTCGAACGCAACCGCGAGATCGCGCCTAAGTCTCTGTGGTCGCAGATTGTTTTGGCTGAGGGGGATCAGCTGGAGATCGTGCAGTTCGTGGGGGGCGGGTGAGCCGCGATGGCGTCCAATCTCGAAGCGTCGCTAGTTGAGCGTGCGAGGCGCCTTGGAATTGTCGCCTACGAGGGCCGCTTGATCCACGACGCTCAGCCCGGGATCGCGGAAGCCACGATTGTTGAAATCGAACGCCATTGCCGTGGGCCGTTGCCAAAGGGCCTAAAGGACCTCTGGCGTGCCTCATTCGGGGGTTCAATTGACTACGACCTCGAAGCGGCGTTCGGCGATTCAATCGTAGAGTTTTCTTTCACCGAATTGTTCTTTCCCGGCAGTGACGGCTATCGTGACCTTTGGGGATGGATCGAACACGAAGCCGAACTTGCGCAAGAGGCTGCCGAGAGGGCTCGCCGCAAGTTTGATGGCCGTTTAAGCTATCTCCCATTCGGAGGCTTTGAGTACGCCGATCGACTGTACGTCTGCGTCGAACCCGGCCCGGACTTCGTCTCCGTCCACGCCTGGATGCAGGGGCTTCCGCCCGGATGGGTCATGCGGTTGAACGAAGACCGCGTGAGCCGCATAGCTGACGATATCCCGTCACTCTTCAAATTGCTCGATCTCGCAAGCGACCCCTTCATTGAAGGTGATGAACAGTTCGCGATGGGAGAGCAATTGGCGGCAATCATCCAAGAAGTTTTAAACGAAGACCGGCCCCTTGCCGATGCATTGCGGGGCATCGTGCGCGGCGCCGTCGTGGATTGGCGCGGCGCATTGGCAAGCGGCGCGATAGCGGGCGAGCCGCGGCTGCGGCGCGTCGCGATGAGGGACGCCATTACCCGAGACGACCGTGAGTTGTTGTCTCAGCTCGAGGCGGCGAAGTGCTCGTTCGATGAACCGCTGCGGGCGACAGGAAACGCTCTCGATCTCGCACTCGCGCTTGGCCATGTGGAACTCGCTGAGCTCTTCTTTAAGAAGGGTGTGAATGCGGTGAACGCGGTGAGCAACGGCGCTCACAACGCGCCACCGGACTTTGTGCGTCGCCTTCTTGAAGCCGGTTCGCGCCCCAACCGCATCGCCGCGCGGTCTGCTGCACTCGCTGGCCTCCACGACAGCGCCGTGCTGATTGCCTCGGCGCTGACACGTGATGAGCGGTCCAAATTGGTCGCTGAACTCGATCCAGACAGGGCCCAGGAAAATTGGAAGGCGATTGAAATGTTGCGCGACGCCTGCCTCGCGATGGATAGAAGGCGCCAATGACAGACTCCCCACTCACCATCGCCGGCCAGAGCTACAGCTCCCGCCTCATCATCGGCACCGGCAAGTACAAAACCTACGCCGAGAACGCAGCCGCGCTTGAAGCCAGCGGCGCCGAGATCGTCACCGTCGCGGTGCGGCGCGTGAATCTCTCCGATCCCAGCAAAGAGCGTCTCACCGATCACATCGATCCGAAGAAGACGACCTTCCTGCCCAACACCGCCGGCTGCTTCACCGCCGACGAAGCTTTGCGCACGCTCCGCCTCGCACGCGAGGCGGGCGATTGGAAGCTGGTGAAACTCGAAGTTCTAGCCGACCAGAAGACGCTCTATCCAGACATGGAAGAGACGCTTTCCGCCGCCAAAATCCTCGTCGCCGAGGGTTTCGAAGTGATGGTCTATTGCAGCGACGATCCGGTCTACGCAAAAAAACTCGAAGACGCCGGCTGCGTTGCCATCATGCCGCTGGGCTCGCTCATCGGCTCCGGTCTCGGCATCCAAAACCCGGTCAATATCAGACTTATCGTTGAACAGACCAAAGTGCCCGTGATCGTCGACGCCGGCGTCGGCGCCGCGAGCGACGCCGCCATCGCGATGGAGCTAGGCGTCGACGGCGTCCTCATGAACACCGCAATCGCCGAAGCTAAGGACCCGGTGCGTATGGCTCGCGCGATGAAACACGCGGTTATCGCGGGGCGTGAGTGTTATCTTGCAGGCCGCATGCCCAAGAAGAAATACGCCGATCCCTCTAGCCCTCTCGGAGGATTGATCTAGCAGGCCACGGCGCAGGCGAAAACGCGTTCGCCGGCGTCAAGCCGAAGTATTCCAGCGAACTCGTTTGCGGCCTTGAGACTGTTGATCTCGTCGCCTGAAAAGAGATCGCCAACTTCTCGGATGTTGCGAACGAGCAGCAATTCGCTCCCTTGTCCGTCGCGCGAATGGCGATCCTTCATCCAATAGGAGACGACGCTACGAGCCTCGCGGCTCTCGCAAACCCATGCAACACGGCGCAAAAGGAAAAAGTCGCTGCTGGTGTGAAGCACACGATAGTGCTGGCGCATGCCATCCAGGAGCTCGTTTGTAATTTGGGAAAAGTCGGCGTTGGCGGCGATGAAGTGCGCGGTGTCAGCGGAGGCGGCGCGCGGTTGACGTTGATGGAATGCCGCCAGACCACAGAGCTCGTTGTGAGTGATGCGACCATCGAACTGAATGCGAGGGAGCTTCAGAATAGCATTTTCACTGACAACGATTGGCGCCAGCTCACCCCAGCTGCACTGATCGCGTAGCTAGGTCGCAAAGCCGAACGATGGTTTAAGTAGCGCGTGTTGCTCCATAGTCCGTTCGGACTGGAGCTATTGAATATTGGCGCTGTGACAGCACGAGAGAGTGGCGTCATGCCGCGTTTGAATGCTGCCAGGCTTGTAAGTCAGTCAGTGCGCGCTCGGCCAGCGCTAGTTTCTTCGCGCGGCCGCGGTCTTCGCCTTTCAGCTTTTTACCGTCGGGGCCATGCGTGGGTGCGGCGATTTCCGGAAAGAGACCGAAGTTCACATTCATTGGCTGAAAGGAGTTCTTGCCGTCGCTGACGTGCCCGCCACTGACGTGTGCGATCAGCGCGCCGAACGCTGTCGTTGCAGGCGGCGCCTCAATCGGACGGCCCAAACGCTCGGCGGCGGCAAATCGCCCAGCCATCATGCCCATGGCGGCGCTTTCAACGTAGCCTTCAACACCTGTGACTTGCCCTGCGAAGCGCACGCGTGGTTCGGCGCGCAGGCGCAGCGTGCCATCGAGCAGCTTGGGTGAATTCAGGAACGTGTTGCGGTGGATGCCGCCAAGGCGCGCGAAGCGAGCGTTCTGAAGCCCTGGGATCATGCGGAAGATTTCTTCCTGAGCGCCGTATTTCAGCTTGGTCTGGAAGCCCACGATGTTGAAGAGCGTGCCGAGCTTGTTGTCTTGGCGCAACTGCACAACAGCATGCGGGCGCTTACCGACCCGTGCATCCATCAATCCCACCGGCTTCATGGGCCCAAACCGCAGGGTTTCCGGGCCGCGCTCGGCCATGACTTCGATGGGAAGGCAGCCTTCGAAGTATGGCGTGTTCTTTTCCCACTCTTTGAACTCGGTCTTTGCGCCGCTGTTCAGCGCGGCGATGAATGCCGTGTACTGCGCCTCGTCCATCGGGCAATTCACATAAGCGGCTTTGTCGCCGCCGGGGCCTTCCTTGTCGTATCGGGACTGCTTCCAGGCGATGTCAAAGTCGATCGAGTCCGCATGCACGATCGGCGCAATCGCGTCGAAGAAGGCGAGTGAATCTTCGCCGGTGAGATTGCGGATCGAGTCCGCGAGCGCTGGCGATGTGAGCGGGCCGGTTGCGAAGATGACCTTTTCGGCCTCGCTCGTGAGGAGTGCTTCGAGGGATTTTACTTCGCCGCGCTCGATGGTGATCAGTGGGTGGTTTTCAAGCGCGGTTGTGACCGCGTTGCTGAACACGTCGCGGTCAACAGCCAGAGCACTGCCCGCTGGCACCTGCGCCGGCGCGGCGCTCGCCATCACGAGTGAATCCAGGCGGCGCATTTCTTCGTGGAGCAGGCCGACCGCATTGCCGCGCCAATCATCCGAGCGGAAAGAGTTCGAGCACACGAGTTCCGCGAATTTTTCTGTGTGATGCGCGTCGGTTTTCACGATTGGGCGCATTTCGTGCAAGACGACTGGGACAGTGGCGCTTGCGAGCGCCCATGCGGCTTCCGAGCCAGCAAGGCCGCCGCCGACAACATGGACAGGTTTCATGGCGCTCACATGCCGCGCCCAGGCGCGCGCTTCAAGCTCGCAGGCGCCCTCAAATCCAGGCATAAGCGCCGCCACAGGAGATTCAGCCATGCCGGCAGGGGCAGTTCCCGTCCGTGAGAGCGTAGGTGCGGCGTTGCGGTTCGTCCGCGAAAATCTGCGTTTCATCGCAACCGTTGCGCTGATCTACGCGGTGGCTTCGACACTGATCGCGGGGCTTGCGCTTAGCGTGCCGCAACTCGGCGTGCTCACCATGGTGGCGAATGGCCTCGTGCAGGCGTTTTGCTATGGCGCGTTGACTGCGGGCGCGTTGTTTGGCGTCGATACTGTCCGATCACGATGGACCAAGGACGGATGGCGCGTTTGGTCGTCCATGGTCGTGGTCGGCTTTTTCATGTTCATCGTGATGGTGGTCATCACCATTCCCGTCACAATCGCCCTCGTGGCTGGACCGCTTGGCGCTTATGCGACGGATCTGCAGGCCGCTGGTTCGGATGAAGCGGCCGTGATGCAGATCATGATGCGGTTCTTTACGGAAAACCCCGTTGCGGTGCTGATCACCATCTTGTTCTATTTTGCCGTTTGGCTGTTGCTCACGTCGCGGCTCTATCTTGCGGCGCCGGCAAGTGTCGAAGCAGGGCGCGTGCTCACGTTCGACACTTGGAACTGGACCAAGGGCGCGATGGTGCGCATCACGTGGGCGCGCTTCATGTTGCTGGTTCCAGCGTATGTGTTGATGTTTGCGCTTACGGCGCTGCTTGGGCGCGTATTTGGATTCAACGTTCTCGATGGCGCCTCAATGCAGGCGGCGGTCGCCGCCAATCCAATCGGCATTGTCATCTTTGAGTTTGTGACTTCATTCATCGTGTTGGGGTTATATGCCTCACTCGAGGCAGGGCTTTCGGCGTACCTTTATCGCGGTTTGAAGCCCGCAAGCGCGCCGCCTGCCGCGTAAGTCTCGACCGACTCGCGCGCCTCGGCTAAGGCGTGCGTCCCCATGACCGCCACCCGATCTTTCGTCGTGCCGTTGTTGCGTATTGCCGGACCTGTGGCGCTCGCGCGCCTGGGCATTATCGGCATGGCTCTGGTCGATACGATCGTTGTTGGGCAGCTCGCGCCTGACGAACTCCCTCACCAAGCTCTCGGATGGGCGCCGACGGCGGTGTTTCTCGTGGCTGCTATTGGTTTGTTGCAAGGGGTGCAGGTACTCGCTGCGCGCTCGATCGGAGAGGGCAATAAGAAGGGAGCAGGTGTTGCGCTCCGTCGCGGGCTTATCGTCGGCTTGATAGCAGGCGTTCTGTCGGCGATCGCGATGTGGGTGGCAGGGGAGCGGTTGTTCACCGTGTTCGGCATTGAGGCGCACCTGGCGGGTCCGTCCACGCCGGTGATGAACATTCTCGCGCTCTCGATACCGCTGCATCTGCTCTACATCGCCGGCACTTATTTTTTGGAAGCGATCAAGAAGCCGGGAATCTCAACGGCGGTCATGTGGATTGCGAATGCAGTGAACCTCGGCTTGAACTTGTGGTGGGTGCCCGAGCATGGCGCGGAAGGTTCAGCTTGGGCGACCGTTGGCGCACGCGTGTTTCTCGCCGGTGCGCTGCTCATTTGTATCTATCTGCTGCGTGACGGCGTCGCGTTTGGTGTGCGCAAAAGTAAGGACGCGAAGGGGCCTAGCTATGGCGGCCTGCTCGCGGTGGGCGCTGCCGCCGCCGTGAGCCAAGCTGTCGAAGCTGGAGCGTTTTCGGCGATGACGGTGATTGCCGGACGGATTGGCGCAGAGGTGGTCGCCGCGTATCAGATCATGCTCAATCTAATGGCCCTCGTGTTCATGATTGCGCTTGGCCTTGCGGCTGCGACGGCGGTGCTGGTGAGCGAAGCGATCGGAAGGCAGGCGCCCCATGACGCCGCGCGCGCCGGCTGGACAGGTGTGGGGCTGAACGCGATCGGTATGCTGATCGCAGCCGTGCTTATCCTCGCATTTGCTGGACCGATCGGGCGCGCCTACACGGCCGATCTCACGCTCTCGGCGTTGATTGCGTCCTTGATGTGGGTCGCGGCGATGGTGCTGTTGCCTGACGGCACGCAGGTGGTCAGCGCATCGGCATTGCGCGCACGAAGCGACAACTGGTTTCCGACCTTCAGCCATATTCTGGCCTATGCGGTCGTGATGCCCGTCGTCGGCTATTGGCTCGCGGAGCATCAGGGCATGGGTGTCGCCGGCTTATTGTTCGCAATCTTCTGGTCGAGCGTGCTCAGTGCGGCAGTCTTGCTGGCGCGCTGGTGGGCGATTGCAAATCGGCCCGTTAAAGCGGTCGTGTCAGCCGCCTAGGCGCTCGCGCCGAGAATCCAACCTTCTTCGTGCTCAACGATCTCGCGACGCGGATCATCTTTGGCTGGGCCGAAGATGGCGCCGAGCTGAAACTTTTCGTCCAGCGCGTTGAAGCGCTCGCACGCACCGCGCACTTGGGCCTGATCTTTGATCTCACCGGCATTTGGCTTTGCGGCGTAGAGTGAGGGATAGATTTCAGCGAACACCGCGTCGACATCTACAACGTCTCCAGGCGTAAGCGCCTTCCAGCCGGTTTCAAATGGCCAGACTTTTAAGGCGCGCGCATCGCGCAGACGCTTCACGACCGGCAAGCCCGTGAGCGCCTGACCGCCGACCGACCCTTGATAATAGAGCTTCCAAATTGATGAGGCGCCCTTAGCCGCCTCATCCGCGTAGCGCAGTTCCGGTAGATCGCCGGGGCCATGTTCACGAGGACGTTTCGCTGAAAGCATCGTTTGTTCATCGCGGGCCGGGGCGCCCCAGAATGGAAACGCCTCGCCGGTCATCAACCGATTCATCTTCGCGCCAACTTGAAACCGGTTGTTGGTGTTGTCCGGCTTGTCCTTCACTTCCTTCGCGGCGAAATCCATGAGCGCACGCCAGGGTTCGCCGCCGAGTTTCAGCGCCGCTGCCGTGCCGCGCGGAAAGCCCATTGGAAAATCGAAACCTACGAGGACGCGCTCGCCCTTGCGCTTGAGGTCATCAAGGATGCTGTTCAGAAGTTTTTCGGCTTCAGCGCGCGTCGCGGGGTTGTGCGCGTCAAACGCCATCTGAAAGCGAACATTGCGTTTAAGCACGCCGATCCAGACCGAGTCCGGACCGGTTGTCGGCTTGGAAGCAGCGCTCCAGTCGACCATCACGTACGCTTGAAAAAGTCTTTGGTTCATATCAGCCGAGTTTTACGAGCATCTTTCCCGTGTTTCCTCCGCTGAAGAGGTTGAGAAACGCTTTCGGTGCGTTCTCTACCCCATTCTCGACGGTTTCCTCCGCCTTAATCTTACCGTCGCGAACCCAACCGCCCATCTCGGTATAGAATTGCTCGCGCATGTCGGCGAAGTCGGAAACGATGAAGCCCTGCATCTTGATGCGCTTGCCGACGATATAGCTCATGTTGCGCGGGCCGGGTGCGGGTTCTTTGTCGTTATAGATGGAGATCATGCCGCATTCGATGAAGCGCGCGAACGGTCGCGCGACGTCAAGGGCGACTTCCAGATGTTCACCGCCGACATTGTCGAAGTAGATGTCGATGCCCTTAGGTGCGGCGGCGCGAACGTTTTCGAGCAAGTTGCCCTTCTTGTAATTTACGCCGGCATCGACGCCGACGCTCTTTAGCCACGCAAGCTTTTCATCTGAGCCAGCCGAGGCAATCACGGTGCATCCGCGCAGCTTCGCAATCTGGCAAACCGCCGAGCCGACAGCGCCCGCAGCGCCGGAGACGAATACGGTGTCGCCAGCCTTGGGTTCGCCAATACGGTGGAAGCTGGTGTAGGCGGTCATGCCGGGCATGCCGAGCACGCCAAGATACGCCTGCGGCGGCACGCCCCCTGGAAGCTTGTTGAGCGCTGATCCGGAGGCAACGAAAGCCTCGCGCCATCCATTCATGCTCTCGACGAGATCGCCAACCGCGAATTTCGGATCGTTCGACTGCACGACAGTACCGACCGCGCCGCCTTGGAGTGCTTGGCCGATTTGAAAAGGCGGTACGTAGCTCGGGCGATCGTACATACGCCCGCGCATGTACGGGTCGACGGACATCCATTGGTTGCGCACCAAAACTTCACCTGGCCCGGGGTCGGCGACGTCCACTGTCGCGACTTCAAAATTCGACGCTTCCGGCATCCCAACCGGACGGCTTTTCAAACGGATCTCGCGCGACTTGGTCGCCATGGTGGTTGCTCCTGAAAGGATAGGGCGACCATATCCGAAAACATCCTCCGGCCAAGGCGTCACACGTCCATAAGCCAAGACTCTGGTCAGGATTGCCGCGTGCGGCTGGACAGGGCAGGGCGGCGCGCCGCATAACCCCGGCCTTCCCGCAACGAGACCTAACGTAATGTCCATTCGCCTCCGTTTCGCGCCGTCCCCCACCGGACGCATCCATGTTGGCAACGTCCGCACGGCGTTGATGAATTGGCTGTTCGCGATCCCGCAGGGTGGACAAGTGCTCTTGCGGATCGATGACACCGATCTTGCTCGCTCGACCAAGGAGTATGAGCAAAGCATCGAGGACGATTTGAAGTGGCTTGGGCTCCATTGGCAGGAGCGCGCCAACCAATCGCATCGTTTTGAGGCTTACGAAAAAGCCGCCGCCGCGCTGAAAGGGGCAGGGCTCCTTTATCCCGCTTACGAGACCGAAGAAGAACTCGACCGCAAGCGCAAGATCGCACAAGCGACCGGTAAGCCACCGGTCTACGATCGCGCTGCGCTGAAGCTCAGCGCGGACGATCGAGCAAAACTTGAAGCGGAAGGACGCAAGCCGCACTGGCGTTTCAAGCTTTCCGGCGCCCGCAAGGAGTGGAACGACCTCGTGCGCGGGCACGTCTCGATCGACACTGCCTCGCTCAGCGACCCAGTATTGATCCGTGAAGACGGCGCATTTCTCTACACGCTGCCGAGTGTCGTGGACGATATCGACTTCAAGATCACCCACATCGTCCGCGGCGAGGACCACGTAACGAATTCCGGCGTTCAGATCGAAATCTTCGAAGCGCTCGGTGGCCCTGTTCCCTTGTTCGGGCACTTCCCGCTTTTGGTGGGCGCCGACGGCAACGCGCTCTCGAAACGGATTGGTTCGCTCGGTGTCGGAGAACTCGCCGCTGAAGGTTATGAGCCGATGACGGTGCTCTCGCATCTCGCGAAGATTGGCACCTCTGACCCGGTTGAAGCGCGCGCGTCGCTCGAGGTTCTGGCGTCCGAGTTTGATTTCGCCAAGATCGGCCGGGCGCCGGCGCGGTTTGATCCGGAAGATTTGAAGCGCGTGAACGCGCAGCTGCTCCATCAGTACGACTACGCCAAAGTCAAAGATCGCTTGGTGAAGCTCGAGGCTGATCGTGGAGAAGCGTTTTGGAACGCCATTCGCGCGAACATTCAGCTGCTGCCTGAAGTGCGTCAGTGGGCGCATATTGTTGACGGGCCTATCGAGCCCTTCGTGCCGGATGCAGCGTTTGCCGCTGCTGCCGCCGAAGTCTTGCCGAAGGGCGATTATGATGCGTCAAGCTGGCAATCGTTCACCAACGCTGTGAAGGAAAAGACCGGCGCAAAGGGCAAGGCGCTCTTCATGCCGCTTCGCCAAGCACTCACGGGGCTGGATCACGGACCCGAGATGGCAGCGTTGTTCCCGCTGATTGGTGAAGAGCGCGCGCGCAAGCGGTTGCTTGGGCAGACAGCGTGAGTTTCGACGCGTTGCCCGCGCGACATGACTGGACGCGTGACGAAGTGGAGGCGCTGTTCGCGCTCCCGCTAAGTGATCTTATCTTGCGTGCGCAGGCGGCTTTGCGCGCTCACCACGATCCAGCGCACGTTCAGCGCTCGCGGCTCCTCAATATCAAGACCGGGGGGTGTGCGGAGAATTGCGGTTATTGCAGTCAGTCCGCGTACTTTCCAACCGGCCTCAAAGCCTCGAAACTAATGGATTGCGAGGATGTGGTCGCTGTCGCCGCGCGCGCGAAGGCCGAGGGAGCGGAGCGCTTTTGTATGGGCGCCGCATGGCGCGAACTTAAGGACCGCGATCTTCCGGCGATTGCCGAGATGGTCAAAGGTGTGAAGGCGCTTGGGCTAGAAACATGCATGACGTTAGGCATGCTGAGTCAAGCGCAAGCGGACGCGCTCGGCGAAGCAGGCCTAGATTACTATAACCACAACCTGGACACCGGGCCCGAATATTACCCCTCCGTTGTCTCGACGCGCACCTATCGGGAGCGTCTCGATACAATCGAATACGTGCGCCATGCCGGTGTGAAAGTCTGTTGCGGCGGCATTTTGGGCATGGGGGAGCGGCATCAGGATCGCGCCGATTTGATCGTCGAGCTTGCAAAGCTGCGTCCGCACCCGGAATCTATACCTATCAATCAGTTGGTGCCGATCGCTGGCACGCCACTCAGTGGCGCGCCGCCTGTCGATGGCTTGGATTTCGTTCGCTGGATTGCGGTGGCTCGCATCGTGTTTCCGGAGGCCTACGTGCGCCTTGCCGCCGGTCGCGATCAGATGAGCCAGGAATTGCAGGCCATGTGCTTGCTGGCCGGTGCAAACTCCATCTTCGTAGGCGATAAGTTGCTGACGACGCCGCTTCCCGGTGAAGCACGTGACCGTGCGCTTCTGAATCAAATCGAGCGCGGTTAGTCCTCGCATACTTTATCTAGCGCCCCGATCTCCGCATCCAGCTTCTTTACCGCCAAAGAATTGAGCCACCCGACCGCGGCGAACACGGCGGCGATCAAGCCGCAGCCGGTCAAGAACACGGCGAGCTTCGCAGGCAAGGGCGCCGGGTTCGCTTCCGTGAACGAAACGCCAGCCAGAAACACAGCCATGCCGGGAATAAATGGGGCGAGATACCAGCCCCACACCGTGCGTAACGCTTCGCGTTGGCGCGCCAGCTGCGAACGGTGAAACACGACCCAGCTTTGAGCACCCGCTTCCAACTCGGCCCGCGTGGCGGTTCGACCTTGCCGGTGAAGTTGCCAGCATACGTAAAGCGCACCCGCCGCAATCAGCGCTGCGCCAACTTGCACGATGAATTCCGGCACAGTGAACGCTGTCCAAACGAAGAATGTCACCACGAACGCGGCGGCGAGATATTCGATGATGTTGCGCGTACGAATGCGCGTCTGAAAGCGCTGAGCGTGAGCGTGTACGTCGGCCAACGACATGGCGAAAGGATCCTGCGTTTGCTGCGTCCACAGCTTTTGAAAGGGATCGTGATCAGACATTGGCGGTCTCTTGGAACAAGCGGGCCAGGTGCGTCTTCAAGCGCGATACGCGCGTCGCGACGGCGCCAGCTGAAAGCCCTGTGATTTCGGCAATCGAAGCGGCGTCGAGCCCTTCGAGGTATAGTGTAATGATCTGTCGATCGGGCGGTCCAAGCCTGCGGATGATCGCGTTGAGCCGCGAGAGCGCCTCGCTTTCCTCCACCTCTGCCGACAGGTTTTGTGCGGAAGGCAAATGCTCGATGTCTTCCAGTGGCACGAACGGGGCCCGCGTCCGCTGCTCACGGTCTACGTGCGATGCCGCGACGTTGTGCGCGACCCGGTAAACCCAGGTGCGCACGGAGCAGCGTCCATCGAAGGACGCGAAGCTTCGCCATAGGGCGACGTGCATATCTTGGAGGAGATCTCGCCGTCGCTCCGGGTTCGCCTCGGTTGCCGACGCCAGACGTTGAAGCGCGCGGCCATGCGCGACGGTGGCTTCTAGATAACGAGCGTCCTGATCGGGCGAGGGCCTCATGACTGGATAGTCTAGCGGTCCCGGAATTTCTTACACGGCTGCTTTAACGCCAAGCGCGCTTAGGCATTCCGCAACAGAGTGGGCGTCGATGACGCCATCCCGGAAGGAAGCTGGGGTCAGGTTCGCCTCCACCGTGTGATCCATCAGCATAAAGAATGGTGTCCAGAAGCCGTCTTCCGAGAGGAAGATGATGGGCTTCTTGTGCAGGTCGAGCCGGCGCCACGACAGCATCTCGACGGCTTCTTCGAGCGTGCCGATGCCGCCCGGGAGCACGACGAACGCGTCACTCTCCTCGAACATGATGTGCTTGCGCTCATGCATGGTGTCGACCATGCGGTGCGGCACGGCCTCGTAGGTGATTTCGCGGCGTTCAAGAAAGCGCGGCATGATGCCTAGCACCTCGCCGCCGGCTTCGTGCGCCGCCTTGGCCACGCGACCCATAAGTCCAACGGCGCCGCCCCCGTAGACCAAGCGAATGCCAAGCCCTGCCAAAGTCGCGCCGAAGCGGGAGGCCAGATCTAGGTATTCGGGCTTGGTCGTATTGGAGGAACCGCAATAGACGCACACGGAGCGGACTGCGGGACCGGGGGAGCTGGAATCAGCCATGGGCATTGAACAGACTTAGCCAATGAAGCGGCATTGCGGGGAAATTTCCCCGTCACTAAGTGGTGCCTTCAAGGATTGTTCCAAATGGCGCGTGGTGAAGGCAGGACAGTGTCTAAGGCGGAGCCGGCCGCCGACGTGGCGCCGCCGCTGACGCGAACCATTTCACAATTACTCACTCTTATCGGTGGTTTGCATGAGCGCGGGGTGCGCCTGCGCCTGGCGGTTGCGTTTGCTCTCACGCTGGTGAGCAAGGTCCTAGCGGTCGTTTCGCCCCTGGTACTTGCGGACGGCATCAACGCGCTTGCTGGTGGTGATGCGTCAGGTGCGCTTTCGACGTTCCTGGGGCTCGCTGGCTTTTGGGCAGCGCTTCGTTTTGCTTCCACTGCCGGCCCGCAGGTTCGCGACGCAATCTTTCAGCCAGTGAGTGAAGAGGCGCAGCGGCGCGCTGGCGCCCGCGTGTTCACGCACGTTCACAACCTTTCTGTCCGGTTCCACCAGTCCAAACGAACCGGCGCCGTTTATCGCACAATTGAGCGCGGCATCCGCGCCATCGACTTTTTGCTGCGCTTCCTGGCGTTCAACATCGCGCCCACCGTGATCGAACTGCTGCTCGCTGCCGGCGTGCTTGGATTCAAATACGGCTGGATGTTCTCGGTCATCGCGGCTGGCACGGTCATTATTTATGCCTGGGCGACATTCGGTGTGACCGAATGGCGATTGAAGCACCGCCGTGAAATGAACGAGGCGGACACTGAAGCCGCAGGGCGCGCGGTAGACTCTCTCCTAAACTTCGAAACGGTGAAGAGCTTCGCCGCTGAGCAGCGCGAAAGCGAGCGTTATGATCGCGCCCTGTCATCGTACGCGAATGCGGCGGTGAAGGCCTATACCTCGCTCGTCATGCTCAACATCGTCCAAGGTGTGATCATGACCTTGGGCTTGCTGGCGATGGTTGTTGGAGCCGGTTGGCTCGTCGCCCGTGGATCGATGGGACCTGGCGACATCACTGCCGTGATCCTGATTATGACCAACCTCTACGCGCCGCTGAACATTTTGGGTTTTGCTTATCGCGAGATCAAGCAAACCAGCATCGACATGGAAAAGATGTTCATGCTGCTCGATGAGGCGCCGGATGTCGCCGATGCGCCGGGCGCGAGCGTACTTACGGCGCGTGGCGGTTCGGTTGAGTTCGACAATGTGAGCTTTGCGCATGAAGGCCGCGACGTTGGCTTGGAGATGGTGAGCTTCACGGCGCCAGCGGGCAAGACGACGGCGATCGTTGGGCCGTCCGGCGCGGGCAAATCGACGGTCTTAAAGCTCCTTTATCGCTTCTACGACCCGAACGATGGCGCCGTTCGCATTGACGGTCAGAATTTGAAGGACGTGACGCAAAGATCGTTGCGCGGCGCGCTGGGTTTGGTGCCGCAGGATGTTGTGCTGTTTAACGATACGATCCGCTACAATATCGCGTACGGAAAGCCGGAAGCGACACAGGCTGAACTCGACGAAGCAGCGCGGAGCGCGCAGCTCTTAGAGTTCATCGAGGCGCTACCGAATGGCTGGGACACGCGCGTTGGTGAGCGCGGATTGAAGTTGAGCGGCGGCGAGAAACAGCGTGTCGGCATCGCGCGCGTCGTGCTGAAGGATCCCGCTATATTGATCCTGGATGAGGCGACGAGTTCGCTGGATTCCGCGACCGAGCATGAGGTGCAGGCAGCTCTCGAAGCAGCGTCGCGTGGGCGCACCACCCTGGTTGTCGCGCACAGGCTCAGCACGATTGCAGACGCCGATCAGATCGTCGTTCTTGATGCTGGCCGGATCGTCGAGCGCGGGACGCATTCGGCGCTCATAGCCAAGGATGGTCTCTATGCGAGCCTCTGGAGGCGCCAGGCGGAGGAGCCTGAGACGGTGGCTGCGGAATAGGCGCAGCTGGCTCTACCCTAGCGTGCAGTGTTTCGAATCTGGGTAACACCGAATACGCAATTCACCGCGGTTCTGATAACTTTCATTTACCTTTTCACGCCAATTCT
Source organism: Candidatus Viadribacter manganicus (assembly GCF_001679665.1). GTDB lineage: Bacteria > Pseudomonadota > Alphaproteobacteria > Caulobacterales > Aquidulcibacteraceae > Vitreimonas > Vitreimonas manganica. Next base: position 3,591,037 of record NZ_CP013244.1, read on the forward strand.
TGGCGCGTCATGCAGCCCGAAAACACGATCATTAATTGCGGATGCGGCGCTTGTTATGAGCGCGAAGTGCGCGTGTTGCCGATCAAGGACATTGGTCTGTTCGAGTGCACAGATTGCGGCGCGCGTCTTGAGATATGGAGTGGGCGCAGCGTGCCCGTATTCAAGCGCATCAAAAGCGAAGCCGCGCAAAAACGAAGCGCCTGATCTCATTCGGTAAGAAACGCGCCGACGTTCAGCACAATTGTGCAGTCGTAAGCTTGCGCGGTTGTCCGCCGGCAGAAGTCGACAAAGGATGGGTTTTCTCGGATCGTAGACGTGAAGCGCCACATCACGCCTTCAGCCTCATATTGCGAACCGATCTGCGTGCTCCAGTTCGCAAGCCCTTCGAAAAAGCGCTGAGCCACAGCGCCGGTGCAGTGAAACCTTAAAACATTCGCCTCGCGATCATAGCTGTTGGCGCCAGCCGCTTGGCTGATGCAGTCGGCATAGAAGCGAGATTGCGCCGGGGCCGGTGCTCCTGGGGCTATAACAAGTGTTGGTGCTCCGCTGGGGGCTTCAGGGCTGGTAGCGCAAGCGGCCAATGTAAACGCAGCCAAAATAGCGACGATGCCATACCTCATTTCACCGCTCCGTTGCGGAAGTCGCGCTTCACGACCTGTGCTGCATTGTGCCCCGGCGCGCCGGTGACACCGCCGCCGGGATGGGTGCCCGAGCCGCACATATAGAGGCCCTTGATTGGCGCGCGATAATCGCCGTGGCCGAGGACGGGCCGGGCGCTGAACAATTGGTCCAGCGATAGGGCGCCGTGCATGATGTCGCCGGCGACGAGCCCGAACGTGCGCTCCAAATCCAGCGGCGACATGATCTGGCGACCGAGGACGCTCGCTTTGAATCCTGGGGCGTATTTGTCGACGGTTGCGATCATGAGGTCCGCGACTTCATCGCGATGGTCGTCCCACGAACGACCGCCGGAGAGTTCCGGCTGCACGTGCTGGCAGAAAAGCGACGCCACGTGCTTGCCGGGCGGCGCGAGTGAATCGTCCAGAGTGGACGGGATCAGCATTTCGACAATCGGTTCGCGCGACCATCCATAGGCGCGCGCGTCATCATAGGCGCGTTCCATGTATTGCATCGATGGCGCGATAATGATTCCGGCGGTGAGGTGATCGCCCGGCTCCGGCTTGCAGATGAAGCGGGGCAACTCCGAGAGCGCCACGTTCATCCGGAAAGTGCCGGAGCCAACCTTGTAGCGCGTGATCCGCTCGCGGAAGTCCGCAGGCAAAGCGTCTTGCGGCACGAGCCTGCTGAACATGAGCTTGGGGTTGAGGTTTGAGATCACTGCGCGCGCGCGCAACGTCTCGCCATCCTCGGTCAGCACGCCGGCAGCGACGATTTCTTCGTCGACTGTTACACCACCCGCCCGCTTGGCGTTGCGATCGATGATGAGTTCCTTCACCGCTACGCCGGTGCGGATCTCGACACCGCGCTCACGGCAGCATGCGGCCATGGCTTGCGTGATGGCGCCCATGCCGCCGATAGCGTGCCCCCATAATCCCTTCTTGCCGTTTACTTCTCCGAAGACGTGGTGAAGCAAAACGTAGGCTGAGCCGGGCGTGTAGGGGCTCGCGAAGTTGCCGACGATGGAGTCAAAGCCGAAGAGCGCCTTGATCGGCGCGCTTTCGAACCACTCGTCCAGCCATTCGCCGGCGGATTTTGTGAAGAGATCGAGCAGGTCGCGCTTGCCGGTGATGTCGAGTTTGTTGAGCCGTCCTCCGAGAGCGGCGGCGCGCATGGCTTCCTCGACCCCGCGTACGAAGCCGTGCTCGACCAGATTAGGCGGCTGCTCCAACAAGAGCGCGCGGACGACATCGGCGATGATCTCAAGACGCCGCTCGTACTCCGCGAGTTGGGTTGCGTCGCGATTTGAGAACTTAGCAACCTCGGCTTGGGTGATGCCCGGCGCCGACATGAAATATTGATCGCCAGCGAGCGGCAAGAAGTTGGAGATTTTGCGCTCGACGACCTTCAGTCCGTGCCGATGCAGGTTAAGGTCTGCGATGACTTTGGGATTGAGCAAGGAGACCGTGTAGCTCGCGACAGAGTTGCGAAAGCCGGGGTGAAACTCTTCGGTGACCGCAGCGCCGCCAACCACGTCGCGCCGTTCGAGCACCAAAACCTTCAGGCCAGCGTCGGCGAGATATGCGGCGCAGGTCAGTCCGTTGTGACCACCGCCGATGATGATGACGTCGTGCATTTCGCCTCCCGCAGCCCTCATGCCCTGACGGCAGGCAAAGCGAAAGCCCATGCAACCTCGACGCTTTGTGTTGATCGGCTTAGGCTTGCTCGATGAGCGCCCTTACCAAACTCCATCCTAATGCCGCCGTGTCGCTGGAAAAGTGGCATGCCATGGTCGCAAGCAAGGACCTTGGCGAGCTGGATGCGATCCTTCATCCCGACGCCACATTTCGCTCGCCGATGGCGTTCAAGCCGTATCAATCGGCTCAAGCGGTGGCGTTGCTGCTTCGCACCGTTCTGACGGTGTTTGAGGATTTCGCTTATCATCGCCAATTGGCCTCAGAGGATGGATTGAGCGTGGTGCTCGAGTTCGGCGCGCGCGTTGGCGAGAAACGGATAAAGGGCATCGATCTGGTGCAGTTCGACGCAGACGGAAGAATTGTTGATTTTGAGGTGATGGTCCGCCCGTTCAACGGCTTACAGGCGTTGGGCGCCGAGATGGGCGCGCGGCTTGGTCATCTACTGCCGGCGTTCAAGCCAGGCGCTTAAGGCGCAAACAAAAGCCCGCTGCCTAAGAGGCTGCGGGCTGAGATAAAATCCAACCAACGAAGAAAAGAGAATGGCTCCCCGGGTAGGGTTCGAACCTACGACCATCCGATTAACAGTCGGATGCTCTACCACTGAGCTACCGAGGAACATTCTTTGCCCGGCCTGGGCCGAGCGAAGCGGGTCTCTATCAAAGTAGGCGCCGGGGGAAAAGACCCCAATCGCCTTCGAGAGGTATACGTCGTCACACCCTGCCAAAACGAAAACGAGGGCCCCTTGCGGGGCCCTCGAAGGCGTTGGGTATGGTGGGGTGTCTCCAAGGGAAGACACTGGTGACTATCGTCCTAACCGGTAAAGAACCGGTTAATGACAAACGCGGCGCTAACCAAGGCTGCCAAAGCGTTGATGTGTAGGGGATTTACCTGGGGATAAAGTTGGAGGCCTCGCCCGGAATTGAACCGGGGTACGCGGATTTGCAGTCCGCTGCGTCGCCACTCCGCCACGAGGCCTCAGTCCGCCGCTATATCCTCGCGACGGGGCGGCACTCCTAGGCGTCCGAACCGGAATCGGTCAAGGCGCTCACCCTCGCAATGCGCATTTTAGGCATCATCCCGCCGCCGTCGAAGGCTGAGCATGAGCGCGCCCGGATCTGGGCGGCGTCGGCGTTGGCCGCATTGGCGCTTTTGATGTTGATGCTGGTGATCGGCGCGCCGCCGCCGGAAGAGGCTGATCTCATGCCAGAGCCGCTAGGCGCCGCCCGGCTCGATGATTTTCAATCCGATATAGCGGCCTGCCGCGCAGCGCTTCATGGAGCGGGCTTTCAAACAGAGCGCATCGCCGACGTCAGCGAGGCGAACGGCTGCGGATATCGAAACGCTGTGGAACTCACCCGGTCGCTTCACCTCTATTCCGGGCCGGTGGCCAGCTCGTGTGCCTCTGCCGCCGCTTTGGTGCTGTGGGAGCGCGACGTCGTGAAGCCAGCTGCGATGCGCCATTACGGGCAAGATGTTGCGCGGATCGAGCTGGCTGCGCCCTCGTATCAGTGCCGCCGCATCGCCGGCCGCGGCGACAGACGTTTGAGTGAGCATGCGCATGCCAATGCAATGGACATAAGCGGGTTCACGCTGGCCAACGGCCGCACCGTTACGGTTTTGGCGGGGTGGCGCGGTCAGCAGCGGGATCGGCTTTTCTTGCGCGAGGTGCGCGACGGGGCCTGCGACTATTTCCAGGCGGTGCTCTCCCCCGACTACAATCGGGCCCACCGTGATCACCTTCATTTCGATCTCGGCCGTGACGACATGTGCCGCTAGCCGGCTGACTTAACCCCGCGTCAAAGCGGCCCGCTTGCGGGCGGACGCAGGGCGGCTTAACCGATGGCAAAGTTTGGAGCCCAAGATGGATTTCGCCCGCGCCCGCGATTTTATGGTCGAAAGCCAAGTTCGTCCGAGTGACGTGACCGACCCGCGTATCGTGCACGCCATGCGTACGCTGCCGCGCGAGCGATTTGTGCCGGCTGCGAAGCGAACCATCGCCTATGGCGATCTCGAGGTCGAAGTTGCGCCGGGCCGTGTGCTTTTGCGCGCGCGCGATCTTGCCAAGCTCATCCAGAACTTGGCCCCGAAGGCCAACGAGCGTGCACTCGAGATTGCCGGCGCCACGGGTTACGGAGCGGCGGTGCTCGCGTCCTGTTGCAAGGAAGTGATCACGCTCGATCCCAATCCGGATTTGTCATTCGCCGCGCAGGCGGCGCTAGAATCTGCTGGTGTCAGCAATGCGAAGACGGTGTCCACGGCTACGGTCGATGGGTGGGCTGATGAGGCGCCGTACGACGTCATCCTCTTGAACGGTTCGGCAGATTTCGTTCCTGAGGCATGGTTGAGCCAGCTTGCGCCGGGTGGACGCCTAGGTGTGATCGTGCGGCAAGGCGCTGCGGGAGCTGCGCGCATTTACACGCGCTCGGATGACGCCACAGCGTATCGCGTTGCGTTCGATGCTGCGCCGCCAGTTGCGCCTGGACTGACGAAGCCAGCGAGCTTCGCGTTCTGATCGCGCAACAACGTGTGCGCTAACGCGCACATTAACGTTCCCTTATTCGATAACCTAGAGCATGCGCGTAAGAGGGCGATTCTGATCGCCTGTGCGTGTGCATGCGACAGCGCGCTCAGGTGGACCCGAATCGTCAGCATCAATAACCTTTGAGCCGCAAGCGAATCGTTTGCGCAAATTTCGCGGGGCTGGAAATGGCGCTTCAAGACCAACAGGCCGAACCTTCAATGGAAGAGATTCTGGCGTCGATCCGCAGGATCATCTCCGAAGAAGAGCAGACGCCGAACGCTGCGCCAGTGCTCGATCTTACACAAACGGATGCGCCGGCGCCTGCGCCAGCTCCCGTTCAGCACGTCGCCCCGGCGCCGGATGACGACATCGTTTTCGAGGCGGTCGAGGAGACCGTCGCTCAAGAGGTAGCCTACGTGCCTGAAGTCACCACCGCGCCGCAGCCGCGTCCTGTTGTCGCCGAGCCGATCGCAGACACCATTCTCTCAAAGCCGACCACGACGGCGGCGGCTGGCTCGCTCGCGCGTCTCGCCGGTTCGCTGCGGATCGCCGATACGGCGGGTCAGACCGTCGAGGGCGTGGTTCGCGAATTGCTGAAGCCGATGCTGAAGGAATGGCTGGACCAAAACCTGGCCGCCATCGTCGAGGCCCGCGTCGAGGCCGAACTCGAGCGTATTGCCCGCATGTCGCGCTAGGACGCGATATTTCCGATTAAACGAACGCCCCGGGTCAAACCGGGGCGTTTTCTTTCGGGCAGAGGCCAAACGGAGTGTGCATCTGCGAGATCGCATCTCGCCCAGGACGGCGCCGCCCTGCTATATGCTCGAAAATGATCGAGACGACGTTCAATCCGAAAGAAGTGGAGCCCCGCTGGTCCAAGGCGTGGGAGGATTCCGGGGCCTTCAAGCCAAAAGCCGATCCGAAGGCAGATCCGTTCTGCATCGTCATACCGCCGCCGAACGTCACGGGCTCTCTGCACATCGGGCACGCGCTGAACAACACGCTCCAGGACGTGCTCGTTCGCTTTGAGCGACTGCGTGGCAAAAGTGTGCTTTGGCAGCCCGGCACCGATCACGCCGGCATCGCAACCCAGATGGTGGTTGAACGTCAATTGGCCCAGTCCGGCGCGAACGAAGATCGCCGTTCGCTTGGCCGCGAAGAATTTCTGAAGCGCGTTTGGTCGTGGAAGGAAGAAAGCGGCGGCGCAATTCTTAATCAGCTGCGCCGCCTCGGCGCCTCATGTGATTGGTCACGTGAGCGCTTTACGATGGATGAAGGCCTCTCGCAGGCCGTGCTCAAGGTTTTCGTTCAACTTTACAAAGAGGGGCTGATCTACAAAGACAAGCGCCTCGTGAACTGGGATCCGCATTTCGAAACCGCGATCTCCGATCTCGAAGTTGAGAACCGGGAGGTGCAGGGGCACTTCTGGCATTTCAAGTATCCGCTTGAGAACGGCGAGACTTACGAATTTCCAATCGCCTTCGATGAGGAGGGCAAGCCTACGGAATGGGAAACCCGCAACTACATCGCGATTGCCACGACGCGTCCTGAAACGATGCTCGGCGACGGCGCGGTGGCGGTGCACCCAAGCGATGCGCGTTACGCGCCAATCGTCGGCAAGCGCGTGCTGTTGCCCTTGGCCGATCGCTACATTCCGATCATCGTGGACGAGTATCCGGACCCGGACTTCGGCTCTGGCGCGGTGAAGATTACCGGCGCGCACGATTTCAACGACTATCAAGTCGCGCGCCGCAACAACATCCCGCTCTACATCCTGATGGATACCAAGGGCCGCATGGCGGACGCCGAGCACGTGCCCGCGAAGTACCGCGGACTTGATCGCTTCGAGGCGCGAAAGCAGGTCGTCGAGGACATCGAAGCCATCGGCCTGCTCGATCGCATCGAGAACAAGAAGATCATGCAGCCGTTCGGCGACCGATCGGGCGTCGTGATCGAGCCGATGCTCACCGACCAATGGTATGTGAATGCGGGCGAGTTGGCGAAAGATGCGATCGCTGCCGTCGAAACCGGCAAAACCAAGTTCGTGCCGGAAGCGTGGACGAAGACGTATTACCAATGGATGCGCAACATCGAGCCGTGGTGCGTCTCGCGCCAACTCTGGTGGGGACATCGGATTCCTGCATGGTATGGGCCGGACGGTCACACCTTCGTTGAGCAAAGCGGCGACGCCGCCAAGAGCGCAGCGCGAAAGCACTATGGCAAGGACGTGCCGCTTCGCCAGGATGAAGACGTCCTAGACACATGGTTCTCGTCAGGGCTCTGGCCCTTCTCGACACTTGGCTGGCCGCAGAACACGTCGGAGCTGAAGAAGTTCTACCCGACCTCAACGCTCGTCACAGCGCACGACATCATCTTCTTCTGGGTCGCGCGGATGATGATGCTCGGCATGCACTTCATGAAGGAAGTGCCGTTCAACGAAGTCTACATCCACGCTCTGGTCCGTGACGCCAAGGGTCAGAAGATGTCGAAGTCCAAGGGTAACACCATGGATCCTCTCGACCTGATCGATAAGTTCGGCGCAGACGCTCTGCGCTTCACTTTGGCGGCGATGGCGGCGCAAGGACGCGACATCAAGCTCAGCGAACAGCGCATTGAAGGCTACCGCAACTTCGGCACCAAGCTTTGGAATGCCTCGCGCTTCGCCCAGATGAACGAATGCGCGGTCTGGGACGAATACGATCCGCGCTCTCCCGAGCAAACGGTCAACAAATGGATCGTCGGCGAGACGGCAAAGGCCGCCGCTGCGGTGACGCGTGAACTTGAGGCGCGGCGTTTCAACGAAGCGGCGGGCGCTCTCTATAAGTTCGTGTGGAACGTCTATTGCGATTGGTATTTGGAGTTCATCAAGCCGCTCCTCAACGGTGAGGCTGAAAAGGCCAAGATCGAAACGCGTCGCACGGCAGCGTGGGTGCTGGATCAGATCCTCATCATGCTGCACCCCTTCATGCCGTTCATTACTGAGGAATTGTGGACGCGGTTGGGTGAGTTTGGCGCCAAACGGAAAGGCATGCTGATTGTCGAGGCCTGGCCCAATCTGAGTGGTGATCTCATTGATCCCTCAGCCGAGGCAGAGATCGATTGGATGGTGCGCTTGATCGAGGAAACGCGTTCGACGCGTTCGGAGCTCAACGTTCCGGCCGGCGCCAAGATTCCATTGTTGTTGATCGGCGCCGATGCCCCATCGCAGACGCGGCTTGAGCGCTATCAGGATCTGATCGACCGCATGGCCCGCCTCGAATACTCGACCAGCGCAGACGCGGCGCCTAAAGGCTCGGTGACGTTTGTGATCGACGGTGCGACCGTGGCCTTGCCGCTCCAAGGCGTTGTCGACCTGCCCGCCGAAAGCGCTCGACTGACCAAGGAAATCGCCAAGTTGAATGGTGAGCTCTCCAAAATGGATGCGAAGCTGGGCAACGCTGATTTCATTGGCAAAGCGCCAGAAGAGGTCGTCGAAGAGTTGCGTGAGCGGCGTGAGGATGCGGCCGCGTCGGTCGCAAAACTCTCGCACGCCTTGAAGCAAATTTCCGCCTGATGCGTATCTTCGTCACCGGCGCTTCGGGTTTTGTCGGCGGCGCCGCGGCGAAACACTTTGCGGCGCGTGGGCATGATGTGCGGGCGATGTCGCGCTCAGAGGCCTCGGACGAGAAGATCCGGGCGCTCGGCGCGACACCCGTGCGTTGCGACCTTGCAGACGTGTCAGCGTCGCATCTCGATGGGGCTGACGCCGTGGTCCATTGCGCTGCCTTCGTTGAGCAGTGGGGTCCGATCGACGCTTGGAAGCGCTTCAATATTGATGGCACGGCGCACACTTTGAAGGCTGCGCGCGAGGCGGGTGCGAAGCGGTTCATTCATATCAGTACGGAAAGCGTGCTGTGGCGTGGACAACATCTGCGCGGCGTGGACGAAACCTACCCACGCGCGCCAAATTCGCCCTATCCGTACTCTTGGACCAAGGCGCGGGCTGAAGAACTTGTCGAGGCTGCAAACGCGCCGGCCTTTCTAACGATCATCTTGCGGCCACGCTTCATCTGGGGCCCGGGCGATACGACCTTGTTGCCGACGATCGAACGCATGATGAAAATCGGGCAGTGGATGTGGATCAACCACGGTCAGGCAAAGACCTCCACAACACACATTGCCAACCTCGTTCACGCGATTGAATTGGCGCTGACCAAAGGCAATGGCGGGCAGGCCTACTTCGTCCTCGACGATGGTGTGCGCACCATGAAGGAGATTATTTCCGCCATTGCCGCGACGCGCGGGATCAAGCTCCCTGATAAGAGCGTGCCATCGTGGCTTGCTGACACCATGGCGGGTGTCATGGAAGGCGCCTGGCGCACCTTCAATCTCAAGGGCGAGCCGCTCACGCGTTTCGGCGCGATGATCATGTCGCGCGATAGCGTGCTCATTGACGCGAAGGCGCGCCGCGAATTGGGCTATGCGCCGGTAATCTCCGTTGAGGAAGGTCTGCGCCAGCTTAGCGCCGCTTAGGCGCCCGGCTGCACGTAGGGTATCCGTGCGAAAAACTCGCGCTCCGCGCGGCGAGGGTCGTTCTGGATATTTGAGCGTTGATTAAAGATCATCGTTGCGCGTTGGGGCAGCGTGTAAGGCGCCCAGCCCGGCTCGCCTGTTCGTGCGAAGCGAATGAACGTGTCCATCATTGTGCGAGACATCGCTTCGCCGTCAGCTGTCCTTTCGCCGATATAATCGGATGCCTCAAGGTTTCCGAACACGAGCGGGATATCGAGAGTGTGTGGCGCGCCGAAGATCCCGCCCTCTGCTGGTGAACGCCAATCAAGCTGATAAGCGAAAGCCGGCGCCCCCGCGTGAGCTCGACCTTCGAGTTCAATCAAAGCACCGCGCCAGGAGCGTGCGGCCGTGGAAGCCGCAAAATAAACCTCGCTCGGCGAATAGTTTGGATAGAGCCGCCGATAAACGCGCACGACTTCTTCGGGCAGTACATCGACGCGCATGGCAGTGGCGAGACGCCGCGGAACGTCGTCCCAGGAAAGATTGAATATGGCGCGATCCGCGCCGACAAAACCGCGTGTCTCGTCATGCGTATTGCCGATCAGCATCGGAACGTGGAGCGATTGCGGGGCTGCGTCTGGGTAAAATGGATGCCGGCTGAGATGCCGCTCATCGAGCACGGGGCCGAAATAGACGCTGCCAAAGCCCAGCACGGGATCCGGCGTTTGAAGCGCTGCGACCAGTTGCGCAGCGGTGATCGCCACCAGTGTGCGCGCATTGGCTGCGGCGAGACCAAGGCCTTCTAGGTAGGCAGCTGTGCGCCGTGCGGCATTGAGCGGACCAGACGCCGTTACCTGCTGACCGCTCATCGTTGCAGCGCGATGAAAGAGCCCTCGGGCTGCAGGCATTGCCATCAATGTCGCGATCTTCGCACCGCCGCCGGACTGCCCAAACACCGTGACGCAAGAGGGATCGCCGCCGAAACGCCCGATGTTGTCGCGCACCCATTCGAGCGCGAGGATGAGATCGAGCTGACCAACATTGCCGCTGTCGGCAAAACCGTGCGCCGCAAGGTAGCAATAACCAAATGCGTTGATGCGGTGGTTGAGCGTCACGACGACGACATCGCCGTGTGCGCAGAGGCGTGCGCCATCGGTCAGCGCGCTTGAGCCTGACCCAGTGTTGTAGGCGCCGCCATGGATATAGACCATGACAGGGCGTGCGCCGCTGAGTGAGGGCGTCCACACATTCAGAAAAAGGCAGTCTTCGCTTTGTTGCTCGCTGTCCAGCCCGCGTTGCGGACAAGCAGGACCATAGGCGAGCGCATCGCGAATCCCGCGCCAAGGCCTAGGCGCCGACGGTGGTTGAAAGCGCTGTGTGGGCGCTCCGTAACGAATGCCTTTGAAGGTGAGCGTATCGCCCGTCCGCATGCCACGCACCCGTCCGTGACTCGTACGGGCGACGGGCGTCTCTTGCGCGCTCGCTGAGGAAGGCGTTGCCAGCGCCAGCCCGGCGCCGATGACGAGCCTACGATCAATCGTGTTCATGAACGCAGTTTCTCTCATTCACGGCAGCCATTGCAATCGGTGAGGCGCTTGCGCAAGGTTTGCTACAGGGAGACTCGCGTGGAATCTTCGCCGCAAGTGATCGATCTCGGCCGTCTCGACGACGCTGGGTTTCAGCAACTCTACAAAGATCGCATTGAGCCATGTTTTGTCGCGAATGAAGCGGATCGCCTGGCTGCGGTAGGTCAGTTCAAGCAACGCCTGCTTATCGGGGGCGGTGTCGCGGCTGCGCTGGCGCTGGGCGGGTATTTGATTTGGCGGCAATTCGATATCGCTGCCGTGATCCTTTTCATGAGCGCGTTCGTGGTGGGCATCGTCGCCTACCAACCGCTCGCCAAGGTCGGGCAAACGCTTAAGCGCCAGTATTGCTCGGCAATCGCCGATGCGATGGACGCAGCTTTCACGCTGAGTGGTTTCGCGCCGCCGGCGTTCGAGCGGCTTTGCGAACTCGGGCTGGTTCCGGGCTTTTCGCGCTCCTCTTTCGAGGATTTATTCAGCGGGACATACAAGAGCTCACCCTTTGCGCTCTACGAAGCGCACCTCGAGCAGCGCCGCACCGACAGCAAAGGCCGGACGCGGTACACGACAGTGTTCCGCGGGCAGCTTGTTCGCATGCATTTTCCGCGTGAGTTTCTGGGTGTCACAATCGTTCGACGTGATGCCGGGGTTTTCAACATTTTCGGCGGCGGTAAAGCGGCGGGGAAACAGCTGGAGCGGGTGCGGCTGGTGGATTCGCGGCTTGAGCGCGCGTTCGAAGTTTGGGGGACTGATCAGGTCGAGGCGCGCTATCTGCTGCATCCCGTCATGATGGAGCGTTTGCTTGAGTTGGAGACAAAGCTTCATGGCAAGCGTCTGCGTTGCGCGTTCGAGGGCGGCGACGTGCTGGTCGCTGTGGAAGGCGGCAATCTGTTCGAGCCAGGCGACCTCTTCAAACCGTTGGTCGATCCGTCTCGGGCGCGCCGGATCGTGACTGAAATTTCCGGCGTGTTCGGCGTGATGGACCAAGTCCTCACGGCTCAAGCGCAGCGGCAAAAGTAGTGGACGGCCTTCCTATTCAGTCGACTATTCTAGCGCCGTTTGCGCGGGCTTGCATTCTACGTGCTGCTTGCCGTGCTTGGCGCCGCCGAGCTGATCGCGACGGTTCCCATCGTGTACGCTGTGCTGCGTTGGGCGCGAGTTGCTTATCTCTTCTATCTTGCGTGGGAGGCTTGGGTCGGTGCGCGCGCGACGTCTCCGGGCCACGCCCATGCCAACGATCATGCACCTTTTTGGCGCGGTTTGGTTGCCAACGTCCTCAATCCGAAAGCGCTGGTGTTCTACGTTGCGCTATTGCCGGGATATATTGCGCCCGACCATGCGCCGTTTTGGGTTCAGGCATTGATCCCAGGCGCCTTGCATCTCGCGATCAGCTTTGTGGTGCACAGCCTCATCGTCGTGGAGGCGGCGCACGCTGGTGCGATCGTCGCCACATCACAAGACGCGGTGCTGGTACGCCGTGGGCTCGCCCCTGGCATCGCCCTGATTGTTATCTGGCTGGCGTGGGAAACGCGCTGATCAGACGTCTATGATGGCGCCCCGCCCGGCCTCATCCGCGAGTGCGATTTGTTTGCCATCGGGAGACCAAGCGAGCGCGCTCACCGCGCCTTCGCCCGCCTCGTCCAATTCCATCCCCATAGAGTCAGCGAACCGAACCACGATTGCGGCGCCGTCTGAATAGCCGATGGCGAGAACTTCCTCGCTTGGGTGAAACGCGACTGCCGTGACCAACGCTTCGCGTTCGCCTGGTTGCAACGGTGGTTTGCCCTGAGGACCGAGCTTTCCAACGAATGGCCAAACGATGGCTGCATTGGCGCCAGACGTCGCAAGCCAACGGCCACGCTTGTCCCACGAAAATGATCTCGTTTTCGAAGGATAGCCGTCCATTCTGAGATCGGTCTTGTCCGGCAGGCGCCATCCGTGCAGCGCATTTTCCTGCATGCCGGTGATGACGTATTCGCCCTCCGGCGAAACGGTGATCGAGAGATGTGAGCCTGCCCAGTTGAGCGCGTTGCCTCGATCGTCGGCTGCAAGCACGAGACGGACGGTCGCGCCGCCATAATGGCTGACGGCGAGGCGGCGGCCTTTGCCGTCGAGCGCAAGCCCGCCGATTGTCGAGGGGTGTGCAAAGCGATGGCTTTCCCGATCGCCCTTGAAAACAATCGCTTCCTTACCGACGCCGGCAACGATCACACCCGAGGCGGCGTTGGCGACAAGGTGATCCACCCACCTGCGGAGTTCGGCGATCGTGGCGACCACGCCATCGGGCGATATTGCCTTCAAGGTCCCGTCATCGCCGCCGGTGAGCAGACGCTTGCCGTCTGGGTGCAGCGCCGCGCTCAAGATGACGCCATCGTGGGCCGCGATGCGGCGCATCTCACCTTCTCGCGCAGCTACCAGCACGGCGCCATCGCTCAACGCGAAGAGCGCTTCACCCGCGACCCAATGGACGGCAGTGGCGCCGGCGCCGATCGCAAGTCTGCGGCCGTTTTCGTAGACTTGTGCGCTCACGCCGCACACGCAGCGAAGGCGGTTTCCAATTCGGCGCGATCGAGGTTCTTGCCAATAAACACGAGCCGTGAGACGCGCTTTTCACCGTCCTTCCAGTCGCGCTGGGTGTCGCCCTCGACGATCATGTGAACGCCTTGCACCACGAAGCGCTTCGGTTCGTCCGGAAACGCGAAGATGCCCTTTAAGCGGAGAATATCGGGACCGCGCGCCTGGGTCAGATCATTGAGCCAGGGCAGCAACTTTTCCGGGTTTACCGGCTTTTCGGTAGAGAGCGAAACGCTGGTGATGCCGCTGGCCGACACGTGGTCGCCGTGGCTGTGATCATGGTGGTGATGGTGATCATGGCCGTGGTGGTCATGGTCCTGTTCGTGGTGCGCGCACGTGTCGTCGCAATCGTGCTCGGGCAGGAAGTGGGGGTCGATCTCGGTCACGCGATCGAGGTCAAACGCGCCCAGTCCCATGATGCTCTCAAGCGCGATGTCGCCGCGTTGCATCTTGTGGAGGCGGGCGGTCGCGTTGACTTGACGGATCGCGCGTTCGACCGCTGCGATCTCATCGGTTGAGACGAGATCGGTCTTGTTCAGCAGGATGACGTCGGCAAACGCGATCTGCTCGCCGGCTTCCTCGTTGTTCTTCAATTGATCGAGTACGTGCTTTGCATCGACAACTGTGACGATGGCGTCGAGCTTGGTCTTCGAGCGAACGTCATTGTCGACGAAAAAGGTTTGAGCGACCGGCGCTGGCTTTGCGAGGCCTGTGGTCTCCACCAAAATGGCGTCGAAGCCGCCTTTGCGCTTCATCAGACCTTCGATGATGCGAATAAGGTCGCCGCGCACGGTGCAGCAGACGCAGCCATTGTTCATTTCGAATACTTCTTCATCGGCATCGACGATGAGATCGTTGTCGATACCGATCTCCCCGAACTCGTTCACGATCACGGCGTATTTCTTGCCGTGTTGCTCGGTCAGGATGCGGTTCAGGAGCGTGGTCTTACCCGCGCCCAGGAAGCCTGTGAGCACGGTAACGGGAACTGGCTGGGTCATGGGCCCTTAGATAGCTATTTCGGCCCGTTTCGCCAGACGCTAGGGTGCGGCCAAACGGTGGGGAAACCGCATGAATTGGAAGCGCGTGGCGCTGCTGGTGGCCGGCAGCCTGGTAACGGTGGTGCTCCTCGGGGCGGGCGTGCTCACCTATCTGGTCCTGCGGCTCGACGTGCGCGGCGAGATCGAGCGGAACGTTGAGAACGCCACTGGTCGCGATCTGACCATCAATGGGGATGTTGGTGTCAGTTATTGGCCAGTGCTTGGCCTGAAGGCGCAGGACGTAACCCTAGCGAACGTGGAAGGTGGCCGGGCGCCCGCCTTCATTGCCGCTGACGAGATCGACATCGGCGTTGAATTGCAGCCACTGTTGAACCGGCAAGTGAATGTCCGCCGGTTGGTGTTTCAGCGTCCACGTGTGGCGCTGGAGGTTGATGCGCAGGGGCAACCGAACTGGTTGCTGCGTCCACGCTCAACGCCCGGCACACCACCTCCCACGACAACGCCTCCGCCCGAAGGACCGGTCGATGTTGCGCGCACGAGCCTACGAAGTGTGCGCATCAACGATGGCGAAGTGAGCTTCTTCGATGCGCGCCAGGGCGCCGGATGGGTCGCCGGCAAAGTCGATATCACAACTGCACTGACCAGCCTTGATGCGCCAATGCGGGCGCAAGGTTCAGTGCGCTATAATGATCGCGACGTTGAGTTTGATGCGAGCATCGCACGTCCCGGCGCAGCCATTCGCGGTGAACTCACCCAGCTCACGCTGAATATCCAAAGTGAACTCCTGACAGCAGAGTTTCGCGGTCAGACAGTCGCGACATCTGGTGAACTTTCCGGGACGGTGCGCGCATCTGGGCCGAGCCTGCGTCAACTTGCATCGTGGAGCGGGACGCCGCTCCAAAATGCAGTGGGTCTTGAGCAATTCGCCGTCACCGGCCGTCTCACAGTTGGTGGGGGGGCCTACACATTCTCGAATGCGGGATTTGCCGTTGATCAGGTGCGAGGCCGCGGCGATTTTGTGCTCTCAGAACTGCGCGACAAGCCCTACTTAAGCGGCAGGCTCGAACTCTTCGATTTCGACCTCAACCCATACATCTCCGGGCAAGCCCCCCCGCCGCCGTCTGAGGGGCAGGTTGAAGTTGCCGCGGCGATGCCGGATGCAGGCGAGACCTCGCAGCCCACGGCGGAAATTGCCACGGTCGAGGCTGCGCCCCGCGCGGTCGATGTTCGCGCCGCGCCGAGCGAGAGCCCAATCGACTTTTCGGGACTCCGCGCGTTGAACGCCGATCTCGAATTGGTGACGCACGCTGTATTGATCCAGCACATGCGCGTGGAAGCGAGCCGGCTGAACTTGGTGCTCAATGACGGCTACATGGCCGCGACGGTGCACAACGTCGCGCTTTATGGCGGTTCTGGCCGTGGGCGGTTTGAAATCGACGCGCGCGAGCCCATCACGCGCATGGCGCAAGACCTGGCTTTCACAAACCTCGACGCACGAACGTTTTTGTCCGATGCCGTGAACTATGCCGGTATCGAAGGACGCACCGAGCTTTCGCTGAATGTGCGCGTGCAGGGGCGCACGCAGAGTGAAATGATCAACAGCGCCGACGGATACGCTCACATGGAGGTGGTGTCGGGCGCTTTGCACGGGGTGGATCTTGGCGGTGTCTCAACCACAATTCGCAACGCGTTGCGTGGTGAGCTGATTGCGCCCGAAGCGCGAACGCCGTTCCAGGGGTTCTCTGCGACGTTCGCCATCGCGGACGGCGTTTTGGCGTCGGACTCTTTGTCGTTCAACACGAGCGATTTGCGGATACCGGGCATCGCCGTGATCGACTTGCCAAACCGACGTCTTGACGCCCGGCTTGCGCCACGCTCGCCCCGCGGCGGAGTCGTTGTCCCCTTTGCGGCGCGTGGACCCTTCGGGCAATTTACCTATGCCCATGACATCAGCGGCCGGGCGCTTGCGGAGATCACGCCCCGTATCGCAACAGTTGAGGCTGCGTCCCGCGCCTCGGCCCGTCAGTAGCCGTTAGCGTTCAAGCGCGGCGTTCAGAATGCGGGTCATGCCTTCGGTGGTGTGAAATTCAGCGCCGATGCGTTCGCCGTTCAGGACGAATGTCGGCGTTGAGTTGATGCCGAGGGCGTTGGCGGCATTGATCGAACGCGTGATCCGTTCTTGGCCAGCCCGATCGTTGAAGCTGGCCATCACCTGCGCTTCGGTGAGCCCCCATTCTCCGCCTGTCGAGACTAGGATTGCGACGGCCGCACCGACGGTTCCGCTCGTCAAAATCGTGTGCTGGCGCTCGAACAGGATTCCCAGGCGCCTGAAATACTCGGCGCCGCTCGTCGTGTTGCAGCGCGCCAGCTGAAACATCGCGAACGCAATGGCGGCAGGCTCGGTGAGAATTTCCTTCAGTGTGAGCCGGAGGCGTCCAGTGTCGATGTAGTCGCGCTTCAGCTGCGCCCAATTGGTTGCGTGGAAATGCGCACAATGAGAACAGGCGGCGGAGGCATATTCCTCGAGCTGCAGGGGCGCATTCGCCGCGCCGATACTCATCGCGTCGGGATCGGTCACCGTCGCGAACGCGGGCCGGACCCCGGCCAAGCCGAATCCCAAGCTGATGCCAGCGGCGGCAAAAGCGCGGCGCGTAGGGGGAATAAACATCCCCCGGAAGCTAATGCGAATTGGAGCAGGACTAGGGCCGAGGTGTCTGGTCTGACTGATTTTTCTTGTGGCCCGTCGCCATTCGGACCGCGGAAAATCTGTTCCTTGGACAACAGCTCCAACCCGGCGTGGACAGGCCGCGACCACCCCGCTATAGAGCCACGCTCCGAAGTCGGCCCCGGCCGCCTGACCGGTCGCCTGGGTAGCTCAGTCGGTAGAGCAGCGGATTGAAAATCCGCGTGTCGCTGGTTCGATTCCGGCCCCAGGCACCATTTTCTCCCAGATCTTCTCCCAGACTGGCGAACCTAAGTCCGCGCGGGCCACCCGTCAGCGCTTAGTGCGTCAACGAACTGAGTGATGTCGGCTTTGTCGACATAGGCGGCGGCGGAAATTCGTAGGCGCAGCTTTCCGGTCTGACCGTCGGGTTTGGTTTGAATTTTATGCTTATCCCAAAGCGCGTCGCGCCAGCGCAGCGCTGTCACGTGGTCTATCGGCGCGCGCGTTGGCAGTTCGAACACACGCATGGCCGCGCTCATTTCGAGCGATCCAAGCCCACGCGCGCCCAATTGCGCGAACTGCTCGGACGCGAACGCGATGATGTCGCGCGCGTGTGCGCGTACGCGGGCTCCTCCCAGTGACTGATAGAATTTGAGGGCGGCAGGTGTTGCGAGCCAGGCCGAATAATCCCGTGTGCCGACATAGTCGAATGCTTCCGGGAAGCCGCGCTCAAAGTAGTGGCTGGTTATGGCGGGGCGCGTCTCTAACGCTTCCGAGGCGCGTGCGTGCAGCAGCGCGCTCCCCTTCGGCGCGAACAACCATTTGTGCGCATTGGTGACGTACCAATCGGCGTCGATGTCCGCGATGTTGAGATCTAGCTGGCCAACCGCGTGCGCGCCGTCGATCAGGATTTTTACGCCACGTTCGCGAAGCGCGGCGGCGATACGTTTGACGGGAAAAGTGAGTGCTGTGGCAGAGGTAATGTGATCGATGATCGCGAGGCGCGTGCGGTCGCTGATCCTAGCGGTGATACATTCGAAGACATCGTCATCCGAGACGGGCGCCGAGACGTCTGCCTCGATGAGGGTTGCGCCAGTTTCGCGGCAGCGGCGTTGAGCTGCGAGCTTCACAGCATGGTATTGGTGTGAAGTTATAAGAACTTCGTCACCTTCGCTCAGTGGGAACGACTGCAGCACGGCTTGGATGCCAACGGTGGTGCTTTCGACGAAGGCAAGCTGACCCTCGGGGGCGTCGGTGAAGGCCGCCAGGGCGGCGGCCGCCTTGCGCAGCAACGTGTCCTCATTCGGTTCAATGGAGCGCGCAAAGAACTGGTCTGGATGGTTTTCCATTTCGGCCCGGATAGCGCTTTGCGCCGCGAGCACTTCGCCAGGGCAAGCGCCGAACGATCCGTGGTTCAAGAACACCCCCGCAGGGTCAAGCGTCCAATGTGATCGCGCTTCACGTCCGAGTTTCATGGGGTGACGATCATGACCGGCGCCTGGCGAAGCAAGGGAAATTCGAGGTGGGCTGGATAAGAGTGCTCAGACATCGGTCCCGAGGGGCGGGTCGGGCCGCTCCCAGCGTGGATATTCGCCGCCGCCCGCTTCAATTGGCCTTGCCTCCGTCGCTGAGCGACCGAAGATATGACCGACGCGGCGCCCTTAGCGCCTGAGGAGGAACGACGATATGTGCCAACAGTTTTGCGGGACCGATTCAGTCCATTCCTCTTTGCGTTATCTCGATCGGCGCGGGCTCTTGAAGGGCGCCGCCGCGGGAATGGCGGTTGCAACGCTCGGCGCGTGCGCGACATCCGCGAACCCTGAAACGGGCCGCAACCAGTTCATCATCGTTGATGACGCGCAACTGGCGCAGGCTTCGCTGCAATCTTGGGCGCAAGTGCGTCAGCAGACGCCGCAATGGCGCAACGCAACCGCGCAACGTCGCTTGGAAACTGTCGGCGGGCGCATCGTTCAGGCGGCAGGGCGTGGCAATCAGAGCTGGGAGTTCGTGCTGTTCGATAGTCCACAAAAGAACGCCTTCGTCTTGCCGGGCGGGCAAGTGGGCTTCTATCGCGGGCTTTACGAAATCAGTGAGCGTGACGACTGGATCGCGACGGTGCTGGGTCACGAGACGGGCCACGTCACCGGTCGCCACGCGGCTGAGCGCTACAGCCGCGAAGTCGCCACGCAAACCGTTGTGCAAGTCGCTGGCGCTGCTACCAACAGCGACCTCGCGGCCGCCGCGCTCGGACTTGGCGCACAAGTGGGCATCAGCCTTCCATTCTCGCGCGAACAGGAATCCGAAGCCGACATTCTCGGCATCCGTTACATGCACAATGCCGGGTACGACCCCAAGGAAGCCATCCCGTTCTGGCAGCGCATGGAAACGGGCGGCGGCTCGCGTCCGCCGGAGTTCTTGTCGACCCACCCGAACCCGGACAATCGAATCCAACGCATCCGGAATTACATCAATGAGCAGGGCTGGGGCCCGGTCTAACGCTCTGAAAACAGGGACCTGGCCCCGCCTTGCTTCGGCGAGGGCGTGGCGCTAGGTTCCGCGCCCCCGAGCATGCCGCCTTAGCTCAGTTGGTTAGAGCACTGGTTTGTGGAACCAGGGGTCCCCGGTTCGAGCCCGGGAGGCGGTACCATTGGCCTCGGATAGCGCTCCCTCTCCGCACACGAAAAATCTGCTCAGCGCACAAGCGCGTTACGCGCGGCGCGCGGCAGAGGCGTGCGGCTATGCGTTTCGATCGCTTGATGGCGTCGACGGGTATCTTTTCGAAGTGCGCGATGGCGCTCGCGTTGCGACATTCGCGGCAGGCGCCGGGACGCCTTACGCATTGAACGATGCGCGTGCAGCGTCAATTGCCCGAGACAAAGCCTTTTGCGCAGAGGTTCTGCGTCAGGCTGGCGTGCCGGTGCTCGATGGGCGCATGTTCTTCGTGACGAAGCGCTGGGCGGAGATGCGGTCGCCAGGCCGCGAACCAGAAGACGCCATGTCGTTCGCGGCTCACGTACAGTACCCGATTTTTTGCAAACCGCTCTCGGCATCGAACGGTCTATTCGCGGAGGTCATCGATAACGCCGCAGAGTTCACTGGCTACATGACGCGCGTTGAACGTGAGCATTTTGCGATTTTGGCGCAGCCTTTCGTGCGCGCGCCCGAATATCGGGTGTTCGTTCTCAATGGCCGGCCCTTGTTTTCCTACAGAAAGACACTCCCCAGCGTTGTAGGCGATGGAAAAAGTACGCTGCAGGAATTGGTGGCTGTTAAGTCCTGCGATCCGGACGCACCGCCACTAAAGGCGCGCGGACGTGATCGAAACGGAGTGAAGCTGGACGCCGAAGACGTAGCCATCGCCGGTGCTGAGATAGTGCTCGATGGGCCGGCTAATCGGTCGGCCGGCGGCGGCTCGGCAGATTTGCAGGACGGAGCCCCGCGATCTTTGGCAGACCTTGCGCTGAGGGCTACGAACGCCATCGGACTTTCCTTAGCCGCCGTCGACATCTTCGATGTGAACGGGAGTTTGCGCGAGCCCGTCGTCATTGAGGTCAACTCCAACCCGATGATCGCGACGCTTGAGGACAATGAGCGTTGGCATTTGATCATTGAGATTTGGCGCGCCAATTTTGAAGTTGCGCTGCGATGACGCCCTGGAGGGTTCCATTTCCCAAGTTCGGCGTGGGCCCAGGTTTGGAGCGCTGCGCGTTGGTCGCGCGCGAGCTTGGCTTTGATCTAGGCGAATTTGGTCAGAGCGCTGCTGTGATCGTTGGCTCGAACGGTAAGGGTTCGACCGCGGCGATGTCTGCTTCGGTCTTGGGGGAAACCTCACAGAGTGTCGGTCTTTTCACCTCGCCGCATCTGTTTGCGTTGAATGAACGCTTCCGCATCGGTGATGACGACATTTCAGATGACGAGTTGGCGGATCACTGGAATCGCGTGTCTTGCGCCATTGAAACTTGTGGCGTTGCGGAGACCATCGGTGGTTTTGAGTTTCTATTCCTGATCGCCGCAAGCTGGTTCAAGACACGTGAGTGCGCCTTCACCATTTGGGAGGCCGGCATTGGTGGGCGGCTCGATCCCGTCAAGCTGATCAGCGCTAGCAATTTGGCTCTAACTGCGTTGGATTTTGAGCACACCGAGCTGTTGGGCGACACGCTCGCCGATATCGCGCTTGAAAAGATTGCAGCTAGTCCGAGAGGAGCGCGTCTCTTTGTGAGTGAACGCGCTGCGCCGGCGGATTCCAATGTGCGAGATGCAATCCATGCTTTTTGCTTGGAGCAGAGCATCCACGTGGAGTTTGTGTCGCCCTCGACGAGCGCGCCTCCGCTTTTCGGTGAGCATCAGTCCGGCAATGTTGCGCTTGCCTCAAAGTTAGCTCGCGCTTTAGCGCACATGTCAGAAGAGCAGGTCGCAGCTGGCCTCGCGAAGACACACTGGCCGGGACGTTTGGAAGTCTTAAGTCGTGAGCCATTGGTGGTGATTGATGTTGGTCACACCCCCGATGGCGTGTCAGTCGCTCTCGATGGATTTAGAGAGCTTAGCGGGGCGCGCGATCGCGTATTGGTGTGCGGGGTGTCGCACGATAAGGACGTTGCCGCGATCGTCGATCGTTTAGCGCCAAGCTTTGACGATATTGTCTGCGTTAGCCCTGCGCATAAGGGGGCGCCGGCTGCCCAAATCGCCGTGCACGCGCAACGCGCGAACCCCCGGGCGGAAATCACCCTAGCGGAGTCCGTTGCCGATGCGCGCACGATCGCGCTCGCGAAAACCAAGAGCGGCGCAATCTACGTTGCCGGTGGATTATTTCTCGCCGCAGAGTTCAAAGCGGTGCATTTGGGTCGCGATCCAGGAGCTCTGGTCTTCTTTTGATGCGTCTGCGTGGCTAAAAGAGCTCTGCGGGGACCACATGTCGAAATCGCTTTTTGAGCATCTCTCACCGGATACTGGCCCGAAGCGCATCCTGGCGCTCGATGGCGGGGGCGTGAAGGGGCTGCTGACCCTCGGGATGTTGAAGATTTTGGAAGAGGAGCTGCGTCGGCGCGCTCATGGCGCCGCCTCCTTCCGGCTCAGTGACTATTACGATCTGATCGGCGGCACATCGACTGGCGCGATTATCTCGGCTGGTCTTGCTCTTGGACTGAGCGTGGACGAGCTGATTGCGCTCTACCAGCGCCTGGGACCGGAAGTATTTGGAAAGAACGCCGGTGACGGCGTGTTCTTGCAGTCGAAGTTTGAATCGAAGAATCTGCGCCGGGCATTGCACTCGGTGCTTTCAACCAAGACGATGGGTTCGGAGGATATCAAGACGGGCCTCGCCATCCATGCCAAGCGGATTGACACTGGTTCGGCTTGGGTCGTCACCAATCATCCGCTTGGCGTGTTTTATGATCCTCCTGCGGGCAGCAGCATCTTTCCAAACAAGCGCTACAGGTTGACCGATCTCGTGCTTGCGAGTGCGGCCGCGCCGACATTCTTCGATGAAATCGTCATTGATATCGAGTTCGATGAGAAACGCAGGCCCACGCAGAAGGGCTATTTTGTCGATGGTGCAGTGAGCGCAAATAACAATCCGAGCATGCAGCTGTTCATGCTTGCGCTTGAGCCCTCATACAAATTCGCTTGGAAATCGGGCGCCGACAATCTGATGATGACATCCTGCGGGACCGGTTCTCGCCGGCCGAGTGTGGACGGAAAGAGTTTTCAGGGTTTACCGCCAGGTTTGCGCGGCGTGCATGCGTTGCGCGCCATGGTGTATGACACGCAGGTACAGGGCGTGATGATGATGCAGGCGCTGTCCGAACCGAAAAAGCCTTGGCGGGTGAATTCCGAGATTGGCGATATGCGCGGCGTCTGTGTCAGCGGTGCGCCTGTATTGGATTATCAGCGCGTCGATATCATGCTCGACACCAAACCTAAGGCGAAGCGCAGAGGCGATCCCGTGCCGCCGATGACTCCGTTGGAGCGCTTGCTCGGCAGAGAGGTGGACGCTGATAGTCTCGAAGCGCTCGATCACATGGACAACGGCAAGAAGCCGAACTTGGACTTGTTGTTGGAGGTGGGCATGGCGGCGGGCCGAACCTATTTTGACGCCGCGTACCCAGACCCAAAGTTTGACTTGCCAGAGTGGCGAGGCGCCTAAACGGCGAAGCGATTTGCGCTTTCCTAATGGCTTATTGATAGAGTGACTCGATGGCTCGAGGCGCCAAAACACCTAAGTCCGATCCCGTTCGGGAAGCGGCGGTAGAGTATTTTTCCGCACGCTCGCACAATGCGTGGCGCAAACGCCTGCTGGAAACCAATCCGGAGCAGCGAGGCAAGCCGCGTATGCGCCCGCGCGGCGGAGTCATGGTTGATATAAATAAACCATGGGCATCGCTCGATCCGCGCGCGAAGGCCGACAATATGGGCGCGGCTTACGATGCCTTTGACGCCGTGAAACGCTTTCCTGATGATCGCGAGGCGGCCTCCGACTACGTGCACCAACGGTGGATGGCGCGTAACAAGTCGGACAAGTCGCAACCAAAAGCCCTGTTCAAACAATATGCACGTTTGCCTGAAGTCGAGAAGGACAAGGATCGCGCGCACGTGGATCGCATGAAGGCGGCGTTGCGCGCCGTAAGCCCAAGGTCGAAGGCGGTTCGCAAAGGTGCGGCGAAGGCCACCAAGACGATACGCCTCGACGCTAAGACTTGGCGCAGCCTCGAAGTTGCGGCTGAGAGATTGTCGAAGGCAGTTGGGCATAAGGTTACGATCGAGGCGCTCATCGTCGCCGGCGCTGAAGCGGTTGCAGCGGTTTCGAAGGTCGCGGCGCGTAAAAAGCGGGGCTAAGCCGCGCGGCGCACCGTCGCGCCGCCTTGCGCGCGCCGTCTTTTCGTCAGACATCGCCGGGGATGAAGGACGTTATAGTCGTTGGCGGCGGCGTGATTGGGTTGTTTTGCGCAGTGCGTCTGCGCAAGGGCGGCGCACGCGTTTGGCTGCTCGATAGCGGTCCTGAGCATCCGACGTATTATACGCCGATCGCATCGGCGGCGGCCGCTGGCATGCTGGCGCCGATTGCCGAGGCGCCGAGCGTGCACGAGATGGTCGCGCTGGAATCGTTTGCGCTTTGGAGGAGCATGCAGGCTGGCTCTGAGTGGGCCGATGGCGTGCGTTTCGATGGCGCTGTGATTGTGCGTCCCACACAATCTGACGCGGCGGCGTTCGCTGCGAATGCGGCGCGGCTGGGCCACAAGGCGGCGCATCTTTCAGGCGGTGAATTTCGAAAACGCACGGGCTTTCGCGCGAAGGTGGACCAAGCGCTCTTCGTTGAAGCCGAAGGCACCGCCGATCCTCTGCGCGTGCTGACTGGCCTTGCGATGCAGGCGCATGCGCTGGGCGTCTTACGTGCTTATGACACCGACGCGTCCGAGGTCACTGCAACGAGCGTGACGACGCACGATGGCCGCGTGCTCGAGGCCGACGCGGTGGTGTTGGCGCCCGGGGCATGGGCGAGCGAAAAGGTTATGAGCGCAGCGCCTGCGTTGAAGCGCATTCGCCCTGGCAAAGGCATGGTCGCCGCGGTTGAGATTGAGCGCCCGCTTGGCCCCAACGTT
Organism: Candidatus Viadribacter manganicus; assembly: GCF_001679665.1. Taxonomy (GTDB): domain Bacteria; phylum Pseudomonadota; class Alphaproteobacteria; order Caulobacterales; family Aquidulcibacteraceae; genus Vitreimonas; species Vitreimonas manganica. The sequence continues at coordinate 3,615,779 of NZ_CP013244.1, forward strand.
CGCGCTGGCGACTTCTACGTGGCGCAGCGTCGAGACGACGTGGTGCTTGGATCAACGCTCGAGTTCGATCGTTTCGACCGCAAGGTCGATCGAACCAAGATCGCTGAATTGCACGCGGCGGCGGAAAGGCTGCTGCCGGGAGACTTGAGGCTGACGGATCAGGCCTGGGCCGGCATCCGCCCGATGTCGCCAGACGGCTGGCCCATGATTGGTCCATCAGCAGAGGGCGTCTTACTGGCGGCGGGCCATTCGCGTGACGGATGGCTTATGGCGCCTATTACGGCCGAGATCATAACCGCGTATGTGTTCGGCAACGAGATCCCGGCCACTTGGGCCGCGTTATCGCCCGAGAGATTTGAGCACCCATGACGTTCGCACTCGACCTCACCGAAGAACAGGCCGCCATCAAGCATGCGGTGGAAGAGATCTGCGCCAAGTACGACGACCATTACTGGCTGAACGTCGACAATTCCGGCGATTTCCCGAATGCGTTCGTGGACGATATCGCCCAAGGTGGCTGGCTGGGCGTCGCGATGCCGGAAAGCGTCGGCGGAGCCGGCCTTGGACTGACCGAAGCCGCGTTGATGATGCAGACCGTTGCCGCATCTGGAGCAGGGTTTTCAGGCGCGAGCGCAATCCATCTCAACATTTTTGGTCTGATGCCGATCGTGAAGTTCGGCACGCCGGAGCAGCAGCAGCGCTTTCTCCCACCAGCCATCAACGGCGCCGACAAAGCCTGCTTTGCAGTCACGGAACCCAATTCGGGGCTCGATACGTCAAGTCTGGAGACACGCGCTGAGCGCACCAGTGATGGTTATCGGATCAACGGACGCAAAATCTGGACGACGAACGCGCAGCGCGCGAACAAGATTTTGATCATCGCGCGCACAACGCCGAAGGATCAGGTGAAGCGCCCCACTGAAGGGTTGTCGTTGTTCTATGCCGACTTCGATCGCAAACACATCGAGGCGCAGCCAATCCCGAAAATGGGCCGCAAGGCCGTGGAGTGCAACACGCTCTTCATCGAGGACCTTGAAGTCTCAAACGCTGAATTGATCGGTGAGGAGGGCGCGGGATTCAAGATTTTGCTGAGTGGCCTCAATCCAGAGCGCGTGCTGTTCGCAGCGGAGGCGATAGGTCTCGGTCGTGCTGCGCTGCGCCGTGCCGCCCAATACGCGAAGGAGCGGGTCGTGTTTGGCCGGCCGATTGGTCAGAACCAAGGCATCCAGCATCCGCTGGCGAAGGCGTGGGCTGAGCTCGAAGCCGCCAATCTGCTGACCTTCAAAGCTGCGGCCTTGTATGACGCAGGCAAGGAATGCGGAGCTGAGGCCAACGCTGCGAAGTACCTGGGCGCCGAAGCAGGGTTCCGTGCGTGCGAGTCCTCGGTGCTTGCGCACGGTGGAATGGGATACGCGAAGGAGTATTTCGTGGAGCGCTACTTCCGCGAAGCGATGATCGCGCGGATCGCACCTGTCAGCCGTGAGATGATCTTGAACTTCATCGCCGAACGCGTGCTGGGGCTGCCCAAGAGCTACTGATCCTCACAATTTTGAACATTGGGGTAGCAAGCTTCAATGCGATTGTTCCGTCCTCGCATCGACCAATCGGCGCGCCAAGGTGCGCAGGTTAACGTCGCATTTACCAAACCGGCGGACCCCAGGTCTCATGACCAGTCCGATTGGACCAGCCGGGCAGGACGCCGTTCAGGCCGCAATCCGTCGCGCAGCCGACGCAACTGGCGTGAATTTCTCCCTGCTTGTTGAAACCGCTAGGCGGGAAAGTGCGCTCAATCCCAACGCGCGCGCAGGCACGTCGAGCGCGACCGGCCTTTTTCAATTTATTGAAGGCACTTGGCTCGACATGGTGCGCCGCCACGGCGCCGAACATGGCTTAGGTGCAGAAGCGACCGCACTCCAAAACGGCGCCAATGCGCAAACGCGGCGGGACATTCTCGCGCTTCGCAGCGACCCAGAAATTTCGGCGCGAATGGCTGGCGAACTCGCGCGCGAAAACGCGACGACAATGGAGGCGCGGCTCGGCCGATCGCCAAGCGCCGGTGAGTTGTATGCGGCGCACGTTATGGGGCCGAACGGCGCGCTGCGATTGATTGAAGCCGCACAGCAAGGTGCGCCGAACGCGGTGTCGTTGTTTCCACGCGAGGCTGCCGCCAATCGCGGTTTATTCTATGCCAATGGCCAGCCGCGCAGTGCACAAACCCTGTTGGATCGCCTGCAGCTTGATGCGGACGCCAGCATCGGCGCGGCGCAGCCTGGACAGGGCGGTGGCCGTTTAGAATATGGTCGCGAAAGCGAGGCGATGTCGCCCGCATTGGCGCAGGCGCTGTTTGCCTTTGCGCTCCTGCCGTTGTTGCGCGGTGGGCAAGCCCAACCGTCCGAGCAGCGCAATCCGATGGATGCGCTTGCCGCCTACGCGCGCACGAGCGGGACCTAAGCGGCGGCGCCGCTCTCGTACATCGCGTCAATTTCCGCCTCGCTGTATCCTGCCTGCGCGAGCACAGCGCGTGTATGCTCGCCTGGGCGCGGTGACGGTCCCTTCGGGCCATCGTCGGCGCCAGGAAAGCGCACCGGACCGGCCGGCGCGTTCATCGTCCCACCACCATGTTTGGGTGTTTGTACAACGCAGCCCGCGGCGATCGCTTGCGGATCAGCGATGGATTCCGCCGCCGTAAGGACCGGCGCCCAGATCATTTCCTCAGCGTCGAGAGCTGCAGCGATGTCGTCAAACTCGCGTCCGGCAAAGGCTTCGTCGAGCAGCGGCACCAATTGAGCGCCATTTTCACGCCGTGCGCGACCGTTGGCGAAGCGTGGATCACTCACAAGATGTTCGATCTTTAGTGCGCGCGCGAGCTTCGGCCAATCCTTCTCTCCCTGACGCTGCAACAAACTGATCCAGCGGCCGCCGCCGGTCTGGAAATAGTTGATGAGCGGATTGGGAGCGTTTTGACGCGGGCGGTTCGATGCAATTCGCCCGCGTGTGTGTTGGATGGCGAGATCGGTGGAGCCGGCGTAGTGCGCCGCGCGGAGGAGCGAAGCGTCGATGAGCCGGCCTCTGCCAGTCTGCTGTCGCTCGTAGACTGCCGCCATGACGGCGCCAACGATGGCGAGCGAGGCGACGTGATCGCCAAACGCGGTGCGCAGCATCACGGGATCTCCGCCCTTGGGCCTAAACATCGCCGCCAGACCTGAGCGCGCCCAAAAGGCGGCTTGGTCCATTCCCGGTCGATCTGCGTCGGGCCCTTCGAGGCCGTAGCCGGTCAGCGTTGTGTAAATAAGTTGTGGGCGCCGCTTCATGACGCTCTCGGGATCGAGCCCGGCGCGCGCGAGCCCGCCCGGTCGAACGTTGGTCAGGAAGATATCGGCGCCATCGATCAGACGAAGTAGGGCCTCTCGGCCTGCCGGCTTCGATGTATCGAGGACCACCCCGCGTTTGCCGCGATTGTCCATGTCGAAGACGGGATTTTCCATTTCCTCAACGCCCAGCGAGGAAAAGAACATCCGGATCGGGTCGCCGCCCGGAGGCTCGACTTTGATTACATCGGCGCCCCAATCGGCCATGATCCCACCGGCGCCAGGGGCGGCCACGTAGGTGGCCATCTCGACAATCTTCAGTCCCTCGAGCATCGGCCATTTCCCCTTCGCAATATTCGCAATCAAGGCTTCGTTAAGGTGCGCCCGCGAGGCTGGTCCGAAACGGAGCGGCGGGAGTCGCCGCCCCGCCTTGGAGCGTAAGCGCAAATGTCGATCGTTACGATGCGCGGCCATCTCACGGATAGCGACATCCGGTCCTTGATCAAGGCGCCGAGCGAGGATGAGCGTGCACACGCTGCGCATAAGATTTGCCGCTGCATTGAAGAGGCTCAGCTTTCCCCTGAGGAACGGGCCCACGCTGAAGGCATTATTGCAATCATGGCGCAGGACGCCGCGGTGCTGGTCCGGCGCGCCCTTGCGATCGCGCTGAAGAATTCACCGAAGCTACCGCGCGAGATCGCAAACAAGCTGTCGCGCGACGTGGATTCCATCTCGCTCCCTGTGATCATGAATTCGCCATCTCTGACCGACGAAGACCTCGTCGCGATCGTGCGCGCGTGTCCGCCGAATAAGCAGGTTGCTGTCGCGAGCCGTGAGACAATCAGCACCACCGTGACGGGCGCCATATCAACTTATGCTGTAGCGGAAGCGGTTGAGCGCGCGCTCGCAAACGATAACGCTCTGTTTGACGAAGAGGGACTCGACACGGCGCTGACGCGCTTTGACGGCCTTTCATCGATCACAACGGCGATGGTGTACCGTGAAGAGTTGCCGGTGGGCGTGACGGAAAAGCTGGTTTCTATGGTGACCGGCGAGCTCTTCGATCACCTCGTGAACAATCACGAACTGCCGCCGCAAATTGCAATCGATCTCGCGATGGGCGCGCGTGAGCGCGCGACATTGGATATCGTTGAGCAGGCCGGGCGCCAGCGCGACCTCCCGAAATTCGTGCAGCAGCTCAATTTGAACGGCCGCCTGACGCCTTCGCTGTTGATGCGTGGATTGTGCTTAGGTCAGATCGATTTCGTTGAGTACGCAATGGCGGAACTCGGCGGGATATCGCATCAGCGCATGTGGCTGCTTATGCACGATAGCGGCCCGCTTGGGCTCAAAGCCGCGTTCGATCGTGCAGGTCTGCCGCCGCGCCTGTTCCCGTCGTTCCGCGCCGCCATCGATGTCTACCATTCGATTGATCGTGAAGGTGTCGTGCGTGATCGCATTACCTTCCGGAAGCGCATGCTTGAGCGCACGTTGACGCTCTTCCAGTCAGTTCCGAAAGATGATCTCGACTATCTGCTTGAGAAGCTCGATGCGTCCGGGTTACAGGCCGAGCGCGTCGCCATCTAGCGCAGTGCTGCTTCTGCGAAGGGCCCGCCGCCGCGTTCAAATCCCGCGATTGCAAGCGTGCGCGCAAGCGAAGCGGTCAGCACGCTTTCCGCAGTGATGGTGAGACCCGCAGCTTTGGCCGCGAGGAGGCGGCGTCCAAGTGGTGAGCGATCACCTTCGTCCATAGCGAGGAATGGATCTGGCGTTGGCGGCGGCTGAAGCACCAGTTCGCAATAGAGATTGCGCGCGCGCGCGCCGAACGGCAGCGGGCACTCTGGGTCGCCGCGCAGCACAACATTCCAGCCGCGCGCGCGGAGCTCTTCAGCCAAGCCAGCGCCGGCCTTCACCAATTCGCGTTCATTGAGTTGGAAGTTGAAGTTGCGCCGTGTGCATCCCGCCTCAATCGCAGCTTCACTCAGCATGTCTGCTTCAAGCGTGCTTTGAATCTCGTGAGGCACAGCCAAGGTGAGCACCGCGGGAGCGCTGCGCTCTAGCCACGCCATGCGGGCGCCGCGGACAAGGCGCGAAAGATTGGAGTATTGGAACGCCTCTTCGGGTTGACCGAACGGCCGGATAACGCCGCCCGCGAGCGCGCCCACGCGTAGATCAACGCGCGCGCCAATCGCAAAGGCAAGCGGCTCAGACTGAGGCCGTGGACGGAACGGGATCACGTTCATGGAAGACGTGACTATATCGCGCCACGGTTAAGGCCAGGCGGACGAAGAGGGTAAAGCTGACGTTAGTACTCAGTGCGGAGCGACGCCCAAATCGGCGACGCCGATCTCAAGCGCACGCAACACGGCGCGCCCGATAGGGTGCTCAGCGGAACGGATATCATCGCGCACGGAGGCCCGGATCGCATCGATGTGAGCGCGCGCCAGGGCCGGATCGCGCTGGGCCAAGGCTTTTCCTGCGTCGGTTTCGATCAGGCGGCAAAGCGAGGCGGCAATTTGCGTGGCGAGCAGTGAGCCATAGGTCGCACCCATGCCTTTGAGGTCGTGGGCGATGGCGTGGACATCTTCTTGCGAGAGCATCGTCCAATTTGCCGCGTCGGCGCGAAGCCGGGCTGACTGCAACCGCTCAATGTCCGCATCGAGCCAGACCTGGAGTTCATCACCCATGGACTCGAGCGCTTGATCGGCGCGAGCGACGGCGCCAGCGTCGAAGATCGGTTTCTTCAGCTCGAATGTCCGAAGACCAGTGTCGCGCGGATTGATCAATTCAACTTTGGGCTTGGCCATAGCGTGCGCACAGTGCGGCGCTGGTGGTGAACAGAGCGTTGACGCCTCGTCAAACCTCGAATTGCTCCCGCACGATCCGCTCGTCGAGGGCGTGGCCGGGGTCGAACAGAAGAGTCAGTGCAGCTGCCGTGTCTTCGCGAATTTCGACGGCGGTGACGTTTCGTGTTTCAACGTTGTCCGCTGTGGCGCTGACCGGGCGGCGATCAGCCTCAAGCACCTCAATCCGGACCACTGAGCGGTGGGGTAAGAGCGCGCCGCGCCAGCGGCGCGGGCGAAACGGACTGATCGGCGTCAGCGCCAGGAGCCTGGAATTGATCGGCAAGATCGGGCCGTGGGCCGAAAAGTTGTAGGCCGTGGAGCCCGCTGGCGTCGCCACCATCAGGCCGTCGCAAGAAAGCTCCGGCAGTCGCTCGGCGCCGTCGATGAATATGCGCAGCTTTGATGTCTGTGCGGTTTGGCGGAAGAGCGAGACTTCATTGAACGCGCGCTCCTCGACGATGCCCGCCGCCGTCTCACAGCGCGCCACAAGCGGGCGGACGCGGATCGGCTCTGCCTTGGCAACCCGCTCTTGGAGATCGGTTTCGTCGAACTCGTTCATAAGAAAGCCAATGGTGCCGCGGTGCATCCCGTAGACCGGCTTCTTGTCCTTCAGCCGCCGCCGAAGCGTATCGAGCATGTGGCCGTCGCCGCCGAGGGCGACGATGACGTCGGCGCTATCGCCGGCTTCCCCATAGGTATGGCGCAGCCGGCGCAAGGCTTCTTGCGCCTCGGGACGGGCGCTGGCGGTGAACGAGAGCTTCATGGGGAGTTGGCCGCTCTTTGCATATCGCCCCGACGGGCCTAGGATTTTTCCTAACATACCCAGGAGCGGAGCGCGACTAATGGCCGATGATGCCGGAACATCCCTGAAGGGCCGCGTGAGCGCCGAGGAATGGCAAGCGCGTGTCGATTGCGCCGCGCTCTATCGCCTCGTCGCTCTGCATGGCTGGGACGATATGATCTTCACGCATATTTCGATGCGGGTGCCCGGACCTGATCATCACTTTTTGATCAATCCCTACGGACTGTTCTTTGAAGAGATCACCGCGTCGTCGCTGGTGAAGGTCGACCTCGACGGCAACATCGTCTCGCCGACGCCGTACTACATCAATCCAGCGGGCTTCACGATTCACTCTGCGATCCACGCGGCGCGTGAAGATGCGCTCTGCGTCATCCACTTGCACACCGATGCTGGCGTCGGTGTTTCGGCGCAGAAAGAGGGCCTACTGCCGCTCACGCAGAATGCTCTGCTGATGATCCCGAACCTTGCCTATCACGGTTATGAGGGTGTCGCGCTCAATCTCGATGAGCGCGAGCGTCTGGTGAAAGACATCGGCGACAAGAAGCTGATGCTGCTCCGCAATCACGGCACCTTGGCTGTTGGTGCGAGTGCGGCCGAAGCGTTCGTCGGTATTTTCTTTCTTGAGCGCGCGTGTGCGCAGCAAGTTGCAGCACTGAGTGTGGGCCGTGAGAACGTGTTGATCGCACCGGAAGCGGCGCAGGAAGAAACGCGCAACGGTCCCGCGAGGGGCATGGGGATGGTGTCGGGGCTGGCGTGGCCGGGGCTAAAGCGAAAACTCGACCGGCAATTGCCGGGCTACGACTCCTAATAGTCGTTGCAGCACCTGCCTGAAGGCGACCAACGCATCACCACATCCTCTATCGGTGAGCGGGAAGACGGAACGCCCTATTATGAGGGGTCGACGTATTACGAGGCGCCGGTCGCGATGGACCCATCGGTGCTGTTCGCGCCTTGGATTGAAAGCAATCACCTCGTAACAGACGGTTGGCGCAGCGAGGCTGTGTTTGGCTTCAAGCGCGCGCTCTAGCGCACTGAAGAGAGCGTTATCGCGCTTCAGGCGGGCGCGCTTTGGGTATCCAATCCCGACGAAGGTTGCGATGAAGGCGGCGTCGAACTCCGAATTTCTCGCCAGGCGTTTTTTCGCTGATGGCCGTGGCTTCGCGAACGTCGAAACCGGTGGATGCGCGCTCAGCAGAGGCTGCGAAGGCGGACGGGTCGACGTCTCTGTGGGATACCGCCAGAGCGAAAGCTGGTTGGCGATGGGCCAAGTTTCCTGGATTCGCCGGTGGAGGGCGACGATTTGCTGAAGGCGCAGGTTTACGTCGTCCGCTTTGGCAGAGGCGGTATGGGCATCCAACTGGGGGTGTGCGCCCGTATAGATGGCGGTGAGCCCGAACCCGCACTTGTGCTAGGCCTATGGGCTCCGGAGCGCGATTAGTCGCAGAGCGTGTAGACTTTCCGCAGGCTTAGTCACACATCCGCAAAACTTACTGTGTAGGAAGCGTTACAGGATGGTGGGTCTCTTCAGACGCTTTGGCTTCGCGGCGGTCGTTGTCGTCGGCCTCGCACTGATGCTGCTCGTGGTCGTGGGCAAATCCGCGACAGACGCGGTGTTTGGCGGAGCTGGCGCTGGCGCGTCGGTCTCGGCTGCGCCGGGCGGCGGCAGAGGACCTGGCGGTGGCGGCGGCGGTCAAGCAGCGCCTGTCCTTGCAGCGTCGGTGGCGATGCACACCTTTACCGATGGGCTTCAGGCGATTGGCACCGCGCAGGCGCGCGAGAGCATCGTCCTTACGCCCAAAATTGCCGACACCATTCGCCGGATCCGATTTGAAAGCGGCGATCGCGTTCGCGCCGGCCAAGTGCTCGTCGAGATGTCGAGCGTAGAGCAGGCCGCTGATCTTGCAGCGGTGAATGCCTCAAACGCCGCTGCGCAGGAAGATCTGCGGCGCTACCAAGAATTGTTCGATCGAGGCTTCGCATCACAAGCGCGTCTCGACAGTGTTCGCGCAGCTGCCGATGCTGCGCAGGCGCGCGCCAACGCAGGCGCCTCCCGCATCGCGGATCGCACCATTCGCGCACCGTTTGCTGGCGTAGTGGGTCTGCGAACCGCGAGCCCCGGTCAGTACATGCGTCCTGGTGATCAGATCGGCACGCTTGATGATGTGTCTGAAATCAAGCTCGACTTCACGGTTACAGAAACGCAATTGTCTCGAGTCGTCGCTGGCGTCGAATTGGTGGCGCACACCTCCGCTTATCCGGATCGCTCCTTCACGGGCGCCATTGCCAATGTTGATAGCCGCGTCGACCCTGCAACGCGCACAGTGCGTGTCCGCGCTATCTTGCCGAACGCCGACGGCACACTTCGCCCCGGCATGCTGATGACGGTGGATGTTCGCTCAAATCCGCGCGAGGCCTTGGCCATCCCCGAGATCGCCATCCTGGACCAAATTGACGGCGCATACGTCTATCGTGTCGTTGAACATGAGGGCTCTCAGACGGTCGAGCGTCTACAGATCCGCACCGGACAGCGCTCGGGCGGCATGGCTGAGGTGCTCGAGGGTTTAAATGCCGGCGATCAGGTGATCACTGAAGGTGTGCAAAGCGTCCGCCCGGGCCAACCGGTGCAACTGAGCGCTCCGCCATCTGCAGCCGAGGGGGCGCTTCGCCCTCGCGGCCGGTAATAGCCGAACATGACGCTTTCGGATCTCTCCGTTCGCCGCCCCGTGCTGGCGACGGTCTTTTCGCTGATCATCATCGCCTTCGGCCTGATTGCGTTCACGCGTCTGCCTTTGCGCGAACTGCCCGATGTCGACCGTCCCGTTGTGTCCGTGAACGCCAGCTATCCCGGCGCCTCGGCCCAGGTCGTTGAAAATCAGATCACACGCGTTATCGAGGATCAGCTCTCGGGTATCGACGGCATCGACGTCATCAACTCCGCCAGCCGTGACGGCCGTTCCTCGATTAACATCGAGTTCACCCTGGATCGCGATCTCGAAGACGCGACGAACGACGTTCGAAACGCTGTCAGCCGCGCACGTGGCCAACTTCCTGCCGACATCGACGAACCCGTGATCCGCAAGGCGGACGCCGATTCCGACGCGATTATCTGGTTCAGCCTGCAATCGACCACGCTCGATCGCATGGCGCTCACGGATTACGCGGACCGTTACATCGTCGATCGCCTCGCCGTTCTAAACGGCGTCGCGAACGTCCAGATCGGCGGCGGCTTTCGGCGCGCACTACGCATCTGGCTCGATACCAACGCCATGGCTGCGCGCGGCATCACGGTTCAGGACGTAGAGAGCGCGCTGCGTTCGCAGAATATCGAACTTCCCGCTGGGTATGTGCAGAGCGAGGAGCGCGACTATCAAGTTCGCGTTGCGCGCGCGTTCGAGACACCCGAGCAGTTTCAACGTCTGCCGATTGCAGGCGCTGGCGGACCAGAGGACGCCGTCGTCCGTCTGGGGGACATCGCCCGCGTTGAAATTGAACCAGAAGAACGGCGTAGCATTTTCCGGGGCAACGGCGTCGAGCAGGTTGGCCTCGGTATTGTTCGTCAGTCGCGTTCGAATGCCTTGGATGTCGGTCGCGTCGTCAAGGAAGAGGTTGAGCGCCTTCGCTCGTCGCTGCCCGAGGGCACCGACATCGTCATCACCTACGATTCCACCGTTTTCATCGATCGCGCGATTGGCCGTGTCGGTCAAACGCTGTTGGAATCCACTGCACTCGTCATTCTCGTGATCTTTTTGTTCCTTGGATCGTGGCGGGCAGCGTTCATTCCGGCGGCCGTGATTCCGGTGTGTTTGATCGGCGCCTTCCTGATCCTCTTGATATTCGGGTTTTCGATAAATCTGTTGACCCTGCTCGCGTTGGTGCTCGCCATCGGACTTGTCGTCGACGACTCGATTGTCGTGCTCGAAAACGCGCAGCGGCGGGTGGATACGTTAGGCGAGCCGCCGTTGGTGGCCGCCGAACGCGGATCGCGCCAAGTGTTCTTCGCGATCGTCGCGACGTCCGCGGTGTTGGTGGCGGTGTTTTTGCCGCTGTTGTTTGTCGGCGGTTACGTCGGGCGCTTGTTCGTTGAGTTGGCGGTGACCATCGCCGGTGTCGTCGTGATCTCGGCGTTCGCTGCGCTCTCACTGTCGCCAATGATGTGCTCAAAGCTCATCAAGCCGGTGAAGAGCAGCACCCGATTGTCCCGTTTCGTAGACGGCGTGCTGGACGCCTTGCGCGCCTCGTATCGCGCGTCGCTGGAGGCGGCGATGCAGGCGAAGGCTTTGGTGTTCGTGGTGTTCGCCAGCGTTGTGATTCTCGGCGGCTACCTCTTCACCCAGCTTTCGTCAGAGCTCACGCCGCCGGAGGATCGCGGAAATCTGACGATCTTCGCCCAAGCGCCGGAAGGTGCGGGCTTCGAATATATGAGCCGCGTGATGAGCCAGGTTGAGGCCATCTTGCTCGAGTACGTGGAAAACGGCGAAGCGCAGCGCGTGATGGTGGTCGCCCCCGGGTTTGGCGATGCTGGCACGAACCGTTTCTCGTCCGGCCTAGCACGCGTCTTCTTGACCGATTGGGAGCACCGCCATCGCAGTGGCGCTGAGATCGAGACTGAGATGAATGCCCGCTTCGCGCAGATCCCTGGCGCTACGGTCCGCGCCCGTATGCAGAACCCCTTCCAGGGTGGTGGCGGAGGCGGTGGCGCTGATGGCGCTTCGATCGTGCTTCTAGGCTCGACTTACGAAAGCTTGGCGCTCGTGGCTGAGCGCGTCATGGACCGCATGCGCGAGAGCCCAAATTTCCAACGCCCACGCATGAACTATCAACCGACATCCCCACGTGTGCTTGTCGATATTGATCGCGAGCGCGCGGCGGCGCTCGGCGTTTCGGTGCAAGCGATCGGTCGTACGCTCGAAGCGACGATGGGCTCGCGCCGGGTAAATACCATCGCGGATCGCGGCGAGGAATATTACGTATACCTACAGGCCGAGCGTGACGAACGTTCGAACATTGCCGATCTGACCAACAAATATGTTCGCTCGGATCGAACCGGCGAGTTGGTTCCGCTGGCCACGCTCGTGAACGTAAACACCGTCGGTGATTCCGCTGAACGCCGGCGCATGAACCGCCAAGCGTCGGTCACGATCTCTGCCTCGATTGCCGGCGATTACGCGATCGGTGACGCGCTCAACGAGCTTGAGACACTGGCGCGCGCGGAAATCGGCAATGAGCCGATTACGATCGACTACACAGGCGCCGCGCGTCAGTACAAACAATCGACGGGCGCCATCGCCTTTGCCTTCGCATTCGCTCTGATCGTGGTCTTCCTGGTGTTGGCGGCGCAGTTCGAGAGCTTCGTCCACCCGATCGTGATCATGGTGTCGGTGCCGCTGGCGCTGACAGGGGGCCTTTTTGGGCTATTCTTGTTCAATGGCACGCTGAACATTTACAGCCAGATCGGCCTCATCATCCTTATTGCCCTCGCGGCCAAGAACGGCATTTTGATTGTCGAGTTCGCCAATCAGCTGCGCGATGAGGGGCGCAGCATCCGTGACGCCATCATTGAAGCGGCTGATTTGCGTATTCGGCCGGTGCTCATGACGTCGGTTGCAACTATCGTCGGCGCTATCCCACTCATACTCGGGCATGGCGCGGGCGCGGAGAGCCGTTTCACGATTGGCGTCGTGATTTTCTTCGGGCTTCTGGTCGCGACGATGCTAACGCTGTTCGTCGTGCCGATATTCTATGATCTGCTCGCGCGCTACACCAAGTCGCCGGAAGCAACCGCCAAGGAGATTGAAGCGTTCGAGCGCGGTGAAGCCACCGCGCGCCCGGCCGAGTGATTACTCGGACGCTTCGACCATCAGATAGGCGATGAGATCGCGGCGTTGCGTTTCATCGCGCACGCCTGCGAATGCCATGCGATTGCCAGGCAAGAATGTCTGCGGGTTCTGCAGCCAATGATCGAGATGATCGGCATCCCACACGAATGACGCGTCTTGCACGGCTTGCGAATAGGTGAAGCCCTGCGCCGTGCCGATCTCGCGCCCGAACACGCCGTGCAAGTTGGGGCCTACACGGTGCGGAGCGCCGGCGTCTATCACGTGACACGAGCGGCATTGAGCAAAGACCCGCCGGCCCGCTTCGTAATTGGCCTCGTTGTAAGGTGAAGCGAGCGCCGCGATCTTGGCTTGCTCTTCGTCATTGCTGGGCGCTGGAGGCGCGGCCGCTTGGGTCGTCGGGACGGGCTCGGACGTCGGTGGCGGTGGCGTTTCAGACGGCCCGCAGGCCGCGACTGTGAGCAACGCAACGAAAATAAGTCCGCGCATGTGAGTTCCCCGGAGTTTGAGAGCCAAACATTCGCGCCGCGTTGTGTGATCGCGCAACGGGGCGAACCGCCTCACCCGCAGGGGAAGCCGGAAACGCACACGGAAACAGCGCATTAGGCGCGGTGCCGCGTAAGGGACTCGAACCCCTGACCCCCTGATTACAAATCAGGAGGTTGCGGTCTTTCTGCAGTTTCCGTCGGTTGGCTGGATATGGCAAAAGCCAGATAAAGAATGGGTTATTTCGCATTGAGTGTTAGGCGCAATTGGCTGGCGTTGGCTGTGATTTGCCCTTAAGCTGTACCCGACATGTACCCGGAATGGCCGGGGGAGGATGTTTCGGGGGCGTTTTGACCAAGAAGGTCAACATCACGAACAGGCTGATCGAGCGGCTGACGCCACGGGCCGAGCGGTTCGACATTTTCGACGGCACCATCCGCGGCTTCCATCTGCGTGTGCATCCCAACGGTTCGATGACGTATCGTTTGAAGTACGTGGCCGATGGGCGCCAGCGGGCGATGACGATCGGGGAGCACGGCGCGCCCTGGACGGCCGATGCTGCCCGTACGCAGGCTGAAGTGCTCCGAGGCATCGTGAAGGCTGGCGGCGACCCGCTGGCCCGGGCTGAAGCGCTGAAGGCCGAGCGTATGGAGCAACGACGGCGCGCCATCACGGTCGCTCAGCTCATTGAGCGGTGGCTGGCAGACGGTCCGGAAGCGGCGCCCAACAAGCGCGCGGTTTCCTGGGAGCACGACGCTAGCCGCCTTCGTCGCCACATCGTCCCGTTACTTGGAAACATTCTGGCTGGCGATCTGCGTCGCGCCGACATTGAGAAGGCGCAACGGCAGATCCGCGATGGCGAGACAGCAACGCGTGAGAAGAGCGCCAAGAAGCGGGGGCTCGCAGTGGTGCGAGGCGGGCCAAGTATCGCGCGCGGAGCGATTGTCTCTCTGTCGAGCTGCTACGGCTGGGCGGTCGCGCAGGAGCTGGTCGACGCAAATCCCGTTACGAACGTTCAGAAGCTCGCTGCCGTAAAGCGAGAGCGGTTTCTCTCGGACAAGGAGACCGCGAAGCTGCTCGACACGCTGACGGCCATGCAGGACGAGCGCTCATTGTCGAAGGAACATGCCGACGTCATCCGGCTGCTGCTGCTCACGGGCGCGCGCAAGGCTGAGATTTCGGAGTTGGCCTGGTCGGAGGTCGATCTCGTTCATGGCGTGATCAAACTTCCGCCAGCGCGGTCGAAAACTGGAGAGAAGGCAATTCCACTCAACGCACCCGCTGCGGCTATTCTCGCGGAGCGAAGCGCTCAGAACGATCGGCTGGCAAAGAAAGGGCGTAGTCCCGTCGTTTTTCCTGCGCCGACTAATTCCAAGATGCCGGCGACCGGCCTGCAGAAGGCCTGGCAACGTGTCCGTACGCGCGCGAAGCTTGGAAACACACGCCTGCATGATCTGCGGCACAGCTACGCCAGTTTTGCCGTCGCGGGCGGCGCGAGCCTCGCGCTTATCGGCAAGGTGCTTGGGCACACGCAGGTAAGCACCACGCAGCGCTACGCGCATTTCGGAGCAGATCCCGGCAAGGAGCTAGCTGAGCGCGTCGGAAAGCGCATTCTCGGTACGCGGGAGCAGAAGAACGACAGCATAGTCAAACTTCGTCAGAAGGACGAAGCGAGCTAAAGTTTGGTTCGGCGGGATAGGGCGACGGCCCGACAAGCACGCTTTCCGCAGCGAGCTTCCCGCCGATCAACATGCGGATGCGTCATGCGGAGGCGCTGTGTTTACGGAACGCGAGATCGCGGAGATTGAGGCTGTTTGGCCCGAAAACGGTTGGCCTGGCGCGTCTGTATCAGACAAGCCATTCCTTGAGGTGGACGCGGTTTGGCTCCCAGACGCTATCAGCGCCGTGGAGCGGCTAATCTGGCAGAACATTGATGAGCCACTGCTAGCGCCCGGCGATCTGATCAGGGTCGTTCGCAGGCGTGCCGCGAAGTCGGCGGCAGAAAAGCTCTCGACAATGCGCGCAGGAATGCGGTCCGGCCGTTCGCTGACGTCGCATCAGCAAATGTCTGGCAACGCGGCGTCGCCCACGGCGGAAGGCGCCAAAGGCGTCGACGCGGAACTAGGCGTCGACGACGATCTCCTTGTCTCTACCTACGACCGGCTGCTGCTGGATCGTAAGTCTAAGCGAGCGCGTGTTTGTGCATTTATGCGTGCTGTGTTCGCCAATGACCGAGATTGGCGTGCGCCTGTTTGGGCGTTCAACGAGCGCGGCAACCTGTCTATCTCGTTGATCCGCTGGCGCGATGATCAGTTTTATCGTTGGGCCATGCGAACTGGTCGTTCGAACGCGTCGGAAGGGCCCCTATTCGTTAAACGCGCAGATCTGGACGCGCTCATGGGACGCTGTGTTGAAGGCGGGGACTTCGCGCAGATGCTGCCCGCATCTATCAGCATGAAAAGCGACCTGACGAACCGAGCGCCCAGCGATCTTCCAAGGCTTACTTCCGCACAGAACAAAGTCGTAGAGGCAGGCAAACGACGATGGCCCGATCGTAAGTTCCCGCCCGACATGAATGCGAAGAGCATCTGCAGCGCGATAGAGGCCGACCTAGGTTCAGAGTATCCAGACCGCAGCGTCGTCCGTGCGGCTTTCAAGTTGGACGGGTGGAACTGGCCGACGCGACCTCGGCGGTGACGGCCGCAAACAACTGATCTCACACAACTCTCAACGTCTCCCAAACTCCCATTTCACTCCCAAACTTTGATTGAGCAACATCGCTCCAACGTCGCCCACTTCGGGCTAACGGGAGCGAGAGATGCAGTCTCAAGACGAAGCAGGCAGCGAACCGCTGGCCTGGTCAGACGACTTCAAGATGCGACGCAAGGAGGCCTCCGCATTAGCTGCGGCGCTCGGCTATCCACTCGCGCCGGCCACGCTGGCAAAGATGGCCGTGCAGGGCGGTGGCCCTGAAATCGCGTATTTTGGGACAGTTCCGCTGTACGAAGTGGCCTCGTTCAAGGAGTGGCTGAACAGCCGCACCACGCGAGCGCGAAGCACAGCGGAATTGCGTCGAAATCTACAAGTCGAAGCCGCGGCGGCTTAGTGCGCCGCATTTCCACCCCCAGGACAGCGAAACGCGCCCGCTTTGCCCGCGAGCGCGTTCCGGCGCGTCATTTGCGCGCTGAATTGTTGTCGAGAGCAGCAGGACAACATGACGAACCTAACGAACGTAGCAGCACCCTTCAACCCTGAGGGTGATTGCCTTCCCGCCATCATTACCGGTGGCGGTGTGACCAACGCGAGTATTGCGAGTCTGCTAGCGGCGCTTAACAGCGCCGCGGCGCGGCGGTGCAAGAATCGGTGGGCGCGCCAACGCTTGCACATTGCCACGCAGGCGGCGCTAGACGCCGCGCACTGCTTGGAGCGCGCCGTAGTCGCGAGCGCAAGGGAGGCCAGCCATGGGTGAGCGCTCCACGCTAATTTACAACCTCACCGCCGAGCGTCTCCGTCGCAAGGCTGACGACGTGATCCATGAGGCCGAGACCACCGCAAGTCGCAATGCCCGTGAACGGCTGCGTGACGCGGCAGCACGCATGCTTGAAGCTGCCAACTATGTGGAGGCGGCCTATGGAGCGTAGCCGCCTCACGCTTGAAGACGTCCAGCGCTGCTATGGCGGCAAGATTCAGCGTCGCGGCAGTGACGTCTATTTGCAGATGCCCACGCCTAACCATAGCGGGCGCGATAACGGAACCACGGTGCGCATTCGCAGCGACGGCCGCGGTGTGGTCGCGCATTCTTGGAACGGAAGTTCGTTGGATACGCGCGATGAAATCCACCGCGCCATTGGCTTCGATCCCAGCAACGTCAAGCCGCTGTCCAACGCAGAAAAGCGCAAGCAGGCGGCGGTACGCATTAAGGAGCAAGCGGCGCAGGATGCTCGCAGGCTTCAGCAAGTTGCCCGCATGGTCGATAGGTCTGACGCGCCCGCAATCATGCGACGCTATCTCTTTGACGCGCGGGGGTTGCCCGTCTCGACTGTGGCTCTCGCGTGCGCATCTGGAGCGCTGCGCGACTATACGGACGAACAAGGGCGCGTGTCTGGCTTGGCGCTCGCGCATGACTCCAAAGGAGAATTGCGCGCGTGTCAGATGACGAAGCTGCAGCCCGATGGTTCAGGCAAGCGAGGCGATCCCGCGCGCCTGACCTTCGGGCCCTACAAGGGTTCGGCCTGCAAGCTATTTGCACAGACTGACGATGTTCTTGCTGTCGCTGAGGGCGTGGAGACGGCGCTAGCGTTCTACTCGCTTCGCAAGATCCCGACATGGGCAACGTTTGGGACGGTGAACCTCGCAGCATTCGAGCCGCCGGCCAAAGTGCGCAAACTCTTCATTGCCGCCGATGGCGACGCACCGGGCGAGGAAGCCGCGCAAGTGCTCTCCGATCGTCTGAAGCGTCGCGTTCGTTGCATAATCGTTCCTGCACCAAAGGGCCGCGATTGGCTTGACGTCCTCAACCTCGGGGGCGCGCCATGACGTTCGACACGGATTCTCCGCACGTTAACGGCCATGCGAATGGCCGCGCTATCGGCCACGATCACGGGATTGAGACACCGCCAGAGCGAGACAGCGGCGAGCCAGCGCGCCGCCCGCTCACGCTCGAATGGGCCGAACAAGTCGAACCGCAGGAGGGCGCCTGGCTGGTCAAGCGGCTCGTCCCCGCTTCCGGGCTGATGTGCATCTATGGCCCATCGCGTAGCGGCAAATCCTTTCTGGCTCTGGAGTGGTTCCTGCGCATCTCGCGCGGCGAGGACATTCTAGGCCATCGCACACGGCAAACCGGCGTCGCCTATGTTGGCGCTGAGGCGGCTAACGGTCTGCGCAAACGCATTCGCACCTGGATGCAGGAGAATGGCGAGGTTGACGAACTCCCGTTCGCACTGATCCCGCGCGGCGTCGATTTCTCGAGCCCGGATGCGCCTGACGTTGACGAATTGATTGAGCTGCTCCGCGAGGCGGCGATTGACTTTAAAGAGCGTGGGCGGGGCCTTGATGCACGTTTGGGCGTGGTCGTCGTTGACACGCTGGCGCGTGCAATGCCCGGCGCGGAGGAAAATAGCGGCGCCGATATGGGCGCGGCTTTGGCGGCGATGGAGAGGATAGGCGAGGCACTGGGCGTCTTGGTCGTCCTGATCCACCACACGGGCAAGGTGGCGAGCAACGGCGCGCGCGGGCACTCCAGCTTGTTCGCGGCGCTCGATACGGCTGTTGAGCTGACCCATGACGAGGACACCGGCGAACGGTCGCTGCGTCTCGCAAAGCAAAAGGATGACGAGGACGGCCGCCGGTGGGGCTTCCGTCTCAAATCCGCAATGATCGGCTCGGACACTGAGGGCGATCCCATCACGTCCTGCGTGGTCGAATACGTTGATGCGCCGCAGGCCAAGCGCCGCGACTCCAAGCAGGCCGCGTCGGAAGCAATCGCGCTGGAAGCCCTGCGGGCGGTGCTCTCAACTGATGGCCGCAAGGCCCCGGCGGGCGTCCCCGCAGCTGCTGGCGCCTACGTTGCGCCACTCCTGATGGTGCGTGATCGGGCCTACAAACTGGGCCTCTCACAAGAGGGCGAAACCACCGCAGCGAAGCGAACAAGATGGAATCGCGCGCTCGAGAATCTGAGTGCGAGAAAAATCGTCCGGGTCTGGAGGAACGACACTGATGGGGAGGGTTGGCTTTGGCTCGCTTAATCGCAATCAAATCAGAGAGCGAACAGAAAAACGAACAACGTTCGCGCGGTTCTTGTTCGCCTGTTCGTACCGTTTTGCGGCTGTTGGCGGGAGGGCGAACAAGCGAACAGGGGTCTTTAGACCTGTTCGCTTGTTCGCTCGCGCGCCGGGCACGATCGTTTTCAGCGATGGAGGCCGGCTAGATGGCTTCCCGATTTAACGCTGCGGTCAACGACGCCAGCGAGCCGCCTGACGACGCGGTAACGCTCCCCATGGGGGTCGATCGTAAGCCCGCTGTCTGCCGCATCGGCGGCACTGTGAGCGATGACCGCCGGATCATGCTGCAGGTCTCGCACGAGCCCGGGGCGCTCGCTTGCGTTCTCGGTGAGCGGAGCGACTGCGAGTTGGACAAGCCACCTCCGCCATTCTCGGCGCAGGCGCTCTATCAGATTTTTGCGGTCGCCATCGGAAGCCAGAAACTACCGGCCGGCAAAATCACTGGTCCCCCGGCGGATGCCGCAAACGCAATCCTGCAGGCGGCCAGCGCCTTCGAGCCGGCGAATGAGCTTGAGGGCATGATCGCAGTCCAGGCAGCGGCGCTGCATCACGTTACGATGGATTGTCTCGCTCGCGCGCAGTGTCAGCCGAACGTCGAGATTCGCGCCACCAACCTGAGCCAGGCCAACAAATGCGCGCGCACCTTCTCGGCTCTGATCGAAACGCTCAACCGCCACCGCGGGAAGACCACGACGCAGCGCGTCATAGTCGAAAACGTCACAGTGCAGGCCGGCGGCCAAGCCGTCGTTGGTGCGGTCACGGGGGTGGGGTCACAGGGAAAGCTGGGAGAACGAGGCTATGCGAACACGGAAACAAGCGATGGCGGCGCTGGAGATGGCGCACGCCTCCTCGCGCTGCCTTGCTCAAACTCGGAAGGGCTCGCTCTGCCAACAAGCGGCGGTGAGGGGCAAGAGTCGTTGCCGAATGCACGGCGGAGCGCCGGGAAGCGGCGCGCAGCCGGGGAACCGGAATGCACTGAAGCACGGCCACTACACCGCCGACGCAATCGCGGCGCGTCGAATGATCCGGCAACTGATCAACGCGTCGCGCGAACTGTTCGAGTGAAGGGAGCGGCATCATGAGGAACGTGTTCGACTTTGCCCATCAGCGTAGCGGGCATCATGTCAGAGTGAGGTTTACTATCCAAAGCAGAAGAAAGATTAGAAATGGGGCCGTCGAAAGGACGAGGATCGGGCGCAAAACTCGGTCGTTAATTAGTGAAAAGAAGGCGCTGAAATAGAATACCAACGGCCATCCCAGGATCACGATCGCAGCCGTAAGGAGTTCGTGATCCAGAGGGATTGGCCCTGGTTGGTGGGGTCGGAGGATCGAGAGCGATCTAGCGAACGCTGAATACTGCAAAACGCCGAGGGTCAGGTAATCCAGCGCAAAGCCGTCGAGAAAGCGAAGCGCAGGAATGAACGCCGCAACGTAGTGGAGCACGTTGTGTAGAGGATCACTGATGATCCGGTCCCAATAGGAAACGAGGAAACCGACAGGTCCGTGCCACTCGATCAATCCCGACAGCATGTCTGCGATACCGAGCGGGCCGCCAATGATGCCGATGGGCGCAGTAATAGTAAGTAGCCACCACCACAAGCTGCGTCGTGGTTCGGTGTCTTGCGCGGTTGCTGGTTCGGTAGTCACGACTTCCCTCATCGCTCTGAAAGTAACCGCGCTCCAGTGCCCTTGCCCTTGGTGAACTCGACGCCGTTAGCTTCGAAAGCTTCCCGCAGCGTCTCCTGGCGGACTGGTTCGCCGGCCTCTTAGCGCGACACATTACGCCGACATCGAGCTGTTCAGCTAGCTTCTTTGGCCTGGTGTGTGCGCACTGACCATGATGCAGCCTTGTCGCTCGCCGCACTGCGAGCACTTTAGCGAGGCGGCCATATCGCGGCTGTATGTCCCCAGCGGCCATCGCTTCAGCACGTCAGCCCAAAGCATCAAGACGCTATGACTACACGCGCCACAAGACAGGTTCAGCCCATGCGGCGCGTGCTCATCCACTAGCGGAATCCCGCGCTCTTTGTCGTTCCAATAGACCATGGTCGTCTCCCCAGACGACCCCACGCGGAGCGCTAAGTTGGCGCCGCATCTGGGTAGATCAAGCGTCTGCGTGGCGCCGGGTGCAAATTGACCGATGACGGCTCAACGGGGGACGTTCGTAACTTTGTGGCAACTGGGCAGCGTTTGGCCCTTTCGAGACGGTCGATCGCTCAGTCCCAGTTGAGGGAAAGGGAAGAAGGCTGTCGGAATTCGTGACCAGCCAGGCGCGTGGCGCTCGAACTCAGTCGTAAAGTCGGTGCGCGATCAAACAGAGCGTTGAGTGATACGCGCATTTCTTCCCGCGCCAAATGGCGGCCGAGGCAAAGATGCGGGCCTGTGGCGAAGCCCAGTTGCTTGCGCGCATTGGCGCGGTCGATGTTGAAGACGTCGCCGCCGGCGAAGACCGCTTCGTCGCGATTGGCGGAGGCCAGCATGCAGTTGACAGTGGTGCCAGCAGGAACGGAAACGTCACCGATGACGGCGTCGCGCAACGTATGCCGTGTCGCCGATTGGACCGGCGAAATCCAGCGCATGGTCTCGTCAAACGCGGCATCCAACAGCGCCCGATTGGCTATCACGCGCGACAGTGCTGCTGGATGCGCGAGCAACGCCCACAATGTATTGAGGATCACCGCTTCGACCGTAGATATGCCGCCAAACATGATGATCAGCGCGTTACGGCGAATTTCCGGATCAGAGAGGCTTTGATCCGTCTGCATCAGGAGTTGTTGCAGGAGACCAGGCCGTGGCTCGGCCCGGCAGGCCTCGATTTCATCTTGCATGCGGTCGTGAAAGGCGGCGACGCAGCGTTTCGCGCGGTCTCGAATCGCCGGGTCGTGCGCGTGATTGGAAAGCGCCGCTTCGAATGCATCGTACCACGTTCGCAAATGGGGTTCGATGTCTTCTGGTAACCCAAAAATGTCGAGCATCGTTAGGATCGGAAGTCGGGCGGCGAGACTGCTGCGCAATTCCGTGTGCCCGTCGATGATGAAGCCGTTGATCAACTGATCAACCCGACGAGTGATCTGGCTGAGCGCACTGGAGCGAACCGCTTGAGGCATGAACGCGCCGTTGAGGGCCGGGCCGCGGTAACGACGATGTAGTGCGCCGTCAGTAGTGAGCATATGCTCACCGAATACATCGAAGAGCAGAGAGGCCGATGTCCCTGTCACAAATGTATCTGAGTCAATCAGAACCGCGCGCACATCCTCATAACGCGTGACCCAGTACATATTTAGCGACGGAACCCACGCGACCGGCGCTTCCCGCCGTAGCGTGTCGTAAATCGGATAAGGATCGGCCGACAGCGCTTCGAGTGTGATCTCGATAGGCGCGACTTTGCGAGCGGCGCAGGCGTCGAAAGTCATTGCGCGCCCAAGGCTGTTGGAGCTCTGCTCATGTACGTCCAATTCTTGGGGGACTGCGGCGGGCGCTTACAATGGGGACAGGGGCGACAAGCATCTGGCCTTTCAGGTAAGCAATGGGGGCTTCAGGTGAAGTCTCCCTCGCATGGATGTCGCGGACGACGTCGAGGCCTTCGACCACGGCGGCGAACACCGGAAAACCCTGTCGATCGTCCTGGCGCGCGCCGCCGTGATCGAGTGCAGGCTCTTCACTGAGGCAGATAAAGAATGCGGAAGGGGTGACGCCGTCCGCGCTGCGGGCAAACGAGACCGCGCCTTCGATATGACGCAGCCCGCTCTCCGCGGTGGACTCGAACCGTCCCGTCAGAATCTCGATATCCCCTGGAAGTGGCCAGGTTTGCAGCACCTCTATTGAAGGTTGACCGTTGTCATTGTCGCGCCGCACCGCGCGCGCGAATGGCACGCCGTCGAGGCGCCCCGCATCGATATGAGCAAGAAAGGCGCGCGCGGCGCGGGGCGCTTTGCTCGCCAAGATGTCCAAGAGGATGTCGCCCGCCGGCGTCGACAGGCGCACCCGCACATCCGCTTCCGCGTTCAACCGATCCTCTTAATAGTCGTACGAGAGAGCAAGGCCGACCGTGCGCGGCTGCGGTCGCATCGGCACGAACAATCCGCCAAAGGCTGGATAGCTGACAGCGTTTTCGTCGAGGATGTTGTTGGCAAAGAGAGACAGTTTGAAGTTCTGCACGTCAATGCCGATTCGGCCGTTCAGATAGTCTTGGGTCTCGGCAAATGCAGGCGCGGGCAAGAGATTGCGCGGATAGACCTGCCAACCGTCGGTGTGTTGATAGTCAATTCGGGCGAACCCCGGGAGATCCGAACTCCAGTGGAAGTCGTAGTTCGCGGACGCGGAAAATGTGAATTGCGGGACGTAGTCTGCTGGATCGCCAGAGTGCCGCTCGCCGGTGGTCTTCTGGTAGGTCATGTCGTTATAGCCGCCCGAGACCGAGAGGGTCAGCGCATCGGTTACGCGCCAGCTCGCCGCCGCATCGACGCCAAATCCGGCGATATCGTTGCCATTGACCACATATTGGACGGGAAGTCCGGAGGCGAACTGCAGCGACTGAACGTCGGTCCAATTGTTATAGTAGACTGATAGCTCCGCATTGAAGCGGTGATCGGGAGAGCGATAGCGCCCGCCAACTTCATAACTCCAAAGCGTATCGGGATCGTAAGTGGGAGGCACGGTAACAAGACCGAGGCCCGCGGAGAGCCTATTGAAGCCGCCGCTGCGAAATCCCTTCGCGACGTTGAAGTACATCATCAACGTGTCGGACGGCGTCCACGCTAAATTGAAGCGCGGGCTGAAGGCCGAGAAGGTGGCTATGTTGGCGTCGGCGGAGGCTCCGCCAAAGGTTGCCGAGGCAACGTCCTGAGTGCGGCGGTCCTCGAAATAACGTCCGCCCAACGTCGCTGCGAGCGTTGGCGTAAATGCCCATGTACCTTCGCCAAACACTGCCCACGAGCGTGAGTCAGAGGGATTGGTTCCCTCGACGCTAATCAGATCGAAGGGCACGACATCCGGCGTGACAACGGCAAAAGAGTGGATCGAGGTCTGTGAGTCCCGATACATGCCGCCCACAGTCCAGCGCAGCGGGCCGTCACCATTGGAGGAGAGGCGCAGCTCCTGAGCGAAAATCTGGTTCGCGCTGGGCACATGATAAGCAATGCTTGAGACCGATCCCGGTGCGAAGCCAAAGCCAAATGGCGGCGGCGCTTCCAACGCCGGAATGAACGCCGGCGAAAGATCATATTGATTGACGTCCTTGCGGTCGAGCCAACCCGAGGAACTCAGGAGCGTCGCAAAACCCATGTCGTAGCTGACGTTGAGATTGGCGATATTGGCGCGGCTCGAGGTTGGCGTTGAAACGACGCTATTTGTGGTGCGATCCTCGTCGCTCAGATTAATCGAGCCGACATCGAGATCTTGATGCGAAAGTGTGAGCGACACGTCGAGCTGGGCGCTCGGTCGCCATAAGGCGCGCGCGCGAAACACATTGCTCTCGCCGGAGTTAGCGTCCTTGAGACCTAGGCTCGTGTTGTCGATCCAGCCGCCGTATTGCTGATGCGCTGCCGCAATGCGCACGCCGAACTGACCGGCGGCTATGGGAAGGTTGAGAACGCCTTGAACGCTGGCGTCCGTGCCGCCGTCGGTGATCATTCCGGTTTCCGCGGAGATGCTGCCGGACACGTTTTCGAGATCGGGCGTGCGGGTGATGTAACGGATCGTGCCGCCCATGGCGCCTTGGCCGTAAAGCGTGCCTTGCGGACCCCGGAGCACTTCGACACGCGCGACATCCAGAAGCCGGATATCGAGACCTGATTGCGCTGATTCACCGTTGAGCGGCAGATCGTCCATGTAGACGCCGACCGTCGACAGGCCGCTGAACACCGACGTGCCGCGCAGCTCCACTTGCTGTGTTCCAGGCGCCAATTCCGAGATGGAAAGGCCGGGCACGGAATATTGCAGGTCTTGCAAATCGCGTGAGCCGCGTTGGGCAATGTCTTGGCCGGTCACGGCGGTTACTGACATCGGCACTTCAAAAAGTGTTTCTTCACGCTTTTGCGCGGTGACGATGATCTCTTCTGGTGCCGCGGTTTCGCTCGCTGTCTGCGCCAGAACCGGCGCCGCCGGCAGCGCCAACGCAGCGCTCGTTGCCAAAAGTGCCCACTTAATCTTGTCCCCGAACTTCATGATCCTCACCCCTGGTCGTTGTTTTAATGCGATTTTTGGTGATATCTCCCCGATAAAACAAAACATGCGTTCGTTTTTTTATATTTGCAAGCGGTATTTCGCCGGGGTATGACCACGCAAGCCGTTTGCGCTTCGAAGGAGGGCATGTGCCAAAGCGTGATGTTGCGTACATGCAGGGCCAGCGCGATCAGATCGCCCAAGCCGCGCTTGAATGCCTGATCGAAAAAGGTGTGCCGGACACGTCGCTGCGCGATGTGTGCAAGCGCGCCGGCGTGAGCATTGGCGCGCTCTACGTGCACTTTCCCACTAAAGACGATCTTATCCTCGCGGCGTGCGCGCTCGACATCGATGACTACGAATTCGAGCCGGTGCCTGAAACATGGGCTGAGTTCGAAGCCGCTAGCATCAAGATGTTTAAGTACCTGCGTACGCCCCGGCAGATGCGGCGCATGCGCTTGGCGTTCCAGTTCGTCGCGGACTTGACTGTCGCCCACGAAAGTCCAAGCGGCGTTTCGGAGAACTATCAGGTTCGTTTGGCCTCGTTGCGTACAGTGCTGCAGCGCTTGCATGCCAACCGCGAGATCACACTGCCGCTTGGGCTTGAGGCGACTGCAGTGTCGTTGTTCAATTTTTTCATTGGCACCAATTACGTCTCGGTAGTCGACCGCAAGACGCAACCGTCGGCAGCGGTTCGCGGCATGCTAACAGCCATGGCGCTGATTGCGGGGCGCGACTCTTCCCGTAGGCAAGGCGAGTAGCCATGCTGGACTGGCGTCAATCTACAGCAGCGCTCCTCGACGACATGATTGCATTGCGGCGGGCAATTCACGCCGACCCAGAGCTTGGTCTGCACACGCCCGCCACCACCGCAAAGGTGCGCGCTGCCCTCAAAGGACTGCCTCTGGATTTCACCGAAGGCGCTTCGACCACGGGCTTTGTGGCAACGCTGCGCGGTCCTGAGAACGGCAAGACGGTCTTGCTGCGGGCCGACATGGATGCGCTGCCACTTGACGAAGACACGGGACTGGAGTTCACGTCTCGCCGTGCGGGCGCGATGCACGCTTGCGGTCACGACACGCATGTAGCGATGCTCGTGGGGGCGGCGCGCGCGCTTTGCGCGCGCCGCGACGCGCTTGCCGGTTCGGTGCAATTCATGTTTCAGCCGGGCGAAGAAGGCTGGCACGGCGCACGTTTCATGCTTGATGATGGCGTCATTGATCCGTTGCCGGATGCAGCGTTTGCGTTGCATGTGACGCCCAACGTTCCTGCCGGGGTGTTCGCGGGGCGGGCTGGACCAATGCTCGCCGCTGCGGACCGCTTTGAGATCAGCATCGAAGGCCGGGGCGGACATGCCTCGCAACCGCATGACGCGATCGATCCCATACCCGTCGCAACCGAACTGGTGAGTGCCATTCACGCGATGGTAACACGTCGAGTGCCGGCATTTGATCCTGTCGTTGTCACGGTCGGGCGGATTGAGGCTGGCGTGACCAACAATGTGATCCCCGAAACGGCCGTCATCGAAGGCACGATCCGAAGCTTTTCGGAAGCATCACGCACACTCGCGCACGAAGGCATAAGGCGTCTTGCCGAGCATATTCCGGCCGCGCACTTGTGCCAGGGGCGCGTTGATATCGAACTCGGGTTTCCGGTGACAGTGTGTGATAGCGGCATCGCTGCGTTAGCCAAAGCCACAGCATGCAGACTAGCAGGTGAAGCAGCTTGGATGGACATGCCTAGCCCGGCGATGGGCGCTGAAGACTTCGCCTACATTCTTCAGCGTGTGCCGGGCGCGATGGTGTTCCTGGGCGCCTCGCCAGAAGGCGGCGATTGGCGCTCCTGTTGTGCCTTGCATTCCAATCGCATGGTGCTTGACGAGCGTGTGATGACGCAGGGCGCGGCAATGTATTGCGCCTTCGCCGAAGAGTTTCTTTCCGAACTTCCGCGTCCGCTTGAAGGCGCGCCAGCAGAGTGAAGGCAGTAAATGGCGCTTGCTATCACACCCCGCCCGTTCGCATCGATCCGTCACGATCAATTTGACGTCTATTCTGAGGGCCTGGGCGCTTACACGATTGATGTCTCGATACCTTCGAATATCTCGCCGCACGCGCGTTTGCCCGTGATCATTGTACTCGACGGCAATCTCATTTTCGATCTGGTGCAGACCATCGCCCATGGACGCTTTGCGCAGACCGCCGGACCGGTGCCGCCCGCTATTGTTGTCGGCGTTGGCTATCCCGCCTCGGAGGGTTTCGCCAGCTACTACGCGCGTCGCAACTTCGACTTCCACGGTCCATGGGACATGCGCGATGCGCTGGGGGTTCAGCTGCAACAATTGTTTGCAATGCTAAAGAGTGGCGAGAGCAAACCGCATTTGCAAATGGGTGCGGGCGGGTACACGCGGTTTCTTGGATTCCTGCGGGATGAATTGTTGCCAAGCCTTTGCGCGCACTATCCCATTGATCTTACGGCGCGGCACACTTTGATCGGCGACTCGTCGGGCGGTCACTTTGCGCTGCGGGCGCTGTTTGATCCGACGTCGCCGTTTTCGCGCTACATCGCTATCAGCCCTAGCCTCGGCACAGCACCTGGAGAAATCGAGGCGGCCGCAGCGGCGTACGCAGCAAAGCATGGCGACCTGGCGGTGGACGTTTTCGTCTGCGCCGGCGCGGTCGAAGTCGACGAGAGCGTGCCGATCGCGCTCTGCAGATTTGGAAGCGCTCCGATCTGGGCTGCGGAGCAATTTGCGATCCAGCAATGGCCGAGCGCGCGCTTCTCCTGGGAAATCATGAATAACGAGAATCATACATCCATCGCGCCACGTGCGATCGCAGCAGGTTTACGCGCCGTGCACGGGCTTCGTCCCGGCGTCCACACAAGCGAGTTAGTTGCAGCAACGATGGAGACGCAAGCGCGGCTCGTTGGACAATCTGACCCAAGCGCGCGGTCTTGAGGGAAGACAAAGCATGTTCGTTGAACTGAGCGACGCGCGCATCTTCTTTGACACGATTGGCGCTGGACTTGGACTCGGCGATGGCCAGATGGACGTGCGTCCAACGCTGATTGCGCTGCACGGCGGACCAGGTTTCGATCATGCGGCGATGCGTCCGTATTTCGATCGCTTCGCCGACACGCATCAAGTGCTTTATTTAGACCATCGGGGCAATGGTCGTTCGAGCGGCGATCCCGAAACATGGACGCTCAAACAATGGGGCGCCGATGTTAAGGCGGTTTGCGACTATCTGGGGATCGTCAAACCGGTGGTGATGGGTGTGTCCTTCGGCGGCATGGTGGCGATGTCCTATGCGGCGCAGTTTCCTGATCATCCAAGCAAGCTCATCCTGTCATCGACGGCGGCCCGCACCCGTCTCGATATCACATACAAGATGATGGAGACGCTCGGCGGAAAACGCGCGCGCGAAATTGCGCAGGCCGTTTTCGATGACGGCGATGAAACGGCGATGGTAGAATATCGTACCGTTTGTCTGCCGCTCTACAATCCCAAGCCGGATCCAGAACCCGGCGTGCGTGCGCGCGCGATCGTGCGCATCGACGTGGCGCGTCACTTCATAATGGGTGAACAGAGGACGATGGACCTTCGCTCTGGGCTTGCGCGCGTCCAATGTCCCACGCTCATCACGGCCGGTCGGCTCGATCCCATTACGCCGGTGGAATGCGCCGAAGAGATCGCGGCAAGTTTGCGTCGGTCTTTGGGTCAGCTGCACGTGTTCAAAGACGCGGGCCACGGCGTGCACCGCGATGAACCCGAGAAGGCGGAGCACCTGATGCGCAATTTCTTGGCTGGCTGATCGTCAGCTGGCGCCATGGCTCCCAGCACTGGTGGCTTCATCACTGGATGAAGATCGCACAATGGTCGAATGTCCATTCTCGGCGAGACCGAGCCGCATTGACGGGCATCGGGTGAGAGGCTGAATTGGAGCGTGCCGGTCGTTTAGCGATACATGCTCGGCTGGCCGCGGTGTGCAGTAAATGAAGGCTTT